>CAUZVZ010000001.1:0-68128 GCA_963583605.1 Gemmatimonadales bacterium UBA6960
ATCTTGGCGCTCGTCGCGACCTTCGCCTTCCAGAGTACAGCGCAGGCCCAGGCCAACTTCACGTCTTCGCAAGGTGACGCAGACGTCACCTACGCCGCGGACGTGGCGTCGATCATCCAGGAGAACTGCCAGGTCTGCCACCGAGCCGGTGGAATCGCGCCGATGGAACTCGTGACCTACCAAGACGTCAGGCGGTATTCAAGCCGCATCAAGGACCAAGTAGAGAACCGCCTGATGCCGCCGTATTACTACGACAACGACGTCGGCATCCAGGAGCTCCAGCACGATTGGCGTCTCTCTCAAGAAGACATCAACACCATCGTTGCCTGGGTGGACCAGGGAGCGCCGCTCGGCAATCCGGACGACATGCCGCCGCCAGCTGACTTGCATGCCACGGATGAATGGTCGCTGGCGGCTGAGTTCGGTCCTCCGGACATCCTCGCCCCCTCGACACCGATCGATGTACCGGCCGCCGGCCTCGACTTGTGGCACAGTCCCATCGTCGAAATGCAGGGCCTGCCTGAGGGCCAGGGACAGGAACGCTGCATCAAGGCCCTTCAGGTGAAGCCCCGTGGAGACGCCGTGACGGTGGTCCACCACGCCAACTCCACCTTCCAGCTCCTCCAGGACGACGGCAGCTTCCAGGGGACGGGGGACCGGGCAACCGAGTACGCCATGGGCAAGCTCGGTGAGATCATTCCCGACGGCGTTTGCCGGGTGATGCCCGCAGATGCGTATATCGCCTGGAGCATCCACATGTACCCCGGTGGGCTCGGGGCAACTGCCGCGAACGACGTGGTCGAGGGCAATGTGGTCGAATTGGGCATCTGGCTCCATCCGGCGAACTACGAGTACGAGTACAAGCAGGACTTGGTCAGCTATAACTTCATGGAGGGTCAGCGTGAGCTCCTCCTGCCGCCGAACACGGGGTTCATGACCGAAGGCATGGTCTCGTTCGACCATCCGGTCCGCATCGACAGCTTCCAGCCGCACGGGCATCTACGGTTGCGGTCCGCGTCCCTGGAAATCTTTTATCCGGAGACCAACCGGACAGAGATCATCGGCATGATCTCCAACTGGAGCGCCGTCTGGCACCAGAGCCACATTTTCGAGGATGACGCCGCGCCCCTCGTCCCGGCCGGAGCGGTCCTCATCATGAAGCAGTGGTTTGACAACACGGCGGCCAACCCAAACAACCCGGATCCGGACCAATGGGTCGACTACGGACAGCGGACCGCTGACGAGATGTCACATTTTTGGATCGCGGTGACCCATCTCGATGAAGAAGGCTACGAAGAGCTCGTCGAGGCTAGGGAGATGAAGGAGGAAGCTGAAAGGATCGCCGCTAGGGATTAATCGCGCGGGAAGGTCTACATGCTGGATCGTTACTGATGGGGATCGAGGGACGCTTCGGAGCAGCCGCGGCTCCTTCGATCCCCATCGTTTCTTTCAGTCCCGCCTCCGATAGGACCTTTGAGCATTGAGGAAGGAGTACATGATGAACCCGTTTCGTAGGACCGTGGGCGGAGTGGCCCTCGCGCTGCTTCTTTGGGGTGGCTTGATGGGTCCGCCGGTACTTGAGGCCCAGGTAGTAGTACCTGGGGCGTCTGATGGACGTTGGCCCCTGCAGCCGACCACTCCAGGAAACAACACGCTTGCCCCTTTCAATGAGGGCTGGTACGCGAATGATGATGGGACGTTCAGCCTCTCGTTCGGGTACGTGAATACCAACCTGGACACGCTGTACATCCCCCTAGGAGAGAATAATTTCCTCGACCAGGCACAGTTCGACGGGGTGCAACCCACGGTCTTTTTTCCCGGACGCCACCGGGGAGTCTGGAGTGTTACTCTCCCGGCGGATATGGAGAACACGAGCGTCTGGTGGACTCTTACGACGCAGTACGGCCACACTACGAGGGTGCCCGGCCGGACCGGCGCGGTGGCGTATGAATTAGACTGGATGCCCCGGCCTCATGGCAGTGTCACCCCCAGCGTTTCCTTCGACGGGGAGTCCGGCGTGGGCCGGGGACCCCCGGGTATCATGGCAGAACGAAGGCACACCGCCTCGGTAGGATCTCCCCTCACTCTGTCGGTCAACGTGATGGACCCGTCGGAGAGGGATCTGGAGGATAGCCGGAGTGTGGACGTACCCCTTCGCGTCGTGTGGTCCCTTTTGCAGGGCCCCGCACCGGTGGAGTACACGCGGCACGAGTCTAACCCGCTCCCTGACGAGCCGGAGGAGGACCCTGGGACTGCTGCGGCGATAGCCGCTGGAGGTGCTTCCGCCCCCCCCCGCTACCCCGCCCGCGCCCCCGCCGGACCCCAGGTTGCCCGGCTCTCGGGGGGGCAGAGCACCGGCGTCGTGATCGTCACGTTCACGACGCCGGGTGAGTACGTCATGCTAGCGCAGGTGGACAATTTTGCCGCGCCCGACAGCGGTACGCAGGACCAGTGCTGCTGGACCAACGCTTACGTCAGGGTCAACGTTACGCCGTAGAAAGCCTGTCCTCTTCTTGTCCTTACGGGGCTGCTTGTTCTACTCGGCGATATCGCCCCAGTTATCGACGAGGTGCTCCGCCGTACGCCAAGCGAGTGCCTGACTCGTCAGGGTGGGATTATGCGCTCCGCTGGTGCCCATCACTGAAGCGCCCAAGACCCCCAGGTTGGGCGCTTCGTGCGAAAATCCCCAACGATCGGCAACGTTGGTCTCCGCATCGTCGCCCATGCGCGTACCCCCGTACGCGTGGGTGGAAGCACCCATGGCGTTGCCGAGACCGCCCCGGTTGACTTCGACGGCCCCGGCCTCCCGATACCACTCCTCCATCCGATCCTGTGTGAACGCGCCGATGGCACGCTCGTTGTCCATGTACCGCCCGGTGATGCGGATGACTGGGAAACCCAGAGGATCCGTCACCTGGGGGTCCAAATCCAGGTAGTTGTCCTCGTAGGGCAGGGTCGTCTTCTGAATGTAGGAGCCATGGCTTCGATCAGAGTTTTCGCGGATGAATCGCTTCCAGGAGGATCCCCAATTCCGGCTTCGCCCGTACGTGTTCATTCCCGCTGCCGAAATGGGGCGGCGGTCCGACATGACCCAGAGGTTCCCCCCCCCGATGAAGTCGTAATCGGAGTGGTCGAAGTTGTCGTCGGCCCAGTCATCCACTGCGACGCCTTGTGCTGGCAGGCCGTACCACGCCTTGAGGTCATACGGAAAGAGCGCTCCCACACCCCCGCCCGTGTAATGACTGAAATAGTGCCGCCCCACCTGTCCATGATTGTTCGACAGTCCGTCGGGATAGGCGCGGGATTTCGACAAGAGCAACAGGCGCACGTTTTCATAGGTGTAGGAGGCAACCAGCACGACCCTCGCCGGCTGGAAGTATTCGTTGCCTCCCACGACGTAATTGACCCCGCTCACGCGTCCGTCCGAGCCCACTTCGAGCGTCGTGACGTGCGCGCGCGTGACCACCTTGAGGTTGCCCGTGTCGACGGCCCTGGGAATGGTCGTGATATGCGTCGCGTTCTTGGCGTTGACCGGACAACCACCCTTGTTGCAGAACCCATGGTAGCCGCATCCCGGACGATTATCGTACGCCTCACTGTTGACGGCGGCTGGGCCGGGGAACGGACCCCATCCCAACGTGCGAGCGGCCGCAGCCATGCGATCATGGAAGGCCGTCCAGCGCAGCGGCGGCATGGGAAACTCACGCTGTCGAGGTCCCTCGAATCGATTCCCGCGTAAGTCGATGTCCCCGCGAACGTTTCCGGCCTGCCCAGATATACCCACTTCACGTTCCACCCGATCGTAGTAAGGCTCCAGCTCGTCGTATCCGAACGGCCAGTCCTCGACGGTGGAGCCGGCCGGAATCCTGGACGCTCCGTAACGCCTCGCAGTCTCGGTCACCACACTGAAGTCCCAAGGGTTGAGCCGCCAACTCTGGGCCCAGTAATGCAGAGTGGTCCCACCCACTGCGTTCATCATGGGGTGGCTGCCAACGCGGGTCGCCGTGGTAGCCGACGTCGCCCGTGACGTAGGCCGCTCCAGCTCAGTTTTCTTCACCAGCATGGGCCAATCTCGATAGTTGTTTCGGATCTCGTCGGGGGCAAAGTCACGCTGGTCAAGCCACGTCCCGGCCTCGAGCCCCACCACGTTCAGCCCGGCCTCCGCCAACGGGTAGGCGGCGACACCACCTGCGGCACCCATGCCCACGATGACGACATCGGTCTCTCCAAGCTGCGTCGGCATGACCTCAGATTCCTCCCGTGGGGACGCTGTACTCTTTCAACCGCCCTCTAAAGCCCTGGTCGAACAACATTGTGGCCGTCATTCGAACAATCCAAAGTCGTAAGCAGATCGCCGTGCCCGTTCCAACTGGTCGGCTTCGAGGCTCCTCTGGTCCTCCGGGCTCACGGCCAAACGTATGCCCGGATAGTTGATCAGGTCCCATCCTGCGAAGTCCACGTTGCCCCCGTATTTGGGGTCGCCGAACATGCCCTGCCAGGTGTGGCTCTTCACCATGTTGAAGAAAGATGCGGAACTGCCCACGAAGCCCGCTCCCGCTCCGGTCGCCGCCCCGATCTGGACGTCGATGAGCGCCGAGTCCTGATCGACCGTAGAGAGGTCGATGAACGGGCCACCTCGCGAGTAGCGGCTGTACTGGTCGAGGGCCGCCAGACCCGACCGATACGCCTCAGCAGCATCGGACTCAGCTTCGCTCAAGGCGCGATCGATGTATTGGAGAACACCCGCGTCGAGAGCACCCGAGCCCAACTCGTCGGTGGGGATCAGTCGATCGACCATCGCGCTCAGGATCTCGGTCTCACTGGCCGTCAAATTCGTCATCGGACCAGCGAGCAACGGTGCCAGCGCCGGCGCTTCCTCCGTCACTGCGCCCACAGCATCGGGAATCAGCGCTGCCGCTCCAGCCGCTCCAGCGGTTTTGAGCAGATCCCTCCGTGAGATGGCAGGGCGCGGATCTTTCGGGGGTAGCGTCATCCGGGTCGCTCGCTCATGGGCTGCCGCTCATACAGCGTGACCATATCCCCCTGTCCGATCACGTGCCCCTCGATCGCCTGCAGGAGCTCGCCCCTATCGAGACCCGGCGGCAAGTCGAACTCCTCATCGAGCGCAAACACGGCGAAGTGATAGTGATGCACGCTGCCGGCCGGGGGAGCGGGGCCACGGTAGGCGGACAGACCCCACCCATTGTTTCCCTGGACCGCCCCGGCGATCTCCGTGGGCATCGGATGATCCGCGTCGAATGGAATACCCTCCGGGAGCCCCTGGGCACTACTGGGAATGTTATAGATGATCCAATGCACCCACGGTGGCGGACGTCCTGCGCCGTAGTCCTGAGAGATCACGGCGAGCTGGCGCGTTCCAGGTGGGAGACCGCTCCACGTGAGGGGCGGAGAGAGGTTTCTCCCGTCGGGGGAATAGTCCCGAGGCATGAACCTGCCCGTCGCCATCGTCGGGCTTTCGACGACGAAGGTCGCGGGTGCCTGAGCTCGCAGACCGGTTACGGCGCCCCCCGTCAGGACTAGTGCCGCGCCCAGAGCAACCGGTACACTCACCTTCAAGGTAGGGCCCTCCAGACTGGATGCGCGACTACGGGATTCCTCGCGGGAAGCACTGAGAATACAGGTTCCCTTAGCGAGCGGGCAAGTCCTCTGGGCCGTTGGTAGTGGGTCAGGCCGTTGGACCAAATGCGTCAGACCATATCCGTTGGACTAGATCCGTAGGAGCCTGTTGATCTTCAGAACGAAGGCCCTGTTCTCGAGCTCCGGGTAGCCGCTTCCCACGGTGGTCCGCTCATCGGTGTAGACCGCGAAGAACTCGCTGCCGGGGGCATACTCCCAACGGAAACGGAGATTGCTGCTGAAGGAGTCGCTGTCTGAGTCGTACTGGATCAGCCCTCCCGCGAACATCAGCGGCGTGAAAGCGTAGTCGGCGCGCAGGCGCAGCACGGTGGTCGTGAAATCACCGGCAGACAGCTTCACATCGTTGAACGAGACGCTCGGCTCCAGAGAGAACTGATCGAGCACGGCGATGCGCCCTCGGTTGTACCCTATGCTCCGGATCGTGCCGTCGTAGAATTCGCCGACCTCCAGCGAGAGAGACCCGGACACCCGACGCTGCGCACCGATGCTGTACTGAAACGTGGCACTCTTGAAGTCGTAGTCTCCCACCGGAACCGAGACGGCACTCGAAACTCTTAGAGGCGAATCGAGGCTCTCAAAGTTGACGGCCCCCTGCACCGAGATCTGGTCGCTGCTCTCGAGTTCGACATTGAAGCTACCGTTCCAGACTTCCGTCTCGAGCACTCCCGCGTCCAAACTCTCGATTCGCTCATAGCCGCCTTGAAACCTGAGCTGGCGTATCGACGCGACCGAAGCGAGGCGCGGGCTGAACCGCGCCGAAGAAGAATGCCGGCGGAAGTTCTTACGGCGTACGAGACCGACTTCTGGATTGAATTCATCTCCTATGACGAGGTGCTCCCCAGTCAGCCCATACCGGTCGCCCCCATAGTTGGCTCTCCCGAGATAGCTCTCGTTGTCGGCGTTCATCCCGGGAGTCCTCGACTGTGTGTAGAAACCCCCGAAGCTGACGTCCTGGCCGAAGTTGAAATTGCCGTCGACGCCGTACACCTGGTTGGTGCCGTCCACCACCGTCGACTTCGACCGATTCGTGAAGAGCGCACCGATGCTGCTACGTCGTAGAATATCCCGCTTGACCCGCACGACGCTGAAATTGGTCTCCGGTGTAACACCCACGATGCGGTCGGTCTGGAGGTTCATGAGTCCGAAACCGAGCCGACCCACCTTACCCGTCACCCGACCGCCACCCAGGATCGGAACGGCCTCGCCACCGCTCAATCCGATCCGCCGGGAGTAGAAAACCGTGGGCGCAGCGCCCCCCCCTTGTCCGCCTCCACCTCCGCCTCCACCGCGACCGCCGCCGCTCGACCTGCCGAAGTCGAAAGTCCCGCGGCCCTCGAGAAAGAACTCCCTCTTCTCGGGGAACGACAAGCTGAAACGGGTCAGGTTCACCTGACGCTCGTCCACCTCCACCTGCGCGAAGTCGGTGTTGTACGTCAGGTCCGCAGTGATGTTGGCCGCGATTCCGTACTTGAAGTCGACACCGATGTCTCCGTCCGCATCGTTCTCTATGGCCGGTGTATGAGTGAGATCGGTCGTCAGATTCGAGGTCGCATACGGCTTTATCTCAATGTTCTTGCCTGCCGGAGGAAGATCCAGATCGACCAAATCCGCTGCGGCTGACACCCGAAAGATACTCGCCACGCCGCCGGTCGAGGCCGGAACGAATGTGACATGCGCGAACTCGTTCTTACGCCGAATTGACCGGCGAATCTGGATCCCCCAGGTCTGATCGTCTCCGGACAGATACCGGAGCGACTTGAAGGGAATGGTCATTTCCACAGTCCAACCACCCTCGAACCGGCCCGTCCGTACCGACCAGACCGGATTCCAGTCCGTGTTCGGACTTCCCTCATCCGTGATCCACTGGTCGGCCCGCGCCCCAAGTGGATTCGTATAGAAGTTGAAGCCATTGCGACGATCGTGGAACGTGTCGAAGAGCGCACCAAAAAAGTCGTTTTGCCGCAACCCATTCGTGTCGCGGCGCATTTCATTGGCGATCCACTCTTCGGGCGGCGCAGTGTCCCAGCAACGGCATGCCAGGTAAATGTTCTCGTCGTCATACATGACCCACGCCTCGGTCCTCTCCGACACGAGCTCACCCTCCAGGGGAACGGTCTGGATGAAACCGTCAGCCGGCGAGTTGGCCTCATACACGGCTTCGTCCAGAACCCCGTCCATGCTCAGCGGCTCGGTGAGCCTGATGGCACGCACCGTGGCCCGTCCCTGTTCCGTACGCGCTATGGTGGCCGGCGCCACCGGCGGTGGCGGGTTGAGATTGGAATCCGAGGACAAACCTTCTTGCCCAGCCGTCGACACCGGATTCGATAGGGACAGGGCCACGGTGACGGATAACGACGATAACGACGAAAGAAGGTGTGCGTTTTTCATCCGCTAGACCCGGAAGAGCCTGTTGATCTTGAGAACGAAGGCTCTGTTCTCCAACTCCGGGAAGCCGCTTCCCACGGTGGTCCGCGCATCGGTGTAGACCGCGAAGAACTCGCTGCCTGGGGCATACTCCCAGCGGAACCGTAAATTGCTGCTGAACGAATCGCTGTCGGAGTCGTACTGGATCAACCCTCCCACATACATCAACGGTGTGAACGCATAGTCCGCACGCAGGCCCAGCACCGCCGTGGTGAAATCACCAGCCGGCAGCTTCACGTCGTTGAACGAAACGCTCGGTTCCAACGAGAACTGATCGAGCACTGCGATGCGCCCTTGGCGGAACCGTACGGCCCTGATCGTGCCGTCATAGAACTCGCCGACCTCCAGCGAGAGAGACCCCGACGCCCTACGCTGAGCACCGAGCGAGTACTGAAACGTCACGCTATTGAAGTCGTAATCTCCCACGGGAACCGAGACGGCACTGGAAACCCGTAGTGGGTCGTCGAGTCGTTCGAAGTTGACGTGGCTCCGAACGGAGACCTGGTCGCTACTCTCGAACTCCACGTTGAAGCCACCGTTCCAGACTTCGGTCTCGAGCACTCCGGTCTCTAGGTTTTCTATGCGCTGATAGCCGCCGTCCAATCTGAACTGGCGTATCGACTCGATGGACTGCGGGCGTGGGCTGAATCGTGCCGAAGTGGAATACCGGCGGAAGTTGTCGCGGCGGACCAGACCGACTTCGGGATTGAAATTGTCACCCACGGCAGTGTAATCACCACGCAGCCCATATCGGTCTCCCGCGTAGTTGGCCCGACCCACATAGCTCTCATTTGCGTCGTTCAGACCCGGTGTCCGCGACTGAGCGTAGAACCCGCCGAAGCTGAAGTCCTGGCCAAAAGCGAAGTTGCCGTCGGCGCCGTACACTTGGTTGGTACCGTCGACCTCCACCGACTTTGAGCGATTCGTGAAGAGCGCACCGATGGTGCTGCGTCGTAGAATATCCCGCTTGACCCGCACGACGCTGAAATTGGTCTCAGGTGCAACGCCCACGACGCGATCGGTCTGGAGGTTCATGGCCCCGAACCCGAACCGGCCCGACTTGCCGGTCACCCGACCACCACCGAGGATCGGAACGGCCTCACCGCCGCTCAGCCCAATCCGGCGAGAGTAGAAGATTTGGGGCGCCGCACCACCACCACCACCGCCACCGCCGCCGAACCCGCCGCCGCCACCTGCCCGGCCAAAGTCGAAGGTCCCGCGGCCCTCAAGGAAGAACTCTCTCTTCTCTGGGAACGACAAGCTGAAACGGGTCAGGTTCACCTGACGCTCGTCTACCTCCACCTGCGCGAAGTCGGTGTTGTACGTCAGGTCCGCAGTAATGTTGGATGTAATGCCGTACTTGATGTCACCACCAAAGTCCCCGTCAGTATCGTTCGATACCGCCGGTGTTTGAGTGAGATCAGTCGTCAGATTCGAAGTCGCATACGGCTTGATTTCGATGTTCTTACCTGCCGGAGGCAGATCCAAGCCGACTAGGTCCGCCGCCGCCGACAGGCGGAAGATGCCCGTCGTACCACCCGCTGAAGCCGGAACGAACGCGAGATGCGAAACCTCGTTTTTGCGCCGAATCTGGCGCCGCATCTGAATTCCCCAGCTCCGATCCTCTCCGGACAGATACCGGAGCGACTTGAAAGGAATGGCCATTTCCGCCGTCCAACCCCCCTCGAACCGGCCGGTGCGTACGGACCAGACGGGGTTCCAATCACGGTTCGGGCTCCCCTCGTCTGTGATCCACTGGTCGACTCGTGCAGCAAGCGGGTTCGTGTAGAAGTTGAAGCCGTTGCGCCGATCGTGGAACGTGTCGAAGATCGCCCCGAAAAAGTCGTTATTTCGCACCTGCTGTCCGTCGCGTCTCATCTCGTTAGCGACCCACTCCTCCGGCGGCGCCGAATCCCAACAACGGCAAACGAGATAAATGTTGTCGTCATCGAAGAACACCCAGGCGTCCGTCCTCTCCGTCGCCGGCTCCCCCTCAAGTGGAACCGTCTGGAGAAATCCGGTGATCGGCGGCGCATCGTACGCCGCCTCATCGAGGACCCCGTCCACATCAAGCGGCTCTGTGAGTCTGATCGCACGAACGGTGACTCTCCCATCATCTGTGCGTGCCATCGTGGCCGGCGACACCGGCGCTGGCGGGTTCTCCCTGGCGTCGGAGGAAAACTCAGTCTGGCCCGCCGTCGAAACCGGCGACCAACCGGTCGAGACGACGATCAAGGCGGACAAGGACAATAACGAAGGGAAGTTCGGCTTCTTCATGCACCCATCTCATTCACGATCACTAGGAGAACGAGTGAGTAAAGTGTTCACCCACCCCCCTGCAGACACATTTCTGAAAACTCTTGTTGGGCTATCGGACCCGCTGCGGTTGCGGAATTCGCGTCTACGCTGGGTGCACCGGGCAGGCGCAGGATCCGCAAACGGCCTGGTGTCTCAGATGTCCGTTCCAAAACAGTGAGCTCGCGACCAGCACACCACCCACCGGAGACATGAGACTCTCCGGCAATGTGCCGAGCCATCCGGAGAGCGCGGCGATCCAAACAGCGAACCCCAGCGAGGCGAGGCCCCAGACCACCCACCGGCCGGGAAGCCGCCAGGAAGTCCCCAGGGCGACCGTCGCCAACACGCCCGAAAGAGCCAGAAGCCAAGCCTCCCACGCGTGTGTGGCCGCAAAGAACGGAAGGGTCGAAGCCAGAATGGGCATCACCAGGCAGTGCACTGCGCAGATTGCCGGAAGAACTCCGGACCAAGCGGTGACCTGACCCTCGACCGAGCCATCCGGCGGGTTCTGGACGTCTTTCCAGATCGTTCCTGATTCCACGTTCCTGGCCCGCCCTGAGGAACCAAAAGGGACACACTTGATGATGGCTAAACGATAACCGATTATCAAGAGGTACCTAAAGCACCGATCCAAGGGTGCGACTCTGGAAATGACAAGGACCGGTTCTGGTGGAACGCGACACCAAGCAGCGGCGGGCCATACGTGAGATCTTCACGCGTGAACGCAGACCGCTGAGCACCGACGAAGTTCTAGCGGCCGGCCGCAGGCTCGTGCCGTCCCTCGGTATTGCCACGGTTTACCGCAACATCAACTCTCTGGCGGACGAGGGATGGATCCACTCCGTCGAGTTGCCCGGCGAGCCGGCCCGTTACGAGCGGTGCGGAAAGCCTCATCATCACCACTTCATGTGTCGGGGGTGCGGGCTGGCGTTCGACGTCGCTGCCTGTCCGGAGGACGTGGAGCGGCTGGCGCCCGAGGGTTTTGCGGTGGACTCGCACGACATCGTGCTCTACGGCCATTGCCCAGGGTGCCGAGGACTGTGATGGACTAGTCCTGGGCTGAAGGCCGTCCGTCGAGTTCCTCGATTGTGGCGTTGGACGGTCCGCGTCGCTCCTGGATTCGCGCCGCCGCGCTCTCCGCCGCCGCCCAAGCACGGAGGACGTTCCGTCCGGCGAGCTTCGCGAGGTCGTCCTCGCCCCATCCGCGTCGGGACAGCTCAGCGAGGAGCTCGGGAAATTTCGACACGTCCTCCAGACCTTCGGGCGGGGGATCCGGCTCCATTCCGTCGAAGTCGGAACCGAGACCCACGTGGTCGAGACCAGCCACATCGCGGACGTATTCGATATGACCCGCCACATCGAGGAGCGTAGCCCATGGAGGGTCTCCCGGACCGTCATACGTGCGTAGCGCCTCCGACACGTGCCAAGGATAGAACACCACCATGACCACGCCCCCGTTCTCCGAAAGGCGCTGGAGGACCTGATCGGGGACGTTCCTTCGATGGGCGGTCAGCCCCTGCGCTCCGGAATGGGAGAAGATCACGGGGGCCTCGGCGATATCGAGGACGTCGTTCATCGTCTCGGTGGACGTATGTGACAGGTCCACCAACATCCCGAGGCGGTTCATCTCCCGCACCACCTCCCTCCCGAAATCCGTCAGTCCCCCGTGCTCCGGATCGTCGGTCGCCGAGTCAGCCCAGTCGGCGTTGCCCGAATGCGTGAGGGTCATGTACCGCACCCCCAAGTCATAGTAGGCCCGAAGCGCACCGAGAGAGTTCTCGATGGCGTGGCCGCCCTCCATCCCGAGAACCGAGCCGATCCTGCCCGATCGGAAAATCCGCTCCACATCTGAAGCGGTGTACGCTTGCTCGAACACATCAGGGTACTCACGGATGACTTGCCGTGCGATGTCGATCTGCTCCAGCTGAACCCTCACCGGGCCCACCTCCACCGACTCCATGTCGACGTAAACCGACCAGAATTGGGCCCCAACCATCCCGGCTCGCAGACGGGCGATGTCGGTGTGGCCGGGAGTGGTCCCTCGCAGATCGTACGCCTGCACGCTGTGGGGCTCACCCTCCTGTTCACGGATGGCCCACGGAAGATCATTATGCCCGTCGAAGAGGGGCGTCGAGGTCAGGACCCGCCGCACCTTTTCGAGGTGCTCGTCCTCCTGGGCACAGGCGGAGCTGGCGGTCATCAAAGCTAGACCGAGGGCGAGCCACGTGGATCTGCTACCCATCTGCCCTCCCCACTCGGGACGGATCAAAGGGTCCTCAGATGTTTCGAGAGGCCGGAACCGTTTGGGTCCCGGCCTCTCGAAAACGCACCAGGGGGGAATTATTGAAGCCCAGGGACACTGTTAAGGTGACCTCCTCTCGAATTCCGCCTTCCCCTTTCGGGGCGTGACGTAGGACGAAAGAGCCGGTCCCGGCTTCACGGGTGTTGGCTCAATAAACGAGCCCCCCAGTACGCACTGCTTAATATAGGCCGCCGCCTCCACGGCTGTCCAGCGAAGCCTCAGTGATTGAACCCTCATTTGTTTCCAACTTTCCGGCCTCACCATGGGTATTTTTCCGCACTCAACACAATTTACCCAACCGTGCGGGGCTGTAGTCGAGCCACACGATTCGTGTGAAATATCTATAACACGTTGTAAAACAACGATTTACAACCAACATCCAATGTGCGAGCGCTCTTGGAATCGAAACGGCACAGGACTTGTCGTAAACAGATCGTTAACCACAACGGAATTTTCTCGATCGAAATGCCTCATCGACATGAGAACTCGAGTTCACGCAGATGGTTTTCTGGACATCTCCGACCGCCGTCGGGTGCGCACGCCCGGTAATCACGAGGTACGCGTAGACCCCTCCCCGGACGCGGAGGCCCTCTCTTTCCTTCTTTCGCACACCTTTCCGGGCCATCGAAAAATCGTTTGATCCATGACGGTTTCCGACCGGAAGCAGATTCAGCTCGCGATGTGGTCCGACTCTGTAAGTGAGCGGATGGGTCTCGTCGACCGGATTTGGCGCTGCATCACTGAGCCGAACGCACCGGGCAAGGCCTAGAGCCGGCCGAAATTGGTACAAGTGGTTTGCTACGGAACCTCCTGGGCTTTCCCGCTCTACTTGGACGGCTCCGTCACGCGGGTGCTCCCCCACGGTGGCGTGCCTGCTCCAGTCGCGAACAAAGAGCTTGGGAAGAAGCGACTCCACTTCAACTTGAAGAGTGCTTGCGCTGCGTCAGCGCCTGAGCCGGTCTTAGCGTCTCTTAGCCCGGCGCGTTGGCTGCGTCATCACCGTGACTACTCCCTCGAGGCAAGGGATGCTGTTGCGAATGGCCAACTCGGCGCGTCGGGTGACTCTTTTCTAGGAGCCCGGTAGTCCCGGTTCGGTCATGGCCCGGACGTCGAGCGCCCCGTCGATCTCCTCTGGCGCGAGCAGCCCCTTCTTTTCCACCACATCACGGACTGAAAGTCCGTCCCGAGCAGCCTCCTTGGCCACCTCAGTCGCCTTGTCGTAACCGATGTAGGGATTGAGCGCGGTGGCGATGGACGGGTTCTTTTCGAGAAGCTCCTTCGCTCGCGGCTCATTGGCCTCGATACCTGCGATACACCGATCCGCGAACGTCATCGCCACGTTGGAGAGCAAAGTGATGGACTCAAGCAGCGCTTGAGCGAGTACAGGCATCATCACGTTCAGCTCGAAATTGCCCCGCTGGCCCGCGATGGTCACGGTAGCGTGATTCCCCATTACGCGCGCCGCCACCATCATCATCGCTTCGCACATCACCGGATTCACCTTTCCTGGCATGATGGAGCTGCCGGGCTGAACCGCGGGAAGCCAGATCTCCGAAATTCCGGACGTCGGTCCGCTCGCCAGCCATCTCACGTCATCGGCGATCTTGAAGAAACTCGTCGCAATCGTATTCAGTGCACCCGCCGCGCTGACAGCGGCGTCCTTGGCTGCCTGTGCTTCGAAGTGATTCGCGGCCTCGCGGAACTCCACATCGAGCTCCCCTGAAACCAGCGCGATGGTGCGCGCGGCGAACTCGGCGTGTGTATTGATGCCGGTGCCCACGGCCGTTCCGCCAAGCGCGAGCTCAGCCAGCTCCTCCGAGGCGCGATGAACCCGCTCGATCCCCTTCGTGAGTTGGTGGGCATAACCACCGAACTGCTGGCCAAGCCGTACGGGGGTGGCGTCCATCAGGTGGGTCCGTCCGGACTTTACGACATGATCGAACGCCTCGGCCTTCACCGAGAGCGCGTCCCTCAGATGGGTAAGCGCCGGGATGAGTTCTCGCTCCATCGCAACACGCGCCGCGATATGGATGGCAGAGGGAATGACGTCGTTCGATGACTGCCCAAAGTTGACATGATCATTGGGATGCACCGACCCGTCGCCTCCGACGATCTGGTTGGCGCGGTGAGCCACGACCTCATTGGCGTTCATGTTCGTCGAAGTGCCCGATCCGGTCTGGTAGATGTCCAGAACGAACTCATCATCCCACTCACCCGCGGCCACTTCCGTCGCTGCCGCGGCGATGGCCTCGGCGATTTCCCCGTCCAAGTGGCCGAGTTCCTTGTTGGTGATCGCTGCGGCCTTCTTCAGCAGGCCGAGCGCATGGATGAAGCCACGCCCGAAGCGCTGGCCGCTGATAGGGAAGTTCTCGACCGCCCGCTGGGTCTGCGCGCCGTATAGCGCGTCCGTGGGTACGCGGACCGCGCCGAGAGAGTCTTTTTCTATACGATAGCCGTCCGGCATGGCTGCCTCATTCGTGATGGGTGGATCTAAATCTATCCTACTTCTTCGGCGGGCGGCTCGGCCGCATCTCCACCCGACTGACGTGAGCGTTGTCCGGGTAGGAAAGAAGATGGAGCACGGCTGAGGCGACATCGTCCGCCCCCAAGGCCCAGGCACGTCCCCCTTCGGGATAGTCCCCGCCGAAGCGCGTGTCCACGCTCCCTGGCATTACGATGCTCACTCGGATTCCAGAGTGCCGAAGATCAAGCATCATGGCCTCCGTCATTCCTACCAGCCCGAACTTGCTCGCGTTGTACCCGCTACCGCCGGCGAAGGGGTTTCGGCCAGCGAGAGATCCGATGTTTACGATCCACCCCGCCGTCGCCTTGAGGTGCGGCACAGCCGCCTTCGAACAACAGTACACACCCCTGAGATTCGTATTGATCTGGGTCTGCCAGTCCTCGATGGACAGATCCTCGATGGACTGGAGGACCCCCACGCCGGCGTTGTTCACCAGAACGTCCAGGCGGCCCAAGGCATCCACCGTCTCCCGGACAAGGCGGAGGCAATCCTCAGTCCGGGACACATCGGCGGCGATGCCGACCACCCGGCCGGCGGAATCGGCGTCCACTTCCCCGGCTACGCGCTCGACGTTTGACGAAGTCCGCGCGCTGACGACCACATCCGCTCCTGCCGCGGCAAGAGCCTCAGCTATGGCGCGTCCGATGCCCTTGGTGGCGCCGGTCACTAGACACGCCCTTCCCGTCAAATCCATCTTGCTCGTCTCCAGTATGCGGGTCTCAGTTCGCTTGCCCACCATGAACCGTGTCGTAGCTTCCAGCCCATGTCTTCGGTCGCTCTCGTCACAGGTGGTGCGGTCCGCGCCGGACGTGCCATCACGCTCGCCCTGGCCGATGCCGGCTATGACATGGTTGTGAACTACCACTCGTCCGAGGCGCCCGCCAGAACTCTCGAGGCGGAACTCATCAGCCAGGGTCGAGAAGTCCTCTTGGCACCGGGCGACGTTTCGGACGCCTCGGCGGTCGAGCGGATTGGGCAGGCCGTCCGGGAGCGGTTCGGACGCCTGGACGTTCTCGTCAACAGTGCAGCGACTTTTATTTCCACTTCGCTCCTCGAAATCGAGTCGGAGGAGTGGGACCGCGTCATGGGGGTCAACCTCAAGGGTCCACACCTGCTGGTACGCGAATTCGCGCCCCTTCTTCGCTCCTCGAGGGGCGCGGTCGTGAACGTCGCGGACCACATGGGCCTGAAACCCTGGGTCCGGTACGCGCATCATTCGATCGCCAAAGCGGGGCTCGTGCATCTCACTCGAATCCAGGCCGTGGCGTTGGCGCCCGAAGTGAGGGTCAACGCCGTGGCCCCCGGCCTCGTGCTCGCCCCGGAGAGCATGTCTGAAGCGGCGGTGGAGAGGGAAATCCAGTCTACGCCGCTCCAAAGACCCGGAACTCCCGAGGACGTGACGCGCACCGTGCTCTTTCTTGTGGAGTCGCCGTTCATCACCGGTCAGACCATCGTGGTGGACGGCGGCGGGACACTCGACGAGACACCGGGGCACTATTAGGCAACCGCTTTCTTGGGCCGCCAAGCCGAGGAGCCGCCAAGCCGGGGGGGGGCGCCTAGCCGGCTGCTGCGTCCGCCGGTCCACCATGTGTGAGCCAGCGCTCAGCCTCGAGGGCCGCCATACAACCGGTCCCCGCCGCCGTAACGGCCTGCTTGAAGAAATCGTCCATCACATCGCCGGCGGCGAATACCCCTGGAACGGACGTGGCAGTCCTCCATGATGTGGCCGTCTCGACGAAGCCGTTTTCCTTGAGCGCCACTTGGCCGTTCAAGAAAGCGGTGTTGGGATCGTGCCCGATCGCGACGAACAACCCGCCGACTTCGAGTTGCCGCTCCTCACCGGTAACGGTGTCCCGAAGTAGCACACTGGTGATCACGCCGTCTCCCAAAATATCTACCACGGTCTGGTTCCACTCGAAGCGAATCTTTTCTTCCGCGAACGCCCTTTCCTGCATGATCTTGGACGCCCGCAACTCGTCCCGCCGATGAATGACGACCACCTCTTTGCCGAACTTGGCCATGTAGAGAGCGTCCTCAATCGCGCTGTCACCCCCCCCGACGATCGCGATCACTTGGTCCCGGAAGTGGGGAAGCGCACCGTCGCAGACCGCACACGCGGACACGCCGCCCCCGCTCTGTGCGAGGCGCTCCTCGTTTTCCAGGCCGATCCAATTGGCGTTGGCCCCCGTCGCGATGATCACCGCGTCGCTCTCGATATCCGTGCCGCCGCGGGTCTTCAGCCGGAGGGGGCGCACCGAAAAGTCCACCTCAGCCACGTCCTCCGTTATCACACGCGTGTTGAAGCGCACTGCTTGCGCCTTGAAATCGGCCATCATGTCGATGCCAGTCACGCCCTCCGGAAAGCCGGGGTAGTTCTCGACCTCCGTCGTGAACATGAGTTGACCTCCGGGAACCATGGTGCGGCTGCCGGCGCCCTCCACGACGAGGGGAGAAAGATCGGCACGGGCCGCGTAGATGGCAGCCGTCCAAGCTGCCGGCCCTGATCCGATGATGACGACTTGTTCGTGCTGATGCTCAGACATCGTCCGACTTTCCTGGAGTGAGCATTACCTTGGCCCGCACCTCAGCGGCGGGCCCGCTTCCACCTGCCTAACCCATGGTAGTTCCTGAGGTTGGGCGGAGTCTACCTGTCCTTGAAAGGGGCGAGCTTGGTAGATGGCCGGGTGAAACGGCCTCCAAGAATAACCCCCGGTCGAACCACATCCAACCGAATGAGAGGCCTGCTGAGGAAGTACAGCGGACCTCTAGATCAGCCCGTGGTACTCTCCTCCGTCCTCTCATACAACTCCGAGCGCCGGTACCGCTCCAGTCCCCGACCCGCCAACAATTTGACACCCACAGCCAGTGGAACGCCGATCAGCAGTCCCACGAATCCGAAGAAGAATCCTCCCACGGACAGCGCCAGGACAATCCAAACTGGATGTAGTCCTACCGACTCGCCGACGATCCTGGGACTGATGACGGCCCCCTCCAAAATCTGAACCGATCCGTAGACGACGGCGACCTTGACCAGGGACACCAGCACACTGCCGCTGACCAGGGCGACGATCACCGCAGGAATGATGCTGAGGACCAGCCCCAGAAAGGGGATGAGCCCCATGACTCCGGCCAGAGCTCCCAAGAGGAAGGGGTACTGAAAACGCACGACGAACAGCAGCGTGCCGGTCATGACTCCGAGGATGAGCGCCACCGTCAACTGTCCGCGCAGATACCTTGCGAGCAGCGTGTCGTACTCGCGTGCGAACTCCACAACCCCCGCTTCACGGCCCCGCGGAAGGAGCCCCCGCAACCAAGCGAGGATGCGGTCATAGTCGCGAAGAAGATAGAACGTGAGAACCGGTGTCAGGATCACGTACCCGGCCACGGTGGCGGCGGACCCGACACCACGGCCCAGCCCCAGAATACCTCGCCATCCGCCGCTGACCAACCGCTCGCGGCGCTCCTGAAGGAGGGCGACGATCTGCTCAGGATCCAGGGCCGCCAGATCGGGAATGGCATTTTCATCGAGGCCCGGAATGCCCACGAGGAATTCTCGAAGCCCGCTGTACCATCCTCCAACTCGCGCAAGCAACTCGGGGGCGGCCTGGACGAGCTCGTCGACTTGGCCCACGGCCGCCGGGATCCCGTACAGAACGGCCGCCGCTCCCGCCCCCACCACCGGCAACGCCAATAAAACGATCGCGGCGGTCCGCCCCACGCGGCGCTCCACCAACGCGTCCACGAGCGGGTCGAGCACGTATGCGAAGCCGAAGCCGAGAACAAAGGGAGCCAGCAGGAATCCCGTGGTAACCAGCAGCCAGTAAAGCGTGAGGATGGCGGCCACGAGAACGAGCAGGCCGTGCCCGGGCATTCCCCGAAAGGGAAGCAGTACAACGACCAGGATCCAGAAGAAGACGAACGGGTTCAGCAGTCCCCACACATTCACGAGCAACACACCGAAGACGAGGAGCGCGACCACCGCCTGAAGGACCTGCCAGACCTGAAGTCGTCCCTCCGTCACAACAATGCGTCCGCTTCGCCCGAGTTCAGTACGTCCGCCGCACGCACCACGACCTCCCGGGCGTTATCGTACGCCACCGTCACGATCGCTTCCTTCACGGGAAGCCACAGACACTTGGTGATCCCCTCCGACACTTTCGGGGTCGTGTCTCCGTTCGGGGAGGCCATCAGGAAGTAGTCGCAAAATTTGTGCACGAGGTCACCCTTGAACTTGAAGTACCAGTCGATGGTGCCGAGCGAAGGACCCGCATCGATATTCGTCAGCCCGGTTTCCTCACGCACCTCTCGCAATGCAGCCTCACGGGAACTCTCACCATTCTCGACATGGCCTTTCGGTAGCCCCCACTTGCCATATGGATCGCAGATCAACAGCACGTGCACGGTGCCGTCCATATGCCGAGCGACTACGCCGCCGGAGCTGTGTTCGATTCTCGCCTTCGGTTTGGTCACAGAGCGGGGGGTATCAATCAAAAAATCGAAAGGCGCACGTACTTCTGCGGATTCGCTCGAAGATCCTCCATGAGAAGGTTCAACTCCTCGACGAGGTTCTCAGCGCGACTCCCCAGTAGGGTATCGGAAAGCAGTCGTCCGAGCGACCCCTCCCCACCCTCGAGACTGCTTGTGATGCGATTCAGCGAAAGGAATGTCGAGTCCGCCAGAGTCAGGGTTCCGGAAAGACTCTGCGAGGCCGCTGAGATGTCCGCCGAGACGCCGCGGAGCTCGGCGGTGATGACTCTCGTGTTCACAAAGATCGAATCGACGTCACCGGAAGCCAGCAACGCATCGATCCGCTCCAGCGACTGGCGGGCCGTACCCAGAACCAACGAGATCTCAGTGCTCGAAGTCCGTACGTCTTCGGCGATTCCCAAAAACTGGTCACTTTGCTCGTCGACCAGGCGTGCAAGGGTCGCTGTGAACTCCTCCATGTTGTCGATGGCCTGCGAGATCTGGCCCGTGGTCTCCTCTCCGAACGCCCGGTCGAAACGATCCGTGAGAGACGCCACATTCTGGGCGACTTCATCAGCAACGGCGGTCAGGCGGGAGAGGTCGGGAAGCATGTACCCCCCCAGCACTCGAACGCCGTCGCGGAGCCGCTCGTCGGCAGGTATCTCATAGTAATCGTACAGAGGAAACCGGAACCGCGAAACGATCTCGGCCTGCCAATCCCCGAACAGGGACTCAGGAGCGATCACCACGACCGCATCATCCGCCACAAGCCCATCCCCTTCCAGCAGCAGCGTGACCCGGACGGCGTCGCCACCCGCCTCGAGAGAGATGCTGCCGACGCGTCCGATGTTCACACCTCGGGACGTCACCACATTGCCGACGGAAAGCTGACCGACATCTGTCATCAAGACGTGGACTTCCGTCTGTACGCTTCCGAACCGCCTGCCCTGGAGCCAAAGTGTTCCGAACACCGCGACCACGATCCCGAGCAGCACGACAACGCCGGCCAGCAACTCCATGCGGCGCTTCATGAAGCGCCGCTAGTTCAGGGCGTCCCTCGATGAACGACCTGAGAAGGGGGTCGTTCGACTCTTTGATCTCGTCTACGGTCCCGCTAGTCCGGAAACGGCCGTCGTGGAGCATCGCAATCCGGTCGGAAATCCGGTACGCACTCTCTATATCGTGCGTGATGACGACACCCGTCACACCGAGTTTCTCCTTCATCCGAACGATCAGCCGGTCGATTACCGTCACGGTGACCGGATCCAATCCCGTCGTCGGTTCATCATAAAGCAGATACTTCGGCTTCGTCGTGATGGCCCGGGCGAGCCCGGCCCGCTTCAGCATCCCACCGGACAACTCCGGCGGATACCGGTCTCCTATCCCATCCAGATCGACAAGCCCCAGACACTCACGCACACGGGAGTCGATCTCCTCTTCATACATCCCCGGGATGCGCCGAAGCCCCATCGCGACATTGTCGGCAATGTTCATGGAGTCGAAGAGTGCGGCGAACTGAAAAACGTAGCCGATGTCACGGCGAAGCTGGTTGAGCTCCTCAACGTCGAGTTCACTGAGGTTCTGGCCGTCCACCACGACCTCACCAGAGTCGGGGCGCATCAAGCCGACAATGTGCTTGAGAATCACGGACTTGCCGGCTCCGGAGAACCCGATGACGCTGAGTGTTTCCCCGTCCTGGACCGCGAGATCCAATCCCCGGAGGACTCGGTTCTTGCCGAACGCCCGACGGACGTCACTGAGCACGATGCTCACAGCAGGACTACCGCCCAAAACGCGTCCAGAACCAGGATCAGCATGCTCGACACGACCACCGCGCGGGTCGTGGCCACCCCGACGCCCCCCGCTCCACCCTTCGCGTGGAACCCATAGAACGACCCTACCCCGGTCACGATGATCCCGAAGCTCAGACTCTTGATGGCCGCGAACTGGACGTCCCACGGCTGGAAGAAGAGCCGGAGGCCCCGGACGAAGTCGGCGGTCGACATGTCGAGTAGAGTGAGCGAGGCCAACCACCCCGCCAGAATCCCCATCGCCGAGGCCAGCACGATGACGACCGGAAACATGAGCGCGCCGGCGAGTACGCGCGGCACGACCAGATACGCCAAGGGATCGTACGCGAGTGTCTCCAGCGCGTCGATCTACTCGGTGACGCGCATGGTCCCCAATTCGGCGGCCGTGCTGGCGCCTACCCGTCCCGCCAGGGAGAGACCGGTGAGCACCGGGCCCAACTCGAGGATCATCGACTTCCCCACCATAGTCCCCACCAAGTATATGGGGACGGCGCCAGTCAGCGTGTACGACGCTTGGAGCGCCAGCACAATGCCCGTGAACGTCGCGATGAAGAGCGCGATCGGAATGGACGCCACACCCACGCCGATCAGCTGTGTCACCACGCGCGGGCCCCAAATTTCGACGTTTCTGAGCGCGCGCAGCGCCCCGGTGGTGAGGTAGCCGGCCTTTCCGAGCGATCGAACGCTATTGATCGACCAGCGTCCCAAGTACTCGACCGGGGTCAACACGAAACCGTTCATGACTCAAAGATAAGGCCTGCGGCCTCAGGGAGCCGGTACGCTGTCCTCGAGCGTGTAGATCACTTCCTCCAGGCCGCCGTCCCCTGTTGGGATCATGCAGGTGACCTGGACCCGGTGGACGCATCCGGCGGGATCCAACACGACAACTTCCATGTCCAGTCCCTGTCCCTCCGAAACGATCCTCGTGCGGACCTTTTCGGAGGGTTCCTCCCTCCTGCTGGACGTCGGGTTTCGGAAGAGCGTCTTGGTGGACTGGCGCCCACTGTCGAGGGTACGTGTGACCTTGACTAACCGCAGCCAATCAGGCTGATAGTTGAGCCGGTACTCGTACCCATGCTGGTCCACCCCCTTACCCTCTCGGTTGTGCCGCCCCATATAACCTCCGAAGAATTACGAAAAAACCAGAAGTAAACTAATGTTTTTCGGGGTGCCCAAAATGTCAATGTTCTTGTTGTTGTGGAAGTTGAGAAACTCCTTTCCGGGAAACATCTTTCGCCCCACGAGGCTCCCCCTAAATCCGTCAAATCAGAGCCGTCTTGGATCCGGTGTGGGACCGATGACAAATGCCAAGATTGACGTTCTCAGAACCCTCTGATCTTCGGGTTGGAAGTTAGAAAAACTCTTGACCCCCCCGGTGTCGCTCATTACAATCGGATCAACTTCCCCGTAAGCTTCATATGTCTTTCTAGGTATTCCGCCAATGCGGAATTCACCGCACTTCCTTGCAGGTCGCAGGCGTGCCCCTCCCCGTGAATCTTCCAGCCACCGACCCATCGTATCAGCCATCCAACCGTTAGCGGGTAAGGCCCTGGAGTAGTCCGTGGATATCGCCCAGTTGAGAAGCAAGAGTCTTGGAGACCTCCACGACATGGCGGAGGAACTCAAGATCTCCAACTACGTCGGGCTCCGCACACAGGATCTGATCTTCCGGATCGAACAGAGCCTGCTCGACGACGAGGTGGTCCTCAGGGGCGAGGGTGTCTTGGAGATCTTGGCCGAGGGCTACGGTTTCCTGCGCTCACAGGATTGGAACTATCTGTACGGGCCGGACGACATCTATGTCAGTCCATCGCAGATCAAACGCTTCGATCTCCGCACCGGCGACACGGTGCTCGGCCAGGTCCGGCCCCCGAAGGAGGGAGAGCGCTACCTCGCACTGCTGAAGGTCGAAATCATCAACGGAGACGCACCGGAGAACGCCAAGCAAAGGGTCGTTTTCGACAACTTGCGTCCTTGCTATCCGGAACACCGGCTCAAGTTGGAGATTGTTGACACCGACCTGTCGATGCGGGTCGTGGACCTCGTCGCACCGGTCGGCATGGGCCAACGCGGTCTGATCGTGTCACCACCGAAGGCCGGAAAGACGGTGTTGCTGCAGAGGATGGCGAACGCCATCACGACGAACCACCCCGATACGCACCTCATTGTGCTGCTCATCGACGAGCGGCCTGAGGAGGTTACCGACATGGAGGAGCAAGTCGATGGGGAGGTGATCTCGTCAACGTTCGATGAACCCGCAGGCCGGCATGTGCAGGTCGCCGATATGGTGTTGGAAAAGGCCAAGCGTCTCGTAGAGACGGGGAAGGATGTGGTCATCCTGCTCGACTCCATCACCCGCCTCGCCCGCGCATACAACACCACGATGCCGCATTCGGGGAAAATTCTCTCCGGAGGCGTGGACGCGAACGCACTTCACAAGCCCAAGCGATTTTTCGGAGCCGCGAGGAACATCGACGGAGGCGGCTCCTTGACGATCATCGCCACGGCTCTGGTCGACACCGGTAGCCGCATGGACGAGGTCATTTTCGAAGAGTTCAAGGGCACCGGAAACATGGAGTTGATCCTGGACCGGCACATCTCGGACAAGCGAATCTTCCCGGCCATCGACATCAACAAGTCGGGAACCCGCAAAGAGGAGCTCCTCTTGTCCTCCAACGAACTCAACCGCGTGCACCTCCTCCGGAACTTCCTGTCCGACAACCCGCCCACGGAAGCCATCGAGTTTCTGTTGGAGCGCATGTCGCGGACTGAGACCAATCAGGAGTTCTTGGACTCCATGACCGAGGGCGCCTGACAAGGCCGACTCGGTGTGAATCAGCATGCCGTCGTGTGAATCGATGCTGTCGATGTGAAGCTATGTGCAAACGTGAGGCCTCCGTTCGTCCTCTAGGTTGACGGGACCGATTTCTTCGATCCTGCAACAGGACACGACTCAGAGGAACCACCATGCGCGCCTTCCTTCTTCTCTTGGCGATGCTCACCGGCTTGATCTCAGACGGGCCGCGGACGACCAACTCGACGGCCACCGCCCGAGTGGGCACATATTCAACGGTGGTGTCGGGTACGATCACCGACGCCGTCTCCGGAGCCCCGCTCGGGGGGGCACAGATCTACGTGGAGGGCCTCACCCTCAGCGCGCTGGCTGCGAACGACGGGCGGTATCGACTCACGATTCCGGCGTCCGCAGGGTCGGAGGTCGAAATTCGAACCGATCTGATCGGGTACGCTCCGATGACGAAGCGGGTGAGTCTGGGCGCCCAATCGCTTGCCCTGGACTTCGCTCTCCAGTTGCCGGCGCCCTCCGAATCACCCGACGACAGGGACGCGAGGGACACGGCTGAGGTCATCGGCGGTGCCGCAGGGGCGGACGCTGAACGGTTGAAGGTAAGAACGGACGACGCTTCCGTGGCCCCCGGCCTGCCACGGGCGCTTTACCAGAGTTCGCGCCGCATTGAGGCCCAACAGCGACAGTCGGGACCGGCCAATCGCGGCCTGCTACCAGCGGGACAGAGGCTTCGCGGACGGTACAACGGAGATTTTCAGCGTGAGGGTTACGACCGGATCTACAACGAGTTCATGGCTATGGGGGCCAACCCGCTCTCCACGTTCGGAATCGACGTGGACCGCGCGTCCTACTCCAACGTTCGCCGCTTCATCCGTGACGGGCAGCTTCCGCCGGCGGACGCCGTTCGTATCGAGGAGTTGATCAACTACTTCAGCTACGACATGCCCGACCCCGATGGACCCGATCCGTTTTCGGTTCACACGGAGGTCGGACCCGCCCCGTGGAATCCCGTCCACCGTCTCGTGCGCATTGGGATTCAAGGCCGGCGGGTCGATACCGAGGACCTTCCCCGAGCAACCTCGTTTTCCTCGTGGACGTCCCCGGCTCCATGCAGCCCGCGAACAAATTGCCGCTGCTGAAGTCGGCCCTCCGCATGCTCGTAAACCAGATGCGGCCTCAAGACCGCGTGGCGATCGTCGTATACGCTGGCGGCGGCGGGCTCGTCCTCGATCCCACATCCGGCGAGCACAAGGAGACCATCCTCGAAGCACTGTCACGGCCGGGGGCACCGGCCTACGCCTGGCGTACGGCGTGGCGCGGCGACATCACATGGACGGCGGAAACAACCGTGTGATCCTGGCGAGCGACGGCGACTTCAACGTCGGAGCGTCGAGTGACGCTGAGATGATACGCTTGATCGAACAACGCCGGGATGAAGGGACCTTCCTGACGGTGCTCAGTTTCGGGACCGGCAACCTCCAGGACGCGAAGATGGAGCAGATCGCGGACCATGGAAACGGCAACTTCGCCTACATAGACAGTGCGCACGAAGCCCAGAAGGTGCTGGTCAAGGAATTCGGGGGCACGCTTCACATAATCGCGAAGGACGTGAAGCTTCAGGTGGAATTCAATCCAGCCCGTGTCCAGGCATATCGTTTGATCGGATACGAAAATCGTATTCTGGCAGCGGAGGACTTCAACGACGACCTGAAGGACTCTGGAGACCTGGGGGCGGGGCACACCGTAACCGCATTGTACGAGATCATTCCAACGGGGGTGGACACCAGCACACCCATTCGGGGCCTCGACGAGTCGCGCTACCAGCGCACCGGCGCGCAGGATTCGCTCCGTGGCAGCCCGGAGATGCTCTTCGTCAAATTGCGCTACAAAGAACCGACTGAGGTGGCGGCGTTCGGCATGGTACTACGCGACTCGAAGTACTGCGGCTCCGTAGACCTGGCGGCGGTTCTCCGCTCGGCCCGTAGTTCGGTGGGCCCATACCTAGAGGGATGCCGGAGAGAGTTCGTGCGCATGGTCGAGGAGGCACGACACCTGGAGGATCGCAGTTGACCCTCCTGCCGCAGACGGCGACTCTGGAGCCATGGATCAAGCAATGCAAGACCGGGCTGAGCAGATCTTCGAAGAGGCGCTGGTGCAGACGGGCGCGAAGGACCCGAGGGAGTTCTATCGGAAGCGCCTTCGTGAGATGAAGGCGGACAACCCGGAAGCCTACGGTGAGGCGGTAGCGTATTACGAGAACGATATCGCACCCTCGATTGCCGAGGCCGGCGACGACCCCTTGACGGCTTGGCAGCGCTTCGGATGCCGCGTGGCTGAGCTGACGGTCGCCGGAACGCCCATAGAGGTTGATGCGACCGGGCGCAGGCTCCCATACGCGCCGCCCACGCCCGCCGATCGAATGGTGCTCCACATACCCCAAGGCACGAGAGGCCGCGCGCTCGTGGTGGGACTCCCGCCGGAACTATCCGCGGCGCAGTTGGCTACTTATGATCTTCTGGTCGGGGGCCGCCAAAAACTACGCGATGAAGGAGCCGGAAGCCCGGAAAACTATGACGTCTGAACAAAGACTTCGAACTCCGATGAACCTCATCTGGGCACCGCGCCCGGGATGGGCGACGGTGCGCTTGGTTGGAACGTGCGCGGATCGCAGCCTTCGGCGAGGACAAGTCGTTCTCCACACACCGAGTGAAGAGTACAACATCCCCGGGCAGGACGAGGGGCTGACGCCGGGGATACTCGTCATCATCCTCCATGAGGCGGCGCGGCTGGTCGAGGACGATCTACATCTCGTGCCGGAGCACTCGATCGTGGCCATCGGAGAAGCTCTGCCCTAGTCCTCCACCATATAGGCGAGACCCCAAGCCCCGATGCCGAGGTGCGTCGCGAGCACAGGCGTGATCGGCGCGTTGAGGATTTCGACGTTCCCATAGCGGGCCACCAGGAGCTCCCGTACTTCGGGCACGATCTCCGGAATACCGACGTGCACGATGCCGAAGCGAAGCGTCTCCGGAACACGCTCCATGTCCTCCGCGACGGCATCCAGGAGTGCCATGATGACGCGCTTTCTACCCACCGCAGTGGCGCGGGGCACCACCTTGCCCTCTCGATCGAGGGCCAAGATGGGTTTGACGTTCAACAGAGTTCCGAAGAATGCCTTGCTCCGGCTGACCCTGCCGGACGCCAAGAGGCGGTCGAATGTCTCAATCGTGAACATGACGCCCGACTGGTCTCTGATGCGGCTCAGCTCCTCGACGATCTCATCAGCGGGCACGGCCATCTCCGCCATCTCAGTGGCCTTCAGCACCAAGAGCCCCTGAAGAAGAGAGGCTCCCCGAGAGTCCGCGAGATGGATCGGCAGATCCGGCTCCTGGCCAGCGGCCGCTTCCGCGGACCGGTAGGTGCCGGAGAGAGCCGAGCTCACGATCACACACACCACCTGCTCGGCATCTGCCGCCGCCCGCTTGAACCCCTCCAGAAACGAGGCGGGTGGAGGTTGCGAGGTCGTCGGTAGCTGCTCCTGCGCGGCCAACATCTTGTGAAACCGCTCCGCCGTCAGGTCCACCCCGTCCCTGTAGACGTTGTCACCATCGACCAACATCATCGGGACCACCTGTATACCGTGGGCGCGGATGATCTCCTCTGGAAGGTCAGCAGCACTGTCCGTGAGGACGCCGACAGGACGGCGCGCGAGGGCGAGATGCGAGCCCGAAGCACGCTCGACTGCGTCGTACTGAGCCTTCATGTCCTCCGCTTTATGGGTGACTAACTCCCCTAAACCCTTGAGATACGAGAACACCTCCTCGGGCTCATCCGTGTGGATATGAACCTTGAGCACGTCATCGGAGCGGATCACGATCATCGAGTCACCGCAGGTGCGTAAGTTGCCGCGAACCTCTTTCTGATCGGGTAGGTCATCGCCCCGGACGAAGGCTTCGGTGCAGAACCGATATTGCTCGACCCGATCCGGGTATTCGATGGAGCTCACGACCGGGGGACCGGCCGTGTAGTCCGCATCGGTTCCGATGGGCAACGGATCCCCACGTAGAAACATGACGACGCCTTCGAGGAGACTCACAAAGCCTTTCGCGCCCGCGTCGACGACACCCGCCGCGGAGAGCACCGGCAGGAGCTCCGGGGTCCGCTCCAAAGAGTCACGGGCCTGGTCCAGCATATGCTCAGCTAGCGGGGCGATGTCTTGGATTTCCGCGCCAGATACAGCCCGGGCAGTATCTCGCATGACCGTGAGAATCGTACCCTCCACCGGGGCTTCGAGCGCCTCGGAGAGGGTCTGGACCCCGGCTTCCAGCGCGCCACCGAAAGACGAAGCATCCATCCGAGTTTGACCCTCGAGGCTCTGAGCGAAACCCAGAAGAAAGTGGGACAGCATCATGCCGCAGTTTCCGCGGGCCCCCATCACGGCAGCCTGCGCCGCCTCCTGCGCCACCACACCCACTGATCTCTCAGTGCTTTGTCTGAGATGATCTGAGATCGCCTGCAGCGTGAGGGACAGGTTGGTCCCGGTGTCTCCGTCAGGGACAGGAAACACGTTGATACGGTTAAGCTCTCCACGCTGCTGCTGCGCCCAATAGCAGCCCGCGGTGAGAGCCCGCCGCAGCCTCGGACCATCGATGTAGCCAATCTTCATGCGGCAAGATCGACGCTGACGAGTGACCGTGCAAATGATCGCACCCAAGAAGCCACACAGACTGAGTCCAAAAGGCCATCTCGGGTGTACCTCTCTTTCTCAGGATCGTACTGAGCCTCAACCAGGCCAGAGCTCTTCAACAGCCTTCCAGGGCGGATCGGATATGGGCGAACTGAAACACATGAAATGTGAGGCCTGCCAGCGCGGGGCCCCGCGAGTCACGGCAGAGGAAAGTCAAGCGCTACACACGCATATCCCCGAATGGGCGCTCGTGGAGCGAGAGGGCATTCAGCGTCTCGAGCGGGATTTCGACTTTGGGGACTTCGCCAAAGCACTCGCCTTTACGAACTCCGTAGGGCGTGTGGCCGAGGAGGAGGGCCATCACCCAGCGCTGCTGACGGAGTGGGGGAAAGTCACGGTGACCTGGTGGACCCACAAAATCCGTGGTCTCCACCAAAACGACTTCATCATGGCCGCCAAGACCGACCAGCTCTTCCCCAGCGACTAGACGAGCAAGGCTGGCAAAGTAATGTTGCTACGCCCCTTGTTCGACCCCCAGTAAGCGCTGTTTGCGCCACAGCCCCCCACCGTATCCCGTCAACTTCCCGTCGGATCCGATCACTCGGTGGCATGGGATCAGGATGGCGATGCGATTATCCCCGTTCGCTCGCGCGACGGCCCTGACCGCCGTGGGGCGACCGATCTCAGCGGCGATGCCTCCGTAGCTCCGCGTGGTCCCCGAGGGTATGGCTCGAAGCCGACTCCACACGAGACGCTGGAATTCAGTGCCGGGGGTGAGGAGCGGCACACTGAACTCCGTCAGGTCCCCCCGGAAGTAGCGCTCAAGTTCGGACGTGAGTTCGGTGAAGAGGGCACTCACTCCGGGAACGAACACGCAATCCAGGTGCTTCTGCAGCCGAATGATCTGCGTCTCGATCATCCGTCGGTCGGAAAACCAGAGAAGGCAGAGTGCGTCATCGACCGACCCGGCGACCATGGGCCCCAGGGGCGTCGGGATCCGCATTAGCGTGACGACTTTGGCATCGGTCAGCGCGGTGGGAGCTTCTCCCATGAAGCGCTTGAACGCCTCGTTGAAGCCACTCAAGGAATCGTAGCCCGTTTGGAACGCTGCTTGACTCACCCCGGATCCATGCTTGATCTGTCCTAGCGCCATACCCAATCGGCACGCCCGTAAGCGTGAAATCTCATCCCATGGTGGGACTGAAACCAACGGCGTACACGCTCCGGGCTCAGCCCCCGGTCTCGAAGCTCTTGATCCGTCCAGCGCGCCTCCCCGGCTCGGCATCGAAGTCCCGCATGAGGTCCCCGAGCCAAGCTGGCCGCGAGGGGCCCGACGGCTCCATGGGCCAGCACCTCTTGCAGGGCCTGAAGCCTGCGAGCAGGGCGGCTTGAGTCGACGAGAAGAACTCGACGTTCTCCTCGCGAGGCTTCTTCGCGGGGCACGTGGTGCGGCAGAAAACGCCCGTGGTCCGCACTCCGGTGAAGAACACCCCGTCGCAAGACCCGTCGCGCGAAAGAAAAGCCGAAATCATTTCGCCGTGGTGCGGCATCGTTTGTGTATTCATGCGAGTCAATTTAGGGCGCTCAGGTAGCACAGTCCACCGAAAAAACGACGTCGAATTGGGTTCAATGAGGGCACCATCATCGGGCGGACAAAAGCGGACATAATACGGGTCCGTGGAGTTTGGCATCCTTCCTGCACCTAGTGACCCCAAGCAGTGGGTTGCCGGTTGGGATCTAATCACGGGAGGATCGAACATGGATAGGCGCACCAGTTTACGGCCCCGCATGATCATGGGAGCCGCTTTAACGCTTACAGGCCTCACGGCGGCGTGCGCGCACGTAGGGCAGGAACAGTTCGACACGGAGATCGCCGCCCTTCGGGCTGAGATCGAGCAGAACAGCGGCGACTCGAACCGTCGCACACAAGCGCAGTTGGCCCAACTGGAGGCCCAGTTGGACGGGCTCGCCAGAGGTCTCACACAGCTAGAACGGGAGTTCGACGTCACCGTGCAGCGGCTCGAAACATCGGTTCGCTTCGACATGCCGGTGTATTTCGACTTCGACAAGGCGAACTTGCGACCGGAGGATCTCCCGGTACTCGACCGCTTCGCCGGTGTGGTGGGCGAGTACTACCCGGATGCCCTTCTGACCGTCGAGGGATTCACGGATCCATCCGGCTCAGCGACGTACAACCTCGCACTCGGTCAGCGCCGAGCCGAAGCGGTCCAGTGTTACCTGATCGATTCTGAGGACTTCGCGCCGGAGTTCGTCAGGGCCGTAAGCTACGGTGAGGACGCGGGCCGTCTCGTCGCGCCTGGCCAGGGCGGGCCGGAGGGGGGTTGGGAGAATCGGAGAGTGGTGCTCGTCATCGAGCACGTCGGCTACGGGACCGACACACAGATCGCCACCGCGGGCGATCTGTAGTCACCGGTCAATAGCCCGAACTCACCAAAGCCCTCAGCGTCGAGCCGGGCCGGCCGGGTCATGATGCGACTCGCGCCGGCCGACTCCGTCTACCCTCAGCGGGGAAGGTCCAGAGCCTCAGTGACCTCCGTCGCCACCCGCGTCAGCAACAATCTTCTTTCCTCTTCCTCCGCGGAGCCGGCCTCGAACTCGTTTCGCCAGAGGCTGCTACCATCATCGACGCGGAGTAACTCCACGACGAGTGTGGCGGAAAGGCCTCCGGGAACCTCACGCCCGACCAGAACCATGTCGGCGGCGAGCGTCTGCCCCACCGCCAGAGGATCAGCCCCGGCCTCGACGTACCGGGACGTGCTGGCCGGTCCGAACACGCCCAGGACATTCGGGTCGGCACGACCGAAATAGGCCGCCAGCCCCTCACCGAACCCCGAGTACCGGCTCGATCCATCCGCCGGATCCAGTCCCTGGAACGGAAGCACGGCCAAGACCCGCCTTCCCTCGGGAGCGCTTTGGTCACCCCGCACCACCATAAACAGGATTGAACCAACGAAGAGTGCGGACACCATGATGAGAAGAGTCGTCAGCGTCCGGCGCGCCGCGGCCCGCTGGTCGTCCGCGATCTGAAAAGAATTTTCCATCGTCAGTCGGCGCTCAAAAAACCCTAAAGGTCCAGCGCGAAGCCGAGACCGTAAAACGTCTCGTTCGACTGGCGAAAATGGCCCATTGGCGTGGATCCGAAGCGAGCCCTGGCTTCCAGCCGGAAGCGTTGCCCGCTCACACGCAACACCATGCCCCCGACCAGAGTGGTCCCAAACTGCTCAGAGAAGCTCCCGTACTCGAAGTCGCTCGCGAAAAACGGCCAGTAGCCATTGTCCTCTCCAGGCTGGACCGGCTCCCATTCGCCCCCGAAGCGCGCCGTGGCTTGGGACATCTGCTCATTCGTGTGGAAGTTCCAATCACCCCCCGCGTAGAGGCGCACACTCTCCCCGACCCTGCGGGCCACGATCCCCTCGAACCCGTCCTTCGAAGTCTGCCCGAAGCCACCCAAGGCGGTCACGTTGAAAAAACGCACGAGGTGATCATCCCCGAGATGTGAACTGACATGCCGGAGCGTCAGCCTGGACTCCCAGGGACCAATCCGGATCGAGAGGGGGAGGCCTATGCGAAAATCACTATTGATGAGGTCCTTCTGGGCCACCTCCATGAAGAAGCGGGAGAAGATCCCCATTTCGATTCCCAGAGTCATCGCCCGGCCCGCCGCCGACCCATCGTCGAGCCGTAGCAGGCCGAGCATGTGGCCGACGGCAACTTCCGCCTCGATGTTTCGTCCCCCGTATCCGTCTCCGTCGAGCAGGTTCCCGGGGCGTTCCGCATAGACGAACGAGGCTCGTACTTGTACCTCGCGCGGAGTGGCGATCAGGGACGCAAACGGCTCGACGTCCGGAAACCATCGCGACTCGAGCTGCGCCGAGGCCGGAGCGGGGGACAGCAGGACCAAAGTGGCCCCGACCAAGGTGACGAGGCACGAGGTGGCCAAGCAAGGACAGACCCTCGCCACTCGGCGTTCACCAGGCCGACTATTCAAATGCACCGGGAACCGCCTCCTCCAGTTCGGCGGCCATGTCCTCGGCTCGCCGCATGAGGGTCAGGTCGAGTTCGTAATCGGGGACGTCCGTAGCCTGAAGCTTCTCGACAAACTCACGGGCCTCACGTCCGGATAGGCCGAACTTTTGAAAATCCTTCAACGCGAGGCTCTCGCCTCCCTCCCGCGGCCGGACGCCCTCCGCATCGGCCTCCAACAAATGTCTCAGAACGTCCATCTCTCCACGGCTCATGGGCTGCGCGCGGACATTGTAGTCGATCCACGCTTCATAGCTGAGGGGGGCCACCCTCTTGAGCATGCCGGCCATCACTCGCGCGAACTCCTGTATCTCCCACTGCGCGTGCGGGTCCGCCCGCAGCGTCAGGAAGTGGAAGAGGTTGTGGAGATCGATTTTCCAATACCACTGCGTGTAGGTGGAAAGGGGCAGGTCGATGCGGGCCAGTTCGCGCGCCACTTCCTCTTCGACCATCCATCGGTACCCGCTGGACGCTTCGTCACGCACACGGTCCCAGCGCTCTATCGCCTGGTTGTACAGCTCGGTCGAGGCGGGGTCGGGCCGGCGGCCTTGGCGATTGTCCGAATTTTGCAGGGCGAAGTGATCCGGTTCGGGTTTGTAGAAGAGGAGGGGCATCAGCGAATAGCGGCCACTCAACTCATTGACCGAGGCAGTTCTGTGCCGTATCCACTGGCGCGCCACGAACATCGGCATGGCACAGTGGAACTTGAGCTCGACCATCTCACTGGGCGTCGTGTGATGGTGGCGACGCAGGTAGCGAATGAGTCCGCGCGTCTGGCTCACCTTGCGAGTCCCGTACCCATAGCTGACCCGCGCGGCCCGCTCGACGTCCTCGTCGGAGCCCATGTAGTCCACGAGCGAGACGAATCCGTGGTCCAACACTGGGAAATATCCCCCGAGAATCTCCTCGGCGGCCGGGTTGGTGGGGCGCTTCGTTTCCATGAGCCTGGGCTGAAAATACGCGTGCGGCGGGACGAAAAACCGACCGGTCGGAGTCGATGCGCCGGAATAGATCCAAAGCCCCGCTGAGCCGCAAGGTTGCCGTATTTTCTGGACACCGACGTGTACGAGGGTAATCCTTCAAAAATAGGCTTGATGCGAGGAAGAACCCGCAGCCTGTATGGCTACCGTACAGATATTGTGAGGGATGACGCGCCCTACAACATGGCCTCCCTCCAGTTGATTCTTGGAGACCGGGCCGGAGCCGCCGAGTCTCTCCAGCAGGCGCTACGCATCCCTTTCCCGTCCCCGGTGGCTTCCGATGGACCCCGTGGACCCCGTGCGATCCACGGCGGCGAGAGAGCGGTGCGGCTGATCAATGCGGGCAGGCGAACGCTCTGAGTGATTGTCAATCTCGTGGGAAGCGCCGCTCGCCCGCCCTATCGCAGTGCCTCCCCCGCAATCCACACGGACTCGATACTGTGTGCATTCCGGATGTCCACCAACGGATTCTCGGTCAAAACGATGAAGTCAGCCCACCGATTGGGCCGCAGCGTCCCGATCTCGTCGTCCAAGCGGAGGCATTCGGCGGCCACGCCGGTCGCCGACCGGAGGATCTGCTCCGGCGTGAGCCCCGCCTCGGCCATGAGATCGAGTTCCATGTGCTCGAAATAGCCCTGGAACCGTGCAGCCGGCCCTGTGTCGGTGCCCATCACGACGGGTAGACCAGCGTCCGAGATCGTCTTGAGGTTCCTCAGAGCCACCTGTAGCGCTGTCTTGTAAGGCTGCGCCCTGGAGAATCTCGCTTGGCGGTCCGGCTCCTGGAGCTGTTCGAGCACTCCCGGGTCGGCGTGCGAGAGGAAGAACGGGTCGTCGAAGAAGTCCGGGCGACTCTCGTAGACGAATGTGGAGACCTCGCGGGTCAGCGTCGGCGTATAGCAGATGCCGCTCTGGGCGAGCATCCCCAGGAACTCGTCGTCGACGTCCCTGTCCCGGACGCTGTGGGCAATGAAGTCCGTACCTGCCCTCATGAGCGCCTTGGCGTCGTCCAAGTAGAAGAGGTGGGAGGCCAGCCGCAAGCCGAGATCGTGACTCCGGTCGATAATGGCCGAGTAGATCTCCGGGGACATCTTCTCGGAAGCGCCCAGGTTGTCGTCCACACGAAGCTTCATCCAGTCGGCACCCATGTCCGCATTCTGCTGGACCTGGGCGAGCGCCTCCCGTACGGTCGAGCCGGTCACCACGGCCCCCGCAACGAGAATCCGAGCCCGGTCGAGACCGATCATCGACTGCTCGTCACGTAGCGCGAACCCTTCCCGCTCGTCACCACCCAAACTGTTCACGGTGGTGATTCCGTACTCCGCATAGAGACGTAGCTGTCGAATCAGATTGCTCCGATTGTACTGCCCGCCCTCTAGGCCCAACGTGCCACCGACGTGTCCGTGCGTGTTGATCAGGCCCGGAATGATCGTCCGGCCATTGAGGTTCACGACCGTCGCGCCAGCCGGGACCGGTATGGCGCTACGCGGCCCCACGTACTGGATCCGCCCATCCCGAACCAGCATGATGCCGTCCGGGATGGCCGCGGAACCCGTTCCGTCCCAGATACGAGCGCCGACCAGTGCGGTCACTCCAGCCTGAGCGAACCCCCTTGCCTGGGCGGCCGAAGCCATCCCGGGCAGCACGAGGTCCACAACGAGACCCAGAGCGAGGCTCGCAAAAAACGAGCCCATAAGGAGAGGTGAGCGAAGCGTCTGTTTTTTAATCATGAGCGTAACCTCGGTCTTGATCGTTGCACGGTCTCCACGGGAATCCGTATCGCCTCCCGAGCCGGGCGGCAAGGATCTCCGACCGCCGGCCCAAGGTATGTCATCAACCGGCGGAATGCGCCTCCCCTCGAGAATCGGACGTGAAGGCGCCTAGCGGTGGATGACCCGATAAGGGTGCAGGGGAGAAGAGGATGGACAAGAGGCTTCTTTGGCTGAGGGCCGCCAAGTCGAGACGGCGGATTGGGTGTCGGACTGCGAGCCGGACTGCGAGGTGGATTGCGTTGGGGGCGGCGTTTGGGTTGGCCCGCCGTCAAATGGCTGGCCGCGCTTTCTCTACCGCTTTTCGTGCTGGTCCGTGGATCGATGTACGCCTATCAGAGCATGGGCTTGGGCACTTGGTCATCGATCGGGCTGGGTGTGTTTGGTACAGTGGTCGTCTTTTCCGCCTACGCGACGTGGCTCTGGCGTCGCGTTACAGATGAGCGCCGCCTGCCCCGAATCGTGCAGCACATGCTGATCCCGGTTGTCGCGGGTTACAGCATCTACGGGCTCCTCTACCTGTCGTCCGGAAACGCTAAGAGCCCGGAACTCAGCGACGGCTACACCTCTCTGCATCCACTCATGAGGCTCGGCGCCAGCACCTACTTCCTATTCGACAGAGAGGCGGTGGTCACGGATCTCGGACGGACGCCCGAGGACTACCTCCGGATGGGCCTTCCAATCAATGAGGCGTCCCGCCACTTCAAGCTCGAGGACCGATACGTCCATGCCGATGGATCTTCGCACCATAGGCCGGAGCCTGGCCAGGAATGACCTGATGGTGGCCCACTCCCGGCTCATGGGCCTCCGAAGCCTCCACCATGTAGCTTCGGCGGATCACCTTCACGTGTCACTTCCTGTAGCTAGGCCCTAACTTCACCCGGACCAATAGACGGCCTACGCCAGCCCGGACCAACCAACGGCCACCACGAAGGGGAAGAGCGGGCGCGATGACCAAGGATCTGAAGCCAGCAGCCACGGACTTAGGGGACGGCCGCTCCCCTTCTCTCCTCCGGAGAGGCCACCGAGGGAGCCGTCATGGGCTTTCCGTGTCTAATGGGTGGAGGGAGAGTTCTTCGCAACCTGCGACCATCGGACTGGAGACCTCATCGTAAAACTGCCACAGGCTGGGGTTCAGGAGTTGATCGACCTCGGAGTCGGCCCGGCGTTCGCCCCGGCCGGCCGCGTCTTTTCGTGAATGGGTGCTCGTTCCGAAACGAGACGACCAACGGTGGTCAGAGCTCATGGCGGAAGCTCGCTCTTTCGTGAGAGGCGCCTGAGCGGTGCTCAAAGTCGGCGGGCCAACGCTCCACCTCTGGGGAGGGGTGCTTTTGGTGTCTTCCATAACTGCAGGGGCGGCAGGCACAATCGCGATGATCCAGGACGACCCACTCTACCAGATTCCCTACAACGGGAAGTTCACGTTCACTCGCATCCGGTACGGCGGGCCGGGGTTTCGGGGATTCGGCCGTTCGTCGTGGTCCCATGACTACCCGGATGCCGACCGCAACATCCAGACGATCCTCGCCGAGTACACCACCCTGGATCCCAACACGAGCGGGAGTAATGTGGTCGTGCTGGAGGACCCTCGAATTTTCCAGCACCCGCTTATCTACATCTCGGAACCCGGCTTCTGGAGTATTTCCGAAGCGGGGGCCCTGAATCTCCGGCAATACCTGCTCAAGGGCGGCTTCCTCATCTTCGACGACTTCGAGGCGGGCCAGTGGAACAACATGGACGCCCAGCTAATCCGAGCACTTCCGGAGCGGGAGTGGGTCGAGTTGGACGATACCCACCCGATCTTCGGAACGTTCTTCTACGTGGAGGACATCTACGTGCCCCACCCCTCGGTCAACGTGCACCCGAGGTACATGGCCGTCTTCGAGGACAACGATCCGAGGAAGCGTGTCATGGTCTTGGCCAATCACAACTCAGACCTGGCGGAGTACTGGGAATGGTCCGCCTCGGGGCTCTTCGCAATCGATCCCACGAACGACGCGTATCGGCTCGGTGTGAACTACATCATCTACGGGCTAACCCACTGACGCCTCTATGGCCTAGTGGCACCGAGGGGATGGACATCCTGGCCCGCCGGCGACGGCGGATGGAGATCCTGCAATGAAGGCCTACACGCGACGACGGCTCCTGACTTCGATGAAGCTCGGGCTGGCCGCGATTCCGTTCTGGATAGGCCGCACGTTGGTGCACGGGGAGGCGATTCAGCCCGGAACGTTCATCGTTCCCTTCGTCGGCGGATTTTCCGTCGGAACTGCCGAATTGTTCCTGCTCAGGACCTGGCTCAGAGATCTTCGCTTTCTTCCACATTTGGCGGTGAAGTCGCTGGCGATTACGGCGGTGATCTACGTCTCTGTTACAGCCCTCAACACCTTCGACGTAATCCTCGGTGACCTCACGTAGCAGGGCTACGCTCAATGGCTGGTCAGTCCCGGGACGGCCTTCGGCTTGGCAGAGGCGTTCGCGTTGATCGCCTTCCTACTCTTCTTCGTCCACCTCGACCGCCTCCTAGATCCCGGAGTGCTGCTGGGGTACATGACCGGGCGATACCACCACCCCCACCGAGAGCGGCGCATCTTCATGTTCCTGGACCTGAAGGGCTCGACTTCTCTGGCTGATGTGATGGACCCGGACCGGTACTTCGCCTTCCTCCATGAGTACTTCACGGAGATGTCCGAGCCAATTCCCGAGACCAGCGCCGAGATCTACCAATACGTCGGCGATGAGATCGTCCTCTCCTGGAAGATGAAGGCCGGAATTGAGGAAGCGGGCTGTATCCGAGTGTTCTTCCTGATTGAGGACCAGATGCAGGCGACGTGATCACCGCCCAGATCGGTGAGATCAAGAGCGAGATCGTCCATAACGGGGATGTGCTCAACACGACCGTCTGCATCCAAGCGCTCTGTAAGGATCTCGGTCACAGACTTCTTGTGTCTGCGAAGCTCATGGATCAGCTACAGCTCGGATCCGAGTACGTCGTGGAGTCATTGGGGCCCGTTCCGTTACGGGGTAAGGGGGAAGCACCGGAGCTCTAAGGCGTGAGCCGCGCCAACGGCCACGAACGCATGCCGCGCGGAGAGCCCTGGCCGATCCCAGCTGTCCTTGCGCACAACACCCATTGACCGCACCCTCAGCGGTAATCTTGAGCCAAGGAGCGATGCAATGCCGTCCAAGCACCTCGTAACCGTTGCCTTTGTCGTTCTGTGCGTTGCCTGTGGTGGTGGTGGTGCGCCGATAGACATGGCATCCGACCCGGCGGTCAGCGACGGCTCCATGGCTCCGTTGTTCGAGGTGGATCCGCTGTGGCCGAATCCGCTCCCGAATCATTGGCTGCTCGGTTCGACGATCGGCGTAGCGGTGGACTCGCGCGATCACGTGTGGATCATCCATAGGGGCAACCTGGCGAACAACGAGATACCGGCCGCACTCGATCCGCCAAACGCGGAGGCGTGCTGCTTCCCGGCACCGCCTGTTCTCGAGTTCGATGCTGAGGGTACACTGGTCGCGTCCTGGGGTGGTCCGGGGGCGGGGTATGATTGGCCGATATCGAATCACGGCATCGTCGTCGACCCCATGGACAACGTCTGGATCGGCGGAAACGGAGGGGCGGACTCGCACGTCCTGAAGTTCAGCCGCGCCGGCGACTTCCTAATGCAGGTGGGCGAAGCCGGCCACGCGGTGCCCAACAGCAATGCCGAAAACCACTTTTCGCGGGTGGCCAAGCTCAGCTTCGACGCCGAGGCCAACGAGATGTACCTCGCCGACGGCTACGGGAACAAGCGGGTGGCGGTCATCGACGCGACAACTGGTGACCTCAAGCGATTCTGGGGCGCCTACGGCAACGTACCGAGCGACGACAACCTCGGAGCCTACGATCCCAGCGCACCCCCATCTCAGCAATTCCGCAATCCGGTCCACTGTGCCGACCCCACCGATGATGGGTATGTGTACGTCTGTGACCGCCCCGGGGATCGGATTCAAGTGTTCCAGAAGGACGGGACTTTCGTTGCCGAAATCATCGTCGAAGGAAACACCCGGGGTTCTGGGTCAGCGTGGGACGTGGCCTTCTCTCCCGACCCGGCCCAGACGTTCATCTACATGGCGGACGGCACGAACGAGAAGGTCCACATCATCAGGCGTGAAGGGCTCGAGTATGTGTACAACTTCGGTGATGGCGGCCGTACGCCCGGCCAGTTCTACGGAGCACACAGCATCGCGACGGACTCACAGGGCAACATCTTCGTGACGGAAACCTACGAGGGTAAGCGCGTCCAGAAGTTCGTTTACGGAGGAATGGGCCCAGCGCCGAGTGGGTCGGTGGGTGTTGTCAGGCCCGATTGACCGCCGTTATGTAATCGAAAATGGTCGGGGGCTGCGGGGCTGATTTCTGGCCCTACTTGCGCCCGGCCGCCGATGACCGCACCCTCAGAAGGATACCCTGAGCCAAGGAGAGATGTGATGGCATCCAAGCACTTCGTAGCAGCTACGTTTGTTGTCTTTTGTGCCGCCTGTGGTGGTGGTGGCGGCGGGGCGGGCGCGCCGACCGATATGGCGTCTGATCCAGCGCTCGCCGATCCATCGATGGCCCCGATGTTCGAGGTGGATCCACTCTGGCCGAATCCGCTGCCGAATCACTGGCTGCTGGGCTCAACAATCGGCCTAGGGGTGGACTCGCGGGATCACGTCTGGATCATCCACCGAGGGAACCTTGGGAATAACGAGATACCGGCTGCACTCGATCCGCCGAACGCGGCGGAGTGCTGCTTCCCGGCACCGCCAGTTCTCGAGTTCGATGCCGAGGGCAACTTGGTTCAGTCTTGGGGCGGGCCGGGTGAAGGATACGACTGGCCGACGTCGAATCACGGCATCGTCGTGGATCATATGGACAACGTCTGGATCGGCGGGAATGGGGGCGGGGACTCACACGTCTTGAAGTTCAGCCGTGCCGGGGAGTTCCTGATGCAAGTGGGCGAGCCCGGCATCGCGCAGCCCAACAGCAACGCTGAGAACCACTTTTCACGGGTCGCCAAGATCCAGTTCGACGGCAGCGCCAACGAGATGTACCTCGCCGACGGCTACGGGAACAAGCGTGTCGCGGTCATCGACGCGTCGGATGGTACCCTCAAGCGATTCTGGGGCGCCTACGGCAACGTACCGAGTGACGACAACCTCGGAGCCTACGACCCGACCATGGCCACTCAGCAATTCCGCGGTCCAGTACACTGTGCCGATCCCTCTGCCGATGGCTTGGTGTACGTCTGCGACCGTGGGTCGGATCGGATCCAGGTCTTTCAGACGGACGGCACGTACGTGGAGGAGATCTTCATTGAGAGGGCCACCGCGGGAGCCGGAGCCGTGTGGGACGTCGCCTTCTCACCGGATCCAGAACAAACGTTCCTTTACGTCGTGGACGGCATGAACGAAAAGATCCACGTCGTCAGGCGCGAAGGGATGGAGTACATCTACAACTTCGGCGACGGCGGGCGCACCCCCGGTCAGTTCTACGGAGCGCACAGCATTGCGACCGACTCTAACGGAAACATCTACACGACGGAGACTTACGAAGGGAAGCGGGTCCAGAAGCACCTCTACAGAGGCATGGGACCGGCACCGAGTGGGTCGACGGGCGTCGCCAGAGGGAATTAGGAACTAAGCCCCACCCTCCGGCCAGCGTTTACGCTGAGAGAAGCAACAGGGCCGTGCGACCACTGCGGGTCGCGCGGCCCTGTGTTTGTAGGTGGGATGCGGCTACCGCCCGCGCCAGTCATCACCGTAACCACGTGGCAAGACACTCCAGAGCCGATCGCGCAACTCAATTCCGTGATTCTGGCCCGAGTTCCCGCGCTCTACCAACGGCTGAACGATGACAGGCTCCCCGTCGACGCCGGGGATTGGAGTCCTAAGGCGACCGGGGGGATGACTCCGGAGAGGATGACGCTGCGGGGGGCCCCGTGAATCTGGAAGAGATCCAGGCCGTCATCGAAAGTGCCGAGGCTCGGGGTACGGATCAATTAGCGACTTACGTTCAGGGCCGCCTGCCAGAGGCGTCCGCTACGGAGGTTCAGGACGCGGCCTCCGTCTTGCTCGAAGTCATCGAAAGCATCCCGCTCATTCTGGCGGCCGCCACTCAGGGGGCCGAGGAGCGCAATCTGGCGCACGTCTTCCAACCGGTCCTCGATCGGGTCTTCCGTTACTTTCTCCACCCCGTGGATCTCATGCCGGAGATGACACTCGGGTTGCCCGGCTTACTCGACGATACCTATCTGGTCCTCCGAATCCTCCAAGTCCTCGAAGAGGGCCCAGGACCCTTGGTAGATTGGGATCTGGACCACCCCACATCCCCGGTACGTAGCCTTCTCGATGAGGACGTCGGTCAACAGTTCGACGCGATGTTCATCCTCCCATTCGAAGAGGTCGCCGATGACGTGAGGCAAACTTGGGGCGCCGAACCTCTGGACGCCTGAGGGAGGACCCCCTCCGTGGACCGTGGCAGCCGCAACGCGACCCGCCCCCTTTCCGATCACCCTTCTAGGAGACGCACCATGTCCTACTTCACGAAGGCGACGTTCACCTTCTTGAAGGACCTGAAGGAGAACAACGAGCGCGCGTGGTTCCAGCAGAACAAGCACCGGTACGAGGACCATGTGAGGGATCCCGCCATCCGCTTCATCACCGACTTCGGAGCCCACCTGAAGACCTTGAGTGAACACCTCCGGTCGGATCCGCGGACGGTCGGCGGTTCGATGTTTCGAATTCATCGAGATACGCGGTTTTCCAAGGACAAGACTCCGTACAAGACCGCCATCGGCATCCAGTTCCGGCACGAGCTCGGAAAGGACGCCCACGCACCCGGGTACTACCTCCACATAGATCGTGGCGGATGCTTCGCCGGTGCCGGCATGTGGCATCCCGACTCGCCCAGCCTGATGAAGATCCGCAAAGCGATCGTCGAGGATCCGCAGGCCTGGAAACGAACGGTGGGGGCCAAGCGCTTTCGTGACGCCTATGTGTTGGAGGGTGACCGGCTGAAGTGGCCGCCCAGGGGATTCGACCTCGACCATCCCCTCGTCGAGGATCTCAAGCGAAAGGATTTCATCGGCGTAGCCAAAGTCCCACAGAAGGTGGTCACCGATCCGAAGCTTCCCGAGGAGCTCGTAAAGGTCTTCCGCGCCGGGACACCATTGGTGGAGCTTCTCTGCGACGCGGTCGGGGGTACCTTTCTAAGGAACTCCGGCAATCCCACCGCCGAGATCGTCTAACAGAAGCTCACCCGACAACCACCATGGCCCGCACGATCACGTCGCCCTCCGCAACCTGGTCGGCTACGTCCATCCCGCTCACGACCTCTCCAAAAACCGTGTATTCGTGATCGAGTTGGAGATTATCCACCAGATTGATGAAAATCTGTCCGTCTCCAGTGTCACGCCCTCGCGTGGACGTACCGACCGTCCCCCGCCAGTGAGAAACGAGGCCGATTTCATCCCTCGTGTAGTCGTAAGCGCCCGTGTACTCGTTGGCACCCGGACTGCCGCCCTGAAGAACGTAGTTGGTCACGACCCGGTGAAACGTGAGGCCGTCGAGGGAGCCGGACGCCGCGAACCGCTCGAAGCGTGCGGCGTTGATCGGGGCGTGCTCGACCAGAAGTCGGATCTCGATTTCGCCCCCGCGTTCCATCTCCAGAACGACACGCGTCCCCGCCAACCGCTCGATCTCCGTAACCGACGGAAGGGCTTGTCTTGCGAGAGGAACGGGTTGAGCCACCCGCGTCTCACCCGTCCAATCGGTCAGAATTCCGGCGACTCGAGCAGCCACGACGGGATCGTAATCACTAAGGTACGACTCCAATTCAGTGGCCTGCTCGACGCCCCCCACCTCATTGATACGCTCGAGAAGCGCCATGCGGGGGTCCCGGGCTGTCTCTCGTTGTGCCTCCGAAATCCGTACGAACGCAGCGACAAGCGGACCCAGGGCCTCAGACACATTGGTCGTCCCTTCCAGAAGCTCCGCCACCGTCAAGAGAAGTTGCGGGTCGTCCTGCTCGAGTTGCGCGACGAGCATCCTGTCCGTGCCGTGGCCAGCGAGACCGAAGAGGTCCTGCACGGCCACCGTACGGACGTTGGGCGACGGATCCGCCGCGAGAGCTTCGAGCACGTCGGTGTTTCCGATCCGGGCCGCTGCCCGCGCGGCATACATTCGCACGAATGGGTTGGCACTCCGCAACGCGTTGTCCACCAAAGGCGCCGCGACATCGGGAGACACCGTGGCCAGGGCCACCAGGGCGTGCGCGCCTCGGTGCCAATCCAGCCGGCCGGTATTCTCCAAGCCGAGGGCGAGGCCGCTGAGGAATTCGTCCTGCATCGACCGATCCTCGCAAACCTGTTCTAGGAGATCGAGGGCGGTGAGAGCGACATGGAGATCATCGTCCCGGGCAGCGCTCAAGAGGAGCGGGCACTCTTGGGTCTCCGAAACCCGCACAGCATAAGCCCTCACGGCTTCCGCGCGGACCCGTGGGGACGGATCGTCGAGCGCGTCGATCAAGAGTTCTGGAGGTCCCTCCCCTGAGGGGTTCCGCCCGACGACCATGGAGGCCAAACGCCGGACGTCGGCATCCGGGTCGTGCATGGCGCCCTCGAGGACGTCCGATCCCAACCCACTGATCGTGGACAAGGCCATCATAGCCACACGGCGGACACGCGCCGCGTCGCCGAGCCGTAGGGGATCCGCGACGTTGCCGGTCCCGGCGGTGTTGGCCAAACGACCAAGGGCGGCCAACTCGCGAAGTCTCTCGACGGACGCCTCCGACATCCTGCCCTGTCCGGCGCGGCGAGCCATCGATTCCAAGCCCATGGCGGCACCCAGGGGGGTCACAAGCGGCGCGTTCGCATTCCCGTCGCGCGTCAACTCGATCAGCGTTGCTTGGGCGCGCCGAAAGCGATTCGCATCGGCATACCGCAGGCGCCCCAAGGTCCGACCGATCACCCCGCGTACCGCGGGACCCTCCTGGCCTTCACGAACCAGGTAGTCGAAAAGCACATCCGCGACATCGTCACCAAACGTTCCCAGCGCCGCCTGCCCTAGCGCGTTGACGGCTTCGGCACGTACCGCCTCGTCGTCGGAGAAGAGGAGAGGAAACGTCATCGGGATCAGTTCGGGATCCTCCAGGCGGCCGATGGCGCGTACCGCCAGCCGCTGAAGCTCGGTGGCGGGCGCTATCAGGCCCTGGCGAAGGGATTCGATACCCGTCCCACCCGAGCCGCGAGCGTCCTCCTCGTCGAACATTGCAGCCCACAACACCGGATCGATGGCGATGACCGGCGTCGGTTCGATGGACTGCTCGACATCTTGGGAGCAAGCCGTGACTCCAAAAAAAACCGCCAAGATCAGCAGCAGCCCCTTCGCAGGATCCCTCAACTTCACCGCATCACCTCTCCCCCGGGTTGCGCGCCACATAGGCCCACGACCCCACGCCACACGTCTACCGGACCTCCGTATCCACCCCGGTCTCGCCCTCCGAACGCGCAATAATAGCCGCGCCGCAGGAGTCGCTGAAGATGTTGACCGAGGTCCGGTACATGTCGAGTGGCCGGTCGATGGCGAGCATCGAGCCGACGATCACGTTCACGTCCGGGCCACGAAGGCCGATCGCCTCGAGCACGATGAAGATCACCACGAGTCCGGCCGAGGGCACTGCCGCCGCACCGATAGACGCCAGGAGAGCAGTCAACACGACGATCGCTTGTTGCATGATCGTCAAATCGAATCCCAGGGCCTGCGCAATGAAGAGCGCGCCGGCGCACTCGAAAACCGCAGTACCGTCCATATTGACCGTCGCCCCCATCGGCAAGGTGAAGGACGCGATCCTGTTGGATACGCCCACCTTTTCCTCGACCACTTTCATGGTGACGGGCAAAGTGGCCCCGGAGGAACTGGTCGAGAAGGCGATCAGTAGCGGCTCACGCATGTTGGCGAAGTGGATACGTGGAGAGATCCGTCCGAGAACGATCAGCAGGATCGGCAGGGTCACCAGGAAATGGATCGTCACTCCGGACCCGATGGTGAGCACGTACAGCGCGAGTGGCCGGAAGGCGTCAAAGCCAGTCGTGGCGACCATGCGGGTGATCAACGCGAACACCCCGATCGGGAGGAATTTGATGATGCCCGACGTGAGGTTCATCATCGCGTGGAAGAGCGCGTCGAAGAACTCGACTAGCGGCTTCCGGGTCTTGTCCGGAAGCGTCGTGAGCGCGGCCCCGAAGACGATGCAAAAGAAGATCAGCGCCAGCATATCGGCGCCGGCCGCGGCTTGGATGACGTTCTGCGGCACGATGTCCAGAAGAAGTTGGATCGGCGAATCCGGCGTGGATAGCTCGGGAAGCGCCTGCTGGTCCGTACCTGTCAGGTTGGCCCCCACCCCCGGACGGATGAGGTTGACCATCATCAGCCCGACGAAGGCCGCGAAGAAGCTCGAGAGCACGTAGTAGCCCAGCGTCTTGCTGAACAAGCGCCCGAGGGCACGGCCGCCGCCCACCGACGCCACACCCGAAATGATCGACGTCAGCACCAGCGGAACGATGATCATCCGGAGCAGCTTCATGAACAGGTCGCCGATCCACCCCACGCGGTCGGCCATCGGCTCGCCGAATACACCTCCGACCAAGGCACCGAGGACCATGGCCATCAGCACCTGCCAGTGTAATCGGCGGTACCAGGGTGCGTCCGGATTGTGCTCCATGGGGCCGTCCTGTCCAAGGGCGAGGAGACGCTCACGGCGGGGAGCCGCCAGCCCGAAGATAGGCGGTCGCCCCGACATCCGCCAAGCCACACCACCACCCCACGCCTCCCCCGCAACCGGACGCGGTCTTTTCCTATCCCTCTCCCCACCTCATGTTGTCCGGTCGGTCCGAAGGCGTGGGCCGGTTGAAGGTTGGGTGTGAGCACCGCCCGGGTCGGATCGCCGACCGGGACCGATCTCAAAAGGCAAAGGAGCCCCCGTGAGTCCTGCAACCCTAGCCATGCTGGCCGCCCTGCCCATCCTTCTTGGTGGAGTCCTCCTCGTGGGCTTCCGGATCCCAGCCAAGTGGGCCATGCCGATCGTCTACGTCACGGCGGTCGTCATCGCCCTAGGCGTCTGGAACATGCCCGTCGTGGACGTGGCGGCTTCGACCATTCAGGGGCTCTTTACCACTTTCGACCTACTCCTGATCATCTTCGGAGCCATCCTCCTCCTGAACACGCTCGAGCGGTCGGGGGGTGTGACAGCTATACGGAGGAGCTTCCACGACATCAGCGATGACCGCCGGGTTCAAGTCGTCATCATCGCCTGGCTGTTTGGATCCTTCATCGAAGGTGCCGCAGGATTCGGGACGCCCGCCGCTGTCGCCGCGCCACTCATGGTTGCCATGGGTTTCCCGGCGGCGGGCGCGGTGATGTTGGGCATGATGATCCAGAGCACAGCGGTGACGTTCGGTGCGGTGGGGACGCCGATTCTGGTGGGTGTCAACGGCGGGGTGGTGAGCCCCGAGTTCACGGCCGCGATTGCTGCCGCGGGGGTCACGTTGCCCGAATACGTCCGGGCCGTGGCCGTTAGAGCGGCTGGCCTGCACGCGATTACCGGCACGATCATGCCCGTCCTGATGGTCGTCATGATGACCCGCTTCTTCGGCGCACGGAAGTCGTGGACCGAAGGGCTATCGATCGTGCCGTTTGCGCTGTTCGGTGGTCTCGCCTTCACCGTTCCTTACTTCCTTACGGCATGGCTCATCGGGCCGGAGTTCCCATCGCTTTTGGGAGGCCTGATCGGGCTCGCGGTCGTGTCCACCGCGGCACGGAGGGGGTTCCTCCTCCCGAAGGACACTTGGGATTTTCCTTCGTCGAACCAATGGCCCTCTGAGTGGGTGAGTGATCTCGAGGTCGGCTCGAAGGACGAAGGAGAACACCCCGATATGTCGGCCGGAAAGGCGTGGATTCCGTACCTCTTGTTAGCGATTCTCCTGGTCCTGAGCCGCCTTCGTGAATTCCCCTGGTTCGATGTCCATCCCGAGTTATGGTTTGGAGATATGCTGCGGAGCTTCACCATCGAGTGGGCGGAGATCTTCGGAACGACGGTGACCGCCTCCACCCAACCCTTCTATCTGCCGGGCACGCTCCTGATCGCGGTCGTGGGGATCACAGCGCTCCTGCACCGCATGAGCGCGGCCGCCGTCGGGAAGGCGTTCGTCGACTCCACGCGCGTTCTCGTGGGAGCTGGCATCGTACTGGTATTCACGGTGCCCATGGTCCGAGTCTACATCAATTCGGGTGTGAACAGCTCGGGCCTCGAATCGATGCCGCTCGAAATGGCGGGTTGGGTCGCAGACACCGTAGGGGGCGTCTGGCCTCTCTTCGCGGGCGTAACTGGAGCCCTGGGGGCTTTCATCGCCGGCTCGAACACCGTCAGCAACCTCATGTTCTCTGCCTTCCAGCACGGTGTGGCGGCGCGCCTAGCCATGTCGAGCGCGATGATCGTGGCACTCCAAGCCGTGGGAGCGGCGGCGGGTAACATGATCGCAATCCACAACGTGGTCGCCGCGTCGGCCACCGTGGGGCTGCTGGGACGGGAAGGAGCCACGCTGCGGAAGACCATCTTGCCGACGATCTACTATCTGACCGTGATCGGCGTGTTGGGACTCATCGCGGTATACGTACTTCGGATCACGGGACCGCTCGGCTAAGGTATGCCTGGCAAGAGCCGGGCCGGCCGGGCCGGGGTCGTGGGGTGAGCGACGACCGAGTCCAGACGCCGTTTGAAGGCGACCCGGGCGCTAGGCGTTAGTCAGCCCGTCCACTCCCGGCATAAGGAAGCCCCGGCGCACCGATTCTCGAACGAATCTCCGCCTCCGCCGAGAACGGGTATCCACTCGACTCCTCGAATCGTCCTTGGAGGTCGAAGGCGACACTTTCGAGCGGAATGGACATGTAGTTGAAGCGGTTCTGTATGAAGGGCTCCACGTACCGGCGGGCGAACTCGTGGATTCCGAGCACATCATACTGGACCACATGGACCATCTCGTGGAAGACGACCGAATGGGACGGCGGCCCTGGTACCTGCTCGCCGTTCACGAGAATGACGTCCCCGAACGTGATGGCGGCCCAGACCTTGAAGTCTAAGGGAAACGACTCTCCGGCCTCTTCGAACTCCCTGTAGAAGGGAGGATTGTCGATGCTGGCGACGTGCCTGATCCTCGCCCGATCCAGCGTCTCCTGCTCGAAGAAGCCACCGAGGGCGGCCACGGTCGTGTCAGGGAGGGGGTCCGCATGCACCCGGTGCTGGGCACGCTGACTCTCGATCCAGTGCCCGGCGTTCTCCGCCAGGTACGAGACCAACTGCTGCATGTTAAGGCGCTTGGGGTCCGTCACCGGGATATCCTACACGTCCAGATTCTTGACGTACTTGGCGTTGGCCTCAATGAACCTCCGCCGTGGCTCTACTTCGTCCCCCATCAACTGACTGAAGATCAGGTCGGCCTCGGACGCGCTTTCCACCGTCACTTGGTAGATCGTCCGGGCCTCCGGGTCCATGGTCGTGCGCCAGAGCTGGTCCGGGTTCATCTCTCCAAGGCCCTTGTAGCGCTGGATATGAATGCCACGCGTCTCACCGTCGGCCTTCCCATTGGACAGGCGGCTGATGAAGTCCTCGCGCTCCTCCTCTGAGTACGCGTAATGCTCCTTCTTCCCCTTCGCCACGCGATACAGCGGCGGCTGGGCGATGTAGATGTAGCCCTCCTCGATCAAGTCCCTCATCTGCCGGAAGAAGAAGGTGAGGAGGAGAGTGCGGATGTGAGCACCGTCCACGTCCGCGTCGGTCATGATGATGATTTTGTGATAACGCGCCTTGTCGATCTTGAAGTCCTCCCGGATGCCGCATCCGATGGCGGTGATCATCGCCCGAATCTCTTCGTTCGAGAGGATCTTGTCGATCCGTGCGCGCTCCACGTTCAGGATCTTGCCCTTGAGCGGCAGGATGGCCTGGAAGGACCGGTCCCTGCCCTGCTTCGCGCTTCCGCCGGCGCTGTCTCCCTCGACCAAGTAGATCTCGCACAGGCTTGGATCAGAGATGGAACAGTCCGCAAGCTTGCCCGGGAGAACGCCTCCTTCGAGGGCACTCTTCTTGCGAGCCAGATCCCTGGCTTTCCGGGCGGCCTCTCGAGCCCGCGCGGCCGACAGTGACTTCTCGATGATCGACCTGGCCGCCTTGGGATTCTCATCCAGGAAGATCCCGAGGTACTCATTGATGGCGGCTTCGACGGCACCCCGCACCTCGCTGTTCCCGAGCTTGGTCTTGGTCTGGCCCTCGAATTGGGGCTCCATGACCTTCACGCTGAGAATACATGTGAGGCCCTCGCGCACGTCGTCGCCCGACAAGCTTTCCTCCCCCTTCTTGAACAGCTTGTTCCGCCGGGCATAGTCGTTGATGGTCCGCGTAAGGGCGGCTTTGAGCCCCGTCAGATGGGCCCCACCCTCATGCGTGTTGATGTTGTTGACGAAGGTGTGCGTGTGCTCGCTGAAGCCGTCATCGTACTGCATGGCCACTTCGATGTCGGCCTCCTCACGGCTGGCCTCGAAGTAGACGATCTTTTCGTGAAGCGGCTGACGGCTACCCCGCACATGCTCGACGAATGAGGCGAGTCCACCCTCGTACTGATGGATCTCCTCGGCGCCATCCCGCTCGTCGGTGAGTACGATCTTCAGCCCCTTGTTGAGGAACGCGAGCTCACGGAGACGATTGTTGAGCGTCTCAAAGTTGTACGCCAGCTCAGTAAAAATCTCCGGGTCCGGCATGAAGGTCACGTGGGTTCCGCTGCCCTTGGCCTTCCCAAGCGTCTTGAGCTCCGTGTCCTTGATCCCCCTGACGTAGCGCTGATGGTACCGCCCGCCATCTCTCGTGATCTCCACCTCCAGCCACTCCGAAAGCGCGTTCACAACGCTTACGCCGACACCATGGAGCCCGCCCGATACCTTGTAGGAGTCCTTGTCGAACTTCCCGCCCGCATGGAGCGTCGTCATGGCGACCTCCACACCGGGCACACCCTCTACGGGGTGTATATCGACCGGGATTCCCCGGCCATTGTCCTGAACCACGACGGAGCCATCCTCACGTAGCGTGACGCTCACCTCCGTACAGAAGCCCGCCATCGCCTCGTCGATGGAGTTGTCGACAACCTCGTAAACGAGGTGGTGCAGTCCCCGGGCGGACGTCGACCCGATGTACATTCCGGGTCGCTTGCGAACGGCCTCGAGCCCCTTGAGTACCGTGATCTGTCCGGCCGTGTAGTCGCCTTTCGTCTTCGTGTCGGCCTCTTTCTTGTCGCCTCTCTTCGCCATTTACAGCACACTCCTTTATGGGTCAGGACTGAGAACCATCCCGCGGGTGGTTACGATCCATCTCCCTCCATCAGCGTCAGGACGATCCGATCGATCGTCCACTCCCCTCCCAACTCAGCATTGACCCGTTCCAACAGAGCCTCCTTCATGAGGCTCAATTCCATGAGCCAGGCACTGCTCCGCACTTCAACGAACAGCGTCGACGCTGCCACCGTTCTCGCGTTCGTCACTTCGGCAATTTTCTCCCCCACCGCACCCGACCAGATGTCGAGCGCACCAATCCTTTGGATCTGCGCACCGACGCCGCGCTTCGCCAAAACGCCATCGAGGAGATCCCCCACCCGCGTCGGACCGGCCCTGTTCACGCGCAGATCCGTCCATCGTTGATGCCCCATCGAGGAAGCACGTCGCCCCGGAGGGGGACGTCGCTCTCCTTGGGCGCAGTGAGGATGACCTGACCGAAGCGGCCTCGCCCCATCAGCCCAAGAACCCTCTCTCTCCTACCGTCGTCCAACTCAGCGAACGCGTCGTCGAGAAGGAGAACCGGAGCACTATCCCTCGCCTTGCGGATCGCATCACCCTCTACCAACCGGAGAGCGAGCGCGACGGTCCGGCGTTGCCCTCCAGAGCCGAACTCCCTCACTTCTATCTCACTCTCGCCGTCGACGAGCGCGAGCAGGAGTTCGTCCCGATGCGGTCCGGCACTCGTACTTCTGCGCCGAAGATCGACGGCCCAGCGAGCGTCCAGAGCGTCTCGGCACACCCGGTAGATGCCATCCTCATGCCAGTCCTCCAGGGAGACCTTGGGCATGTACGTCATCGTCGCCGAGTCCACCCCACTCACCTCCTCGTAGTACCCGCGGAACGCGTCCCGCCATTCGGCGACCCATCGGTGCCGAGCCCCCATCACGGTCGCCGCGCTCCTGGCGAGGGGCTCATCCCACGCCCGCACTACCGCCACGGGCTGATCCGTGCGAAGGGCCGCGTTCCGCTGCGCCAGCGCGTGCCGGAAGGCCTGAAGAGCCACCAGGTATCCTGGATGGTTCAGCGAAAGGGCCACGTCCAAGAATCGGCGACGACGGAACGGTCCCTCGTTCACGATGCCGACATCGGCCGGCGAAAAGATCACGGCACCCAGCCTCCCGATCGCATCCCCGATGCGCTCCGGCTCCGCACCGTCGATCGTCACCTTACGACGACGACTCGATCCCTCATACGCCGCAGCGACCTCAGTCCCAGAGCCCTCCGGGTCGCCTGTGGTAACCACTCGACCAGCCACCCGGAAGACATCCTCCCCAAATGCGATGAGGTGCTCCATACGAGCGCCCCGAAACGAACGGAAGGTCTCCAGATAGTAGATAGCCTCAAGCAGATTCGACTTCCCTTGAGCGTTCGAGCCGATGACCGCCACGCCCCCTGGAGGGAAGGAAAGCTCCTGGTCACCGAGGTTGCGAAAACGCCGAATTTTCAGCACGCTCAGGTGCAAGGAAGCGATGCCAGGAAAAGTCTTGAAATCATGGGGAAATTTAACGGTGCGAGGGCCCTACAACCACCCGTCTCCAGCCCGGGTTATTCGCCCTTGAACGCCGCCTTGCGCTTCTCGAGAAAGGCCGTCATTCCCTCTTTCATGTCGGCCGTGGAAGCGAGCAATCCGAACAGTGCGGATTCGAAGCTCGCGGCGTCGGCGGGGGCTGAATTTTGCGCCAAGTAAATGGACTCCAACGCCATCCGAACAGCGACCGGGCCGTTCTTCGTAATCCCGCGCATAAACGTCTTCGCCTGATCGAGAAGCGCCGCTTGGGGATAGACGGCGCTCACCAGTCCGATCCGCTCAGCCCTCTCTGCGTCGACCATGGCGCCGGTCAGGATCATCTCCACGGCGAGACCGAACCCAACGACCCTGGCGAGCCTCATCGTTCCGCCGTACCCGGGTATGGTGCCGAGCCCCACCTCAGGAAGCCCAAAGCGGGCATTTTCGCTGGCGACTCGGAGGTGGCACGCGAGAGCCAGCTCGCATCCGCCACCCAAGGCGTACCCTCCGATTGCGGCCAGTACAGGCTTCGGAAAACGCTCAATATCGGTAAAAATTCGCTGCCCCTCTCGGCTGACCGTCATCCCGGTGAGCGGTGTCAACTGAGCGAGCTCGCCAATGTCCGCCCCGGCGACAAAGGCCTTCTCACCCGCCCCAGTCAGGATCACTCCCAGGACGTCGTCGTCGTCCTTGAGATCGCGGAAGACGTCCCCCAGCTCGCGAACCACCTCAGCATTCAGGGCGTTGAGCTTCTCGGCCCGGTCGATCACGACCATCGCCAACTCCCCGTCCCACTCCACTCGAATGTACTGAAAATCACTCATCGCTAGCTCAGCCAGATCCATGGTGGGAAGGCGCCCCAATGGGGGCCATCAAGCAAAAGCTAGGAGGGCCGTTCGGGAGGCGCCACCCGCCCATAGCGCCCGCTCGGAGCCCTTGGTACCTTGTGGCGCCCCACAGCCGAAATGGCGCGCGACCCTATAGCGATCTCCAAGGAGTGCACGATAATGAGCCGGTCCCTCAACAAGGTCATGCTCATCGGAAACGTGGGGAGCGACCCGGACGTCCGAGCCACCTCTTCGGGTGGCCAAGTGGCGAAGGTGTCCCTGGCCACGAGCCGCCAGTGGAAAGACAGCTCAGGACAACAGAAGGAGAAGACCGAGTGGCACCGTCTGACTTTCTTCGGCCGCCTCGTCGATATCGTCGACCAATGGGTCAAGAAGGGTGACCGACTCTACGTCGAAGGGCGTGTCGAGCATTCAGAAACAGAAAAGGACGGTCAGAAGAGATACTGGACCGACATCGTCGTGAACGAGATGGTCATGCTCGGATCCACCCCCGATGGAGGTAGAGGTGGCCGGGGCAGCAACGATCAGGACGAGCCCAGCTCTCCGCCGCCGGCACCGATCTCCGACCCGGACGACGACCTGCCGTTCTAGAAGGGCGACCCGCCCCCCTTTCTGAGCACCCTTCTGACTAGGTCGCCTCGTCCAGTTCGCTTTCCCAAAGACCGATCAGTTGATCGTCGTACCGGGCTGGATCCCGCTCATACTCATCGGCCCATTGTTCGAACAGTGGAAGCGTGAGGCGTTGGGAGACACCCTCAGTTGCCAGTCGCACCATCTGTTCGTAGGAGGGCTCACTTTCCCGGCCGTAGGCACGAAGTGCTTCTTGAGCAAGTACGTAGATCTCGTCTGGCGAAAGCCTAAGTAGGTGCTCAGCGACTTGAGAGGAACAGTAGTCCAGATACTTCGCGCGGAGAACGCGTTTCGCCAATTCACCGTCGCCCTCTCGGGGATTTTTTGGCGGGGCGTCGCTCATGTCCTCCCTCCCGGCACTGCAAGGCGCGCACGCCGGCCTTCGGCGTGCAAGCACGTGCCCTACTTGCCCTTAGTTCTTATTGAGGTGCACCGGGAGAGTCAAGCCCTTTATGTGGCGCGTTCGGCGGGTAGGCCGTCGGAGGGTTGGTCCAGGCTGCGCTCACGCAGCTCGTGATAAATCGATCGGCGAGTGAGACCATAGAGCACGACCCGGCTCAAAAACTCCGGGTCGACCTTCTGCACCTCTTCGGCCTGCTCTGCTATGTCGTGGGGAAGTTGGACGGAAATCTGCATAGATCGAGTCTCCCACATGGGCGCACTTCCCCTAAGGTTTTAGGTTGCTCGAAAACTCACGAAATTATCCGATAGCATCTACTGAGGCATCGTGAATTTCGAAAGTGCCAAGGAAAAGCAACAGCGTCGAGGCGAAAGCATAGTACACGTGATTTCCGACCGACGCAACCCTGTTGTTAGAAATGTCGTGCGCCCAACGAAATTTTGTAAGATGTTGCACAACAACTACTTATGAATTAGGTAGTCGGCCCTAAATCATTTGTTCCTCGACCCCCAGGGAGTTGCATGTTTTGCGTTTTCGGAGGAGGGAAATTCAACTATGATGGGAACTTACGAGAACCAATTCCGCGAAACTTGATCTGTAGGCCGATCGAGTTTTTTGCAAAAAAACTCAGTTTACGGAACCGCCGAGCGCAGAAGTGCGCTCATGGTAGGCACAGTGAACGAACTGAAGCGATCACGAAGGTCTTGGAGGTCATCCTCGCAGAAGATCTCGCCGGTGCGGAATTGGCCTTCCTCTCGATCGCGCTGGGACCGAATGACCCCCCGCCACCTATCGTCGCCCCGGTACACCTCCAGCGTTCCTTGCCACGGCTCCGCCTCGTGTTCGATTCGCCGGACGTCAACCGCGACCGGCTCCATCGGCTCAGCCAGAGGCGAGCGCTCCACTCCTGCACCCGATGAGCCACACGATTGTTTTCATAGTCGGCGTACCAGACTTCGAATGGCGGCAGCGGCAGAAAGCGCGAAGAGTGGACATCGGATCTTTGGACTCGTGGACGCCCTGCTCAGTCGCCCAAAGTCCGCGCGCGACGGTAAAGCGGCCTCACCGCCTCCCTAAGGATGAGCTCCAAAATACGTGACACCTGGTGCCGGCAATACCCCTCGTACCGCATCTTCAGCACGGCCGTGTTGGACGGCGAACCTCCACGATCCACCGAATCAAGCGGGTTCCCAGGTGACCGGAGCTCAGGAGTGAGGGTCATGGCGCGATCCCGAAAATTCTAGTGGACGGTACCACCACTGACTCCATGACACGTGCGGAGTGCCTCGACCTTCGTTCGCCGCTCTCGGACGTGGAGCTGGGAGAGGGTGTCTCGCGCTCCGAAAGTGGTGAGGTGGTGCTCAAGGCCCTGGAATCGCTCCGGCTCGAAGCGTGCCAACAATGCCCCTAACCCCCGCCGGATTGTTCGGAGCTCCCCACGAGCCTCTGCCAGGCTGGCCGGGAACGAAAGACGGACCTGGTAGTCCACCGATCCACCGTTGTGCGCCTCGCTGAGACGCAGTACATCGCTGCGAGGAAACGCTTCCAGCACGCCGGCTTCGAGGATGGCGTCCGGCTCTGGCGAGGGTGTACTGAGCACCAAAGAGTTCGCGTCATAGTCGAGGTGTGCGCGCGCCACCCGATGCTCCCCGAAGACGATCCGGACTGCGGTGCCATCGTGAAAATCCAGGTCCCGGCAAATGTCCCGAAAACCGATCCTGAGAATCGTGGGGCGGGTGAGTGGCCCGTATCCGAGGCGACCGAGTAGACTCAAGGCCATCTGAAACGAGTAGGCGCCCAGCAGTCTAGCGGCGTCCACCTCGTCGTCTCCGCGAGCCCTTTCCATAAGCAGACGATTGACGTGCTTCAGGGTGGGCTCATAGACCCAGTCGAGAACCACGAGCTCAGAACTCAGGTCCAACATCTTCACTGTGGAGCTTCCCAGATCCAGGACTTCCGAAGATGACGCAAAACGACCCTCGAGCACGAGCGCTAGTCCAATGTCTTGGATACGCCCCCCCGGTGGATCCACTTCGTGAAGATCACGGTAATGGACCACGGCCCTGGTCAGCGGAAGTTCACAGACACCGGGCACATCGGCCATGGCTTCGGGCCGGGCTGCGGAGTGAAGCGAGAAAGTCGTCCCCTCCATGTCTCCTCACTGTCCGAATGGGCGGTCGATTTCTCAATCGGCGGACCCCGAAAGTATCGAGGCAAAAAACCCGGCATTCCTGCCGGGACTTTCCCGAATCGCAGATGTCTGCAAAAGGCTCTGCGATACGGTAATGTTTAATTTTTTCTAGTCCTGCTGATCCACGATAACAATATGTTTACGGTCCTGGCAAGAAGCTCGACAGTGCCGTCCACACGGAGGGGTCTTGCTTGCCCGCATCGCGGCGGGACAGCAATTTTAGTCCCATGCCCTGGCGACCTGGAATACCGACGACTTGACCGAACACGCACTGATCGACCGATTCCGCAGGCGATCGCTCGGATTTCTGGACTGGGAACAGGAAACTTGGTCGTGTTTTCTGGTGACCTTCGTCGGAAGGGACAACCAGTGGCACGGTCATCTCGCGTTCCGCCCGCAGGATAGTGACGGTGAGTCAGACGAGGTGCGAACCGCAGATATTTTCATCGAGGCGTCTGAAGAGGAGCTTGACCATAAGGCCCGTGGCCTGGGACGTCCGCTCGTCCGGGCGTTGCTCTCTTCGGCTCTGCACGCACGGCAAGGAGAGGAGGCCCCCGAATCTCCCAGGACCCGTCGGTGGTTCAAGAAACTGCTCCTGGAGAGTTCGAAGGAACTCTCCGCATCCGCTGAAGGGCATCTGGGTGAACATCTGGATGACGCCGAGGGGTTGGACACGGTCGAACTCCGGTCCCTCTACAAGTCCTATCGGCTCGATCAGGTGTGCCACTTCATCACCCTCGTGGACCCCAGGTGCTTCGAAGCAGCGGTCGACTCGATTCTCGAGGGTCAACTGGCAGACTTTGGCGCCAAGGATCGGTTACAACTGGGCATGCTCGTCATCGAGTACATCGAGGCACGTATTCCCATGCCGCCGTTCGAAGTTTGGGTCGAGGACTTCCTGGCGCACAGGGAGGAATACGTGCTCTACACGCACACCCTCCACCGCGAACGAAGGCTTCCCTGATGCGGCCATAGCCACTACTATTTGGGTCTTGGTCGGATATTTGATCATCGATTCTTTCTTTTGGAATCGACCGTACACGAAGGGAGTTGTTGTTCCTTGGAAGTAACGATTCAAGACAACGAGAGCCTCGAACGGGCGCTCCGCCGCTTCAAGCGGAAGGTGCAGCGCTCGGGCCTCTACTCAGAACTCAGGAAGCGTCGCTTCTACGAGAAGCCGAGCGCCCAGCGGAAGCGGAAGCGCGAGGCCGCCATTCGGCGAGAACGCCGCCGTCAGCGCCGAGGTAAGATCTAGAGACCCTTCTGGGTTCCCCCTCAGAGCGGCAGTGGAGTCGGCTGCTCCCCCGACCAGTCGTAGAACCCTTTACCAGTCTTTCTGCCGAACCGCCCCATCGAGACGACCCGCTTCAGAAGCGGGGGCGGTGCGTATCGAGCCTCCCGATACTCCTCGAACATGATTTCCGAGATTCGATAGACCGTATCGATCCCGACGAAGTCGCAGAGGGTGAACGGACCCATGGGATGACCCAGTCCCAGCGTCATCGCCTGATCGATGTCCTCCATCGAGGCCACGCCGCGCTCGAGTTGCCGGATGGCGTCGAGCATATAGGGCACCAGGAGCAGGTTCACCACGAAGCCTGAGTTGTCCTTCGCCGTGATCGGCTTCTTGCCCAGGGCCTCCGCGAACGCAAACGCTGCGCTGAACACTTCGTCGCTCGTAGCGATGGTACGCACGACCTCAACGAGCTCCATCACCGGGACCGGATTGAAGAAGTGGAGGCCAACCACCCGATCCGGCCTCTTGGTGGCTGCCGCCATGTCGGTGATGGTCAGAGATGAGGTGTTCGAGGCGAAGATGGCCTCAGGCCCACAGAGATCATCCAGAGCTGAGAACAGCTCGTTCTTGTTCCCGATCTCCTCCACGATCGCCTCGATCACGAGATCGCGGTCCGCCAACTCAGAGAGCTCAGTGGAGAAACGGAGACGACTCCACGCGGCGTCCCGGTCGGCCCCCGTGAGTTTTTCTCTCTCTACCGCTCGGCCGAGCGATTTTCGGATTCGGTCCCGGCCGGCCTCGATCAGATCCTCACTCATTTCCCGCACGATGACATCGAAATTCGCCTTCGCCGCGACCTCGGCGATCCCGCTGCCCATGAGCCCGCACCCAACTACGCCCACCCTCTCAATGTCCACTTAAAAGGCCTCCACGACCACCGCACCCCCCTGCCCCCCACCGATGCACGCTGCTCCGAGGCCGTACTTGCCTCCGCGCCGCAGCAGCTCATGCAGAAGGTGGATCGTGATGCGCGCCCCGGATGCCGCGAGTGGATGGGTGATCGCGATCGCTCCCCCATTCACGTTGGTGATCGCAGGATCGAGTCCGAGCTCCTTCTCGACCGCCATGTATTGGCCTGCAAACGCCTCGTTCACTTCCACGAGGTCCATGTCGTCCAGGGTCAACCCGGCCTTTTCGAGAGCCAGACGTGAGGCAGGCGCCGGGCCAATGCCCATGACGCTCGGCTCAACACCGGCAAATCCCCACGACACGATGCGGCCGAGTGCCTCGACCCCGTGCTGTTCGGCCCAATCAGCCCCCGCGAGCAGGGCGCTCGCTGCCCCGTCACCGATCCCGCTGGCGTTGCCGGCCGTCACTAGACCATCCTTTTTGAAGAAAGGGCGAAGCCCACTCAGCGCTTCGAGGGTCGTGTCGGGCCGCATGTGCTCGTCGTGGGCGAACTCCTCTTCCCCTTTTCGGCTCTTGAGCATGACCGGGGCGATCTCGGCCGCAAAGTGGCCGCCGTCCCACGCGGCCTTGGCGCGCTGCTGGCTGCGGACCGCCACCTCATCGGCCTCCTCACGGGTGACGTGGTAACGCTCTGCCAGCTCTTCCGCCGTCTCAGCCATCGTCATGTCGCAGTTGGAGTCACGGAGAGCCTCCCAGAGGATATCCTCGAAGGCGGGTGCGGCGGGTCCTAGGCGAAGCTGTCCCCAACGTGCTCCGCGCACGACGTGGGGCGCCTGACTCATCGACTCCGTGCCACCGCACAGCGTCACGTCAGCCCCACCAAGAAGGATCTCCTTGGCTCCCTGGACGATCGCCTCGAATCCCGAGCCACACAGCCTGTTGACGGTCAGCGCCGGACTTTCCTGGGGAACGCCGGATCGTAGCGCGACGTGGCGGGCGAGGTAGATCGCGTCCGAAGAGGTTTGGAGGGCGTTTCCGACGAAGGTGTGATCGATCCGGTCCGGCGCCACGCCGGCGGCCTCGATCGCGGCGAGACTCGAGAAAACCGCAAGATCCGTTGCGGTAAAACTCTTGAGGCTTCCACCGAAGGTTCCGAAGGGAGTCCTCTTTCCCGAGAGAACGACGATGTCCTTGGCGTGTCCTTGTGTTCCCATACTAGAGGCCTGTGGAAGGAGTACGGTGTGCCGCGCCGCGTAGTGTGCCTCGTTGTGAATGAATCTAACGAACCGCAGGAAGCTCCCGCACGCGCACACTGCCGAAGACGGGGTCTCCATGGCTGACGCTCGAAAAAACGTACCGACCGGCAGGCGCCTCGCGGAAGTCGACCAGGAATCGACTCCCCTGCTGGAGCAGTGGTGGGCCCTTGAGCTGCCCGGTGTCGGCCAAGTACTCAAGGGCCTCCGGAGAAAGCGAGTCGGGCACGAAGGACACCACGTGTACTCGGCGGTCGAGCGTTACGAACTGGACCCATTCCCCTGTCGCGATGTCCAAGTGGGGCGGGACGATATGCTCCACGTCTCGGCCTCCGGACAGTTGAACCACTTGGGCAGTAGCGACGATCTCAGCGTACGGACCCGTATCGGCCTCCTCGACCGGTGCGGGAATCGCCTTCGGCTCGATCCCGCATCCCATGACCGCCAGGAAGGCGATGGCTCCGATTCGTCTAATCACGCACGCCGGCCCCACAGGAAGCACAGAACTGCCAACGGGCCTCCATCGCTTCGCCACACTCGCGGCACGGGGACGGGCGGAGGTCACTGCCGCAGAATGGACAGAAATGGATGGAGTCGCGCTCCGGAAGGGCCTCGCGGCACCAGTGACACACCGTCACTCCGTCACTGGGGTCGGCAGCCGTCGAATCGGCTCCGTCGGGCGCCTGCTCCGAAAGCGACACCAGAGGCGGAGCCGTGATCGTCTCGATGTGGCCCACCACGCCACCCTCGCTTGCCCTTCTTGGGTCTGACAACTCCAGCTCCCCCTCCAGCTCGGCACCGAACTCGGCCTCCAGCTCTCCGTACCAGTCTTCGGCGCTCTCTCCATCCCCATCGGCATCGATGGCGTCCGCCTTAGAATCCTCAGCTCGCACTTCGGATTCGGACCCGGCGCCCAAGGGCACTTGGCTCGGATGTAGACGGACATCCACCGCCGCAAACTCCCGGAACAGAGCGGTGTTGGGATTGGGGCCAGCGAGTTCCTCCTGCAGCTCCCGCCGGGCCACCTCGGAGTCGAGCAGCAGATAGTCGCCTTCTCCGGAGAGCAGCCGGGCGAGTGCGTCCTCGTAGTCCCCGTTCATTTCGACCCCGATCAAGTCCCGGTGGGATCGATAAGGAACCAGATCCTGATAGATCTCCGCGACCGTGAACGGACCGGTCAGATATTCCGGTCGGGTAGCTGCGATCTGTTGTATGAGTGCCCCGAGGAACCGTTGGAGCACATCTCCAGGCGGCGACATGATGTCAGTCTTCGAGATACACGGCGCCGGCGCGGATGGCGGACTCGAGAAAGCTCTCGGGATCAGCGAAGGGAATCTCCACGCCGAGCTGTTCGTGCCACCGCTCCGCCAGCCGTCTCATGTACTGGGACAGAGTTTCGTGGGAGAATCCAGCTTGATCTCGCATTTGGCGCACGATATGGCCCCAAGTGCCACGGAAGAGGTGTCCATTGCCCAAGCGAACCTCGTGCGACTCCGTTGCACCCCTTCGCTCACCCCGCTCGAAGAGCTCGAGCTGACTCGGATCGATCAGTGAGCGCTCGTCACCGTTGATCTGTGCCTCGACCTCAGCGAGTAGGCGGTCGATGGGATCATGAAGCGCCTCAAGTTCGTCCAAGCGCTTTTGCCAGGGCGCGACCCGCTCGTCCCCGTCTTCCACTTGCCAAAGAGCTCGCTTGAGCTCAATGAGGCGCCACACGGCCAAAGCGTCCCAATGATTGAGCGGCGGGACGCGCTCGAACTCGCGGAGGGCCCCCTCCCAGTCTCCCCGATCGTACAGGATATGGCCAAGGTAGATTCTGGCCTCATAAAGATCGGGATCGAGACGGAGGGACCTTCGGACCTGACGCCCGGCACCCACCTCATCACCCAGGCGATGGAGCGCGTAGCCGAGCGATGCCGCGACCTCAGCGCTGTCCGGGCGGGCGGCAGAGGCCCTTGCGAACACATCACGACTTTCGGCATAGAGGCTCTCACGATAAAGCGCCCGCCCCATCGTGAGCATCAGCTCGACGTCGTTTTCGAGCCCCAACGCGGCGACCCGCTCGAAAAGTGCGAGCGCGGCGTCGCGCTCCCCGAAACGGAGGAGAGTCTCGCCCAACCCCACCAAGGCGTCCCCATGCCCCTGATCGAGGACGAGCGCACGGTCGAAGGCTTTGCGCGCCCACGCGTATTCCTCCCGCGCCAGACGTGCATAGCCCATTCCCACGCAGAGTTCTACGGCATTGGGATACAGCGAGAGGCCCTCTTTGAGCATCTCGAGGGCCCCTTCGTAATCTCCACTGTTGTATAACTGGTGAGCCTGTTCGTCGTACTCTTCAGAGCTGAGGAATCCCTCTGCCATCGCGACGAAGCTCCTTAAGCTAGAGTGCGCACGGCTCTAGGCCGCAATGTACTGGAGGCCGATGGGGATCACCACCCTGACTCTCACCGGCTGCTACTTGGCCCTCGCATAGCGAACACCACACCTCGGACACGTGAGGTCGTGGTGTATTCGCGTCAAGAGTTCCCCGTGGTGCCGCGGACATTTCGGATCACTGCCCTCAGCGATCATGTCCCGCACCTTCTTCCGCTCAGTGCGCGTGGCCTTGGGCACAATCATCTGGTACCGAAGCGATGAGGCCGTGCACTCCAAGAGGACCAGCCCCGAGCCGTCATCTTCAGGCAGGACTCCCAGGACCATCAGAAATCCGCCGGACGGAGAGGGAAGACGTCCTCCATCGTAATAGGGGCCCAACAGTCCCTCCTCATCCGGCAAGGAGAGGCCTTGGGCACTCTCCGCCTTCACACCTCCCTGATTGTGGGAACCGGTCATGAGCCGTCGCGACGCACTCAGCACCACAATTGCGTTTCTTGAGGATCCCTCATAAAGGCGTCCGCATCACCCGTCCGAGAGGCACTTATTGATCTGCTCCGCCAACTGGGGCGGCAACATACTGTGCGTCCGGAGGGTTCGCCAGCACTCCCGCGCAGTGTGCCGGAGACGCCCCTTTTTCTCTATCTAAAGGAAAACGGCGGGAAAGCTCAGCTTCCTGCCGTATGGTCGAGGATGAGAGTCCTCTGGGTGGAGACGTCAGGCGGCGTTGGCGTTGGCGTTCCCGTCCTGCTCCTGCGTATCCCCGGAGGCCGTCGGAGTCTCAGCCACTGGCTCAGACACTGCCGTCGGAGTCTCGGCGACCGGCTCGGCCACTGCGACAGCTGGCACATTATTGATCGCCGGCTGACAGAACCTGATGCCGACCGCATGGAGCTCCTGGAGGTCGGGATCTACCAGATCCGGATAACGCTCACCGATATAGTCGATGGTCTCGTTCATCCACGCCGTCCGGTCATCATCCGTGGCGCTCAGCACGCCACATCGATTAATGTGGCTGAACAACTCGTCACGAGCCTGCGCGAAAATTTTCTCTTGGGGCACTCACACCTCCCTGAATTCCTTGTGAACGGATAGAATATCCGATTCAAATGTATGCGGTTTCAAATGTATGCGATGCTAACTTAGCGGTAAGTGTAACCCATGCTTGATGGTCGTCCAACCGAACGGCAGGAGCCCGATGCCATAGCGCTTGAGGTTTTTCGCCACCTCTTCACGGCTCTGACGGAAGAAATGGGGGCCGCGCTCCGGCAAGCCTCCTTTTCACCCAACATCAAGGAGCGTCGAGATTACTCTTGCGCCCTCTTTTCGGCGATGGGTGCACCCATCGCGTTGGGGGACCACATGCCGGTCCACCTGGGGGCGATGCCGATGAGCGTGGAGTCTGCGCTCAGTGAACTCGGCCCGCTCGACGCGGGTGACGTCGTCTGCCTGAACGACCCCTTCCGGGGCGGCACGCATCTTCCCGACATCACACTGATCTCGCCGGTCCACGACCCGGACCGGGGCACACCGCTTGGTTATGTGGCCTCGAGGGCGCATCACTCGGATGTCGGAGGAATGAGCCCAGGATCGATGCCGTTAGCCCAGGAAATCTATCAGGAGGGTCTCCGTATTCCGCCCGTCCATCTCTACCGGGAGGGCATACGCCAAGAAGGGGTCTGGAACCTCATATTGGCGAACGTCCGAACCCCGATCGAACGGGGGGGTGACCTCGATGCCCAGTTGGCAGCGCTACACACGGGCGCGTCCCGGCTGTTGGAGGTCGTCGAACGCAGAGGCACACAGGAGACGCAAGCGGCCATGGACGCGTTGATCGGGTACGCGGATCGACTCGTGGAGGCCGGCCTCGCCCACATCGAACCGGGAGAGTACAGCGCCGAAGACTTCATGGAGGACGACGGTTTCGGAACCGTGGACATCCCGATTCGGGTGAAACTCACCCGGCGCGATGATGGTCTCGACGTCGACTTCACGGGGAGCAGCCCTCAAGTGAGGGGCGGGGTCAACGCCGTGAGCGCCATCACCGACTCCGCCACGAGGTACACGGTGCGCTGCGTCGTAGAAGCGCTCTTGGGTGAATCGCTCCCGGCCGGAGGCGGCTCCATGTCGATGGTCAAGCTGATTCTTCCGGAAAACTCCATCGTGAACGCCGGTCCTCCCGCGAGCGTTGCGGCCGGGAACGTCGAGACGAGCCAGCGCATTACCGATGTCCTCTTCCGGGCGTTCGCCAGCGCTCTTCCGGACCTCATGCCTGCACTCTCCCAGGGCACGATGAACAACACGACTGTCGGGGGTGTGGATCCCAGGAACGGAGACAATTTCGCTTACTACGAGACCGTTGGCGGAGGAATGGGCGCCGGTCCGACCGGGCATGGACTTTCCGGTGTCCACACCCATATGTCGAACTCCCTAAACACGCCGATCGAAGCTCTCGAGCACGCGTATCCTTTCCGGATCACCGAGTATTCGTTGAGGCCCGGGAGCGGGGGTGCCGGGGCTCATCGGGGCGGGGACGGCCTCCGCAGAGATCTACAGCTACTGTGTGAGGGAACCGTCACGCTGCTCTCCGAACGCCGTGAACGAAGGCCCTCAGGCACACGGGGCGGGCACGACGGGAGCCCCGGCCAAAACGTCCTCATCCGAGACGGGCGTGAAGAACCGCTTCCGGCCAAAGTTACGTTCTTCGCACAGACCGGCGACATCGTCAGTATTCGCTCGCCCGGCGGGGGAGGATGGGGCTGATGCGACTGCAACTGGCTCTTGTCTGTGACCACGCTGAAGAAACCGCGGACGGGAAACTCGACGTCCACGGGGTCTTCAATGACCTCGCCACTCCTGGGTTCCCGGCCAAGCACGACATGGTGTTGGTCATGGCTGTGGAGTGGAGCCGAGACGACATAGGCCATTACGACTTCGAGGTGAACTTGACCGGGCCATCCGGTCAAAAAAGCATGACGATCCAGGGGCACTCGGAGGTCGATCGCCGTGACCCGGACCGCCCGCCCGCCCGCACTCGGATCGTCATGCCCCTCCGAGAGGTCATCTTTCCGGATCCCGGTGCATACCGTTTTGGGATTCGGATTCAGGGTCGGGACCACGAGGGCCCCTCACTCTTCCTCATGCAACTAGAGCCATCCGGGAAGTCCACAGCGTGATCCACGTCCAAGGGACCGGAGACCAAGACTCTCGGAGCGCCCAGGACCAGGCCATCGGAGGCGATCGCGTATGTATCGTACTGCTCTCGGGCATTGGGGACGTCATTCACGGATTACCCGTCGCGGTGGCACTCAAGCGTGACCGGCCCTCCCGCAAAATCGTTTGGGTCGCCCAGGCCGTGCCCGCGCAGATCCTCCAGCACCACCCTGCCGTGGACGAAGTCATCGTCTTTCGGCCGGAAAGAGGCCCCCGTGGCGTATACGATCTCTGGAGAACCTTTCGCGCCAGACCCTCCTGCGAACTGACATTGAACATGCAACGGTACGCCAAGAGCGTCTTCCCGACGTACTTCTCCGGCGCCCCGGTACGAGTGGGCCTCGCCCCTTCCAGAACGCGGGACGGGGTCCGGTTCGTCAACACCCAGTACACACCGGGAGGGGCGTGGCGGCATACGCAGGACCTGTTCTTGGAGTTCCTGGATGTCGTGGGCGTCGCAAGACCGGAGCCGCTGGTGTGGGACATCACTCTTACGGAGGAGGAGGAATCGGCAGCCGCGACCTTTTTTTCTGCCTCCCCGGCGCCGACAGTCGTCGGGTTGGTGTTGGGTACGGCCAACCCGGCGAAGGATTGGCCGACCGACCGATACGTGTCGCTTGCGCGCTCGCTGGAGGTCGATTTCGGATTCGACGTGCTTCTGCTGGGAGGGCCGGGGAAGGCGGAGCAGGCGACCGCTCAGGCCATCTTGGATGACGGGAGGGCCGCGAGGTCGGCGCTGTCCAACTCCGTGCGGCAACTGATCTGGAGCATCCGCGGGTGTGATCTCATCATCAGCCCGGACACCGGAGCGCTCCACATTGCCCATGCGATGGGGATTCCGGTGATCGGTCTCTTCGGCCACACCAATCCCTGGCGGGTCGGCCCCTACGAGAAGTATCAAGACCTGATCGTGGATCGATTCACGGATCCTGGCGAAGCCCGTGTCCCGGCCCACTATGGGCCACGTCGCGGACGAATGTCGGGGATTGCGGTCACCGATGTCCTGGAGCGCGTCCGCCGGGCCGGCGAGCGATACGGAGTTGGGCACCACTGATGAGGGAGGCCAAAGCGGTCTCGGAGCGATCCTGTCCTCGAGGATTCGAATGGATGACGGTAGGGAGGGGCCAGATTCTTGCGCGCACCGAAGCCCTGTCCTGGAGCCGCCAAGCGGTCTCGGCGTACGGATCCCTGTACGGAGCCGCGCGGGATTCGGCCGACACGGCGCTCCATGGGAGAGGGCCGGTTCCGGTCCTGACGAATCCGAACGGCACGGGGCCGCCGTGGGTGGTGCGGCGTTACTACCGAGGCGGGCTCATGAGACCCTTTGGCGATCGCTTCCTTCGGGCGGGGACGCCTCGGAGCTTCATCGAAGTGGAGAACAGCGCCCGGGTAGCGGACTTGGGCTTCGCCACACCCCGAATCGTGGCCGCTGCGGTATATCCCGGCGGCCTTCTCTACCGGGCCGATTTGGTCACTGAGCTGGTGCCTCACGCTCGCACCCTCGCCGATGTACTGTTCGGGGAGAACGGCCCCTCTGGTGGCCGCATGGGCGGGAACGCACGCCGGGAGGCAATGGCCTGCGTCGCGGAGTTGATCACGCGCTTGGCGAGGGCGGGCGTCCATCATCCGGATCTCAATGCCGAGAACGTCCTCATTGCACGAGAAGCGCAGTGCGTCCATGCTATCCTCCTCGACCTGGATGGGTGCAGGGTGGCGGGGCCGAGCGTCCCTGTGGATGCCGCAAAGCTTCGACGGCGGCTGGCCCGTTCAATCCGAAAACTCGAACGGACGCGCCCGCACTTCCAAAACGACGGAGAGGGGCACCTGACTAACGACGAGATAGACCAATCTCTTGGCGAAGGAAAAGCATCATGACGCCCCCAGAGAACGGACCCCTCCGCAGCGTGTGCATCGTGATGCTGAGCGCCATCGGTGACGTCGTCCACGTGCTCCCAGTGGCGAACGCGCTGAGGCGCGCTTGGCCGGATGTTCGGATTTCGTGGATCATTCAGGCCACTCCCAAGACACTCGTCGAGGGACACCCCTCCGTCGATGAGCTCATCGTTTACGAGAGGCGGCGGCGCGGATTACGATCCTGGACGAACTTCGCCGACCTCGCGCACCACGTACGAGGGCAAGGGTTCGATCTCGCGCTGGCGCTCCAGGTCTATCTCAAGGCGGGGGTCATCGTCGGCATGCTCCCGGCGAAGAGAAAGCTGGGCTTCGACCACGCACGCGCACACGACGGTAACTGGATCTTCACGAACGAGCGCATTCCCCCTCACTCTCCTCAGCACGTGCAGGAACAATACTTCGAATTTCTGCGTTACTTGGGCGTCGAACCCGAGCCCGTGGAGTGGGACATCCCGATCACAGACGCGGAACGTGAAGACCAAGCATC
>CAUZVZ010000002.1:0-63567 GCA_963583605.1 Gemmatimonadales bacterium UBA6960
ATGGCCGGCCTCCGCCAGTTGGACCTCTAACTCCTGCGCGGCTTCCGAAGGCAACGCCGACAGCAGGATGGACGAAGTCCACGGGCCGTCGGGAGCTTGCAGCCGGAGCCCCAACGTCTCTGGCGAAAGCAAGTCCGCGCCAGCTCCTATACGGTCGGCGAGGGTTTTGCCCGCTGAGGCTCCGGAACCACAGACTTCGCCCGGGCGGAACCAAGGGTGCTTGTCCAGTAGCCGGAGGAGCTTTTGGCCCACAGCGCCCGTTGCGCCGAGCACCCCAACATCAACACGATCGTCCACCTTCTTCTCTCCTCTTATATCAAGTCGCTGCGGCGTATGCCAAAGCGACAGATCGCTGCTCAGGCGAGGCGTCATGTCGGCACCCACGCACCGACATAAGTCGTTGTTCTATGACAATTTGACACATTGCTACAGTCTCCGCATGGCACGGCTTATGCACGCCGTAGACGACGGGAGTTCAACAGTCTACTACCAACCAAAGCAAGGAGCTGATCCCATGGCACTCATGAGATATACCCCTAAATCTACCTTCGCGTCGTGGCCTGAGCTCGATCTATTTTCGAACCGGCTGTCCCGCGTCTTCGGCAATTCCTGGGATTCACCGGAACCCACGGGCTCCTGGATTCCTGCCGTGAACGTGGAAGAAAGCACCGACGAGTTGCTGCTCACCGCAGAACTGCCGGGAATGAATGAAGAGGATATCAACCTCAATCTCGAGAATAATATCCTAACCATCCATGGGGAGAAGCGGGAGGAGCATAAGGAGGGAGGGGAAGGGCACAAGTACCATGTGTGGGAGCGCCGCCATGGAAGCTTCCACAGGGCATTCACCCTTCCGCGGACGGTGCAGGCCGATGGCATCCTGGCGGACTTTGACAGCGGAATCCTCACGGTCCGGTTGCCGAAGGCTCCTGAAGCAAAGGGCCGTAGCATAAAAATCGACACGAAGAAGATCACCAAGTAAGCCCAAGGGGGGCGCTACGCGATCAGTTCGTGTAGCGCCCCCTTCATGGCTGGCGAGTTGGCCCCGATGACCGTTCCGGAGGAGAGTCGCAGTGGGCCTCCCTCCACGCGGCCGAGCACACCACCGGCCTCCTCGACGATCACCCATCCTGCCGCGAAGTCCCACGGGTTCAAGAAGAGCTCCCAGAAAGCGTCGAACCTGCCCTCCGCGAGGTAGCAGAGATCGATGGCGGCAGCCCCCCCCCGGCGGACGCCTCCGCTGGCGCTGAGTACGCGGACTAGCTGGGCGGAGTACTCCACGATGAGGTGCTCCGTTTTGAACGGAAAACCCGTTCCGATCAAGGCCCGTCCGGTCCCCTCGACCCCCGATACCTTAATGGATTCGCCATTCTTCCATGCGCCGTCGCCGCGAGTCGCCCACCAGCATTCTCCGGTGGGTGCGCATGAAACGGCCCCGACGGCCGGAATCCCATCGATCGCCAATGCCACGGATGAGGCGTGCATCGGATGGCCGTGCAGAAAATTCGTGGTTCCGTCGAGGGGATCGATGATCCAGGCCGGCCCGGCTGGCGGTGTGGCGTCCGGATCGTCGGAGTGGCTTTCCTCCGCGACGATCGCGTGGTCCGGATGGTTCTCGCGGATGATGGCCACGCAGGCCTCCTGCGCGGCGAGGTCCGTCGCCGACACATAATCGGCTCGGCCTTTTTCTTCCGCGTCGTCGATTCCCACCGAGGCGGCTTGGTTCTCGTGGACGGCCGCAGCTGCGTCGGCGGCTCTGCGAGCTGTCGCCAGAACTGTGGCGAGGAAATTTGTCATCGCCCGAGGGTAGCGGATCGGCCCACCTTCGTCGACTCGCGGTGGAGCGGGCACATTCACATTGTCTTGGGCGGTACGTAAGTTACGCGATGAACGAGACCAGTGAGGCGACGGCGCGGAAAAGGGTTCTCAGTGGGATTCAACCCACTGGAGAGGTCCACTTGGGGAACTATCTGGGAGCCCTGCGCCAGTGGGTCCACATGCAGGACGAACATGAGTGCTTCTACACCATTGTGGATCAGCACGCGATCCTTGGAGAGGGCGACCCGGCCGATCTTCCGGCTCGGACGCTGGATATGGCCATCAGCGTCTTGGCCGTCGGCGTAGATCCGGAGCGATGCACACTCTTCGTTCAGTCCGATGTGCCGGAACACATCGAGTTGGCATGGCTCTTCAATACGGTGGCCCCGGTCGGCGACCTCGAACGGATGACGCAGTACAAGGACAAGTCGCAGCGGTACGATTCGATCCCCGTGGGATTGCTTAACTACCCGGTTTTGCAGGCGGCCGACATTCTCGTCTATCGGGCGGATGCCGTTCCGGTGGGTGAGGATCAGAGACAGCATCTGGAGCTCACGCGCGACATCGCCCGGAAGTGGAACGCCCGATACGGGGAATACTTCCCGGAGCCCGGCGCCATCATCCCCGAAGCCGGCCGGATCAAGGGGCTCGACGGGGAGGCCAAGATGAGTAAGTCGCTTGGGAATACGGTCGGGATTCTCGCGGACGTGGAGGGCGTGTGGGAGCGCGTCAGAACGGCTGTGACCGACCCGCAGCGCGTGCGTCGGGACGACCCGGGCCGACCTGAGGCGTGCAACGTGTTCACGCTCCATAAACTCATCACGGATACGGATCTCATTCCGGACATTGAGGAGCAATGTCGGGCCGGGACCAGGGGGTGCGTAGACTGCAAGCGAATCTTCGCCGACAGCCTAGTGCGTGAGTGCGCTCCGTTCCGGGAGCGTGCCGAGTACCTCCGAGCTCACACCTCCGAAGTGCGTGACATTCTGGAGGCAGGAGCCGATCGCGCGCGCGCTGTGACTCGCGAGACGTTGGCTGAAGCTCGCAGCCGTATGGGAATCAGTTGGCGTTCCGCCCTGTGATTGCACAACTTTGAATAGGGTTGTTATCTAACTCGCTGACGACATGCCAAGGGTGCGACGCTGATGAATGAGATGTTCAAGAAAGCGATCGAGGATGGGGCAAGTGATATCCATGTCAAGGCCAGCGATTTTGTTCGAGCACGGTTGAACGGAGAGCTGGTTCCGCTCACCGAGCAGAAGATCTCCCACGATCAAGTACGTCAATTGGCCACCAATCTCATTCCCCACGAGGGTGACCGGGAGCGCATGGATGAGATCCTCAGCCTCATCCATGACGGGAGGGAGCAGTATGGATCGCAAACTTTCGATCAGGACCTCATGGATCTGGCAAACGACGGCCTCGTGACCTTCGCAGTAGCCAAGGCGAATGCCAACAACCCGAGCGACTTCGACCTCAAGATGAACATGCTTGGCCAAGGGAGAACAAACCCAATGCCCCGGGCCGCCGAGCCAGCGAATACGGTGGGCGACCTCAGCGCGTGAGCGTCGATCTCTCGGGAGTTTTCGTACCCTGTACGACACCCTTCGACCCGGTAACGGGCGAGGTGGATTTGGTGGGTTTCCGGGCGAACCTGCGGAGCTTTCTGGCCCATCCGGTCAGAGGGATCGTCGTAGGAGGATCCACCGGAGAGGCCGTGCTGCTGGACGAGGACGAGCGGATGGTCCTGCTCGAAGGCGCCCGTGATCTGGTTCCGGAAGACCGCCTGGTGGTGGCTGGAACTGGAGCGGAGTCTACGAGGACGACGATCGCCCGCTCCAAGGAGGCCGCCGAGAAGGGTGCCGACGCCGTACTTGTGCAGCCACCCGCGTTCTATCGGGGAGCAATGACGGATGTCGCACTGGTGGACCATTATCGGGCAGTTGCAGAAGCATCTCCGATTCCGGTCATCCTCTATCAGGTGCCGCTGCGCATGAGCACGCTGGAGTTTTCCACCAATCTGATCGCCAAGATCGCCAAGATCGCCAATATCGTGGGGCTCAAGGACTCGAGGGGAAGCCTTGAGTTGGTGGGCGAGTTGGTGGCCCGTACGCCGGACGAATTCCAGGTCTTCGTTGGAAGTGGCTCAGCCTTGTACGGTGGCCTTGAGTTGGGTGCCTCTGGGGGGATCCTCGCAGTTGCCAACCTGGCACCTGGTCCGTCCGCCGCGATCCACGCGGCCCACAAGGCGGATGATTCGGCCGAGGCAGAAAGAATTCAGGGAATCGTGGCTCCAGTGCATGACGAGATCGTGGCCGGGATGGGCGTTCCGGGCGTGAAGATGGGGTTGGATCTTCTCGGACTGCGGGGAGGAGAGCCACGCCCCCCTCTCCGGCCGTTGCCCGACGACGAGCGGGAGACTGTGGCCAGCGTGCTCGATCGTGCGGGACTCGAAGCGGTGGGAACTCCTTCCGTCTAAAGAACCGGCTTCCGAGGCCGGTCTGTCCACCGAACCGGCTTCCAAAGCCGGCTGTCGTTGACGATGAATCCACACGGTTCTAGCTTTTCCTAAAGGATGCACCACCCAGAGCCCATTTCCCCCGGAATGAGCTTTTTTCTTTCTAGTTCAAGGGCCTTTTGGGCCTTTCCAACGCGGAATAATGCCGTGTCTAAAGGTAGAACGTCCGGCAGCTGCATGGTCGTTTTGGGTTGCCAGTGGGGCGACGAAGGGAAGGGTAAGATTGTCGATGTCCTCGCCGATGACGTGGACGTGGTTGCCCGCTACCAGGGTGGGGCCAACGCCGGCCACACCGTCCATGTCGGAGAGGATGAATTCATTCTGCACCAGATTCCCTCGGGAATCCTCCACCCTGGAAAACGCTGTCTTCTGGGTAACGGGGTGGTCATAGACGCTCTCGGTTTCGGTGAAGAGTACGACGAGCTGAAGGCTCGTGGCATCAGCGTCGAGGGGCGGGTCGGCGTGAGCCAGAGGGCGCACCTGGTGATGCCTTATCACCGACTGCTGGACCAGATTTCGGAGGATCGGGTGGAGCAGAAGATCGGAACGACGGGGCGAGGGATCGGACCGGCTTACGAAGAAAAAGCGGGGCGGAGGGGTCTTCGGGTTTCCGATCTCGCCAGCCCCGACCGCGTTGCCACGATCGTCGAGGAAGGAGTCGAGAGGGCGCGCCGAGGTGCCCAGGTGCTGGGGGGAGAGCTCTCCGGCGATATCGGTGCGATGGTCGATGAGGCTCTGCTGGCCGGGGAGCGCCTCCACGCGCTCGCCACAGATACGGGCCTCGAGATCATGGAGGCCCTCCGAGGCGGCAAAGGCGTGCTCCTCGAGGGAGCCCAGGGCACGGCGCTCGACTTGGATCACGGCACCTACCCGTTCGTAACCTCCTCGAACACGACCGCAGGTGGGGCCGCGACGGGCTCAGGGATCGGGCCCACCGCGATCGACGCGGTAGTCGGCGTGATGAAAGCCTACACGACGCGTGTGGGGAATGGGCCCCTTCCGACGGGATTCGAGCCCGAGATGGACGAAAAGTTTCGGGAGTTGGGCGGAGAATTCGGGGCGACGACGGGGCGGCCTCGCCGGTGTGGTTGGTTCGACGGCGTGCTCGCCCGCTTCGCGGCGCGCGTAAATGGCCTGACTGGGCTGGCCGTGACCAAGTTGGACGTCCTCGATACGGTCCCCGAGATTTCGATTGCGACTGCGTATCGCACGCTGAGCGGTGAGGTCCGTGAATTCCCGGCCGACACTTGGCAGATGGCGGAGGCGGAGCCGATCTACGAGGCGCTTCCGGGTTGGGAGACCTCGACTCGGAAGGCCCGCTCCATAGAGGAATTGCCGCCCGCCGCCCGCCGGTATCTCGATCGCATCGAGGAACTCACGGAGACGCCCATTCAGATGGTTTCCGTGGGGACCCGCAGGAGCCAGATCATCCGGGTCTGAAGGGAAGCGATCTACCGTCCGTCCGCCTATACTCTTATCTTTCTAAGCTTTGTCACATCCATTCGTCCGGGCATCCGCGGTAAGGGATTGGGCGGTAAGGGATTGGGTGGATTGCCAACGAGGAGGACCGGGCGCCGATGTTCGACGAACTCGGCAACAAGCTAGACAGCGTTCTTGGGAAGTTCCGGCAGCGGGGCGTCATCACGGAGCCCATGATCCGGGACGGACTTCGCGAGGTCCGGCGGGTTCTCCTCGAGGCGGACGTCAACTATAAGGTGACGCGGGAGTTCCTTGAGCGCGTGCAGGAACGGGCTCTCGGGGAGCAGGTGATCAAGTCCGTTTCGACGGGGCAGCAAATCGTCAAGATCGTCCATGACGAGTTGGCGAATCTGTTGGGCGAAGGGAAGGCTACGCTCGAGTGGGCGTCGTCGGTGCCGACCGTGATCTTGGTGGTGGGCCTGCAGGGATCAGGCAAGACCACCACGGCGGCGAAGCTGGCGAAGCGGTTGGCGGGTGAGGGCAGAGCGCCCTTGCTGGCCGCTTGTGACCTGTACCGGCCTGCCGCTGTCGATCAGTTGGCTACGCTGGGGGAGCAGGTTGGTGTGCCGGTTCACCAGGGCGGGTCGGATGAAGATCCGGTTGCCGTGGCGAACGCCGCCGTGGAAGTCGCTCGGCGTGACGGCAGGACTGTGCTGATCGTGGATACGGCAGGGCGGCTCCAGATCGACGAGCCGATGATGGAAGAGCTTCGCCGGCTCAAGGCGGACTTGGCGCCGCAGGAGATTCTCTTGGTGGCGGACGCCATGACCGGCCAAGAGGCGGTGAATATCGCTGAGGGCTTCGACGAGGCGTTGGGCCTGACCGGTGTGATCCTCACCAAGATGGACGGTGATGCTCGGGGCGGAGCGGCGCTCTCGATTCGGGGAGTGGTCGGGAAACCGATCAAGTTTGTAGGAGTCGGGGAGACAGTAGACGATCTGGAATTGACCGATCCGGATCGCATGGCCGGGCGCATCCTCAGGATGGGGGATGTGGTCGGTTTGGTGGAACGGGCGGAGCAGGCGTTGGACGCTGGAGCGCAGGAGAAGCTCCAGCAGCAGATGCTCAAGGGTCGCTTTACCTTGGAGGACTTCTTGACCGCGATGCGCCAGGTCCAGAAGATGGGTCCGGTGGAGAAGTTGTTGAAGATGATTCCCGGGGCGGCGCGGGCGATACCGGCCGGGGGAATCGATCCGAAGAGGATGAAGCATGTCGAGGCGATCATCCTTTCGATGACGAGGGCTGAGCGAATCAAGCCGGAGATCCTGGACGGATCGAGGAGGGCACGAATCGCGAAGGGCAGTGGGCGGCCGGTGTCCGAAGTGAATCGGCTACTCAAGCAGTTCAAGGAGACCAGGAAGTTCATGAAACAGATGAAGGGTATGTTGCCCATCTGATCACTTGGAAAGTCGCCGGACTGACCGGCGACAAAGGACGAACCGGAAAGCGCATATGTCCGTAAGAATTCGACTTCGCCGCATGGGCCGGAAAAAGCAGGCTCATTATCGCATCGTAGTAGCCGACTCCGCGGCACCACGGGATGGTCGCTTCGTGGAGACTCTTGGGTACTACAAGCCCCTGACGAACCCGGCGCGCATTGTCGTGGACCTGGAGAAGGCCGACGTGTGGATCAAGAAAGGTGCCGAGCAGTCCGACACGGTCCGCACACTACTGAACAAGGCCCGCAAGGGTGGGGACGACAAGGTAGCGGTCGGCGAGATCGATCCCGAGGAGGCGAAGGCCCTCAAGGCGGCAGCCACTCAGGTACGCCGCGAGGCGGAGACCAAGGCCCGTGAGGTTGCTGCTGCTGCTGCGGTTGCCCAGGAAGCAGCGAGCGCGGCTGCGGCTGAGGTAGAGGCTGAAGAGGCCGTCGAAGATGAGCCCGAAGCGGAGGCTGCTGAAGAGGAGCCCGCCGCTGAAGAAGTGGCTGAGCCCGAAGCGGAGGCTGCTGAAGAGGAGCCCGCCGCTGAAGAAGTGGCTGAGCCCGAAGCGGAGGCTGCTGAAGAGGAGCCCGCCGCTGAATTAGCGGCTGAGCCCGAGGTCGAGGCTGTCGAAGAAGAGGCCGAGCCTGAAGCGGAGGTCGCGGAAGAAAAGAAACCTGCCGCCAAGAAGAAACCAGCCGTGAAGAAGCCGCCGGCTGTCAAGCCGAAGGAAAAGAAGTCGAAGTAACTTCCTGCGCGCACCGTCATGGGTAAGGCCGACGCACCGCAACATCTGGTCGTGGGGCACCTCAACAAGGCCCACGGCACCAAGGGCGAGATCTTCATATGGCCACTGACCGACCACCCCGAGAGCACGTTTGCTCCCGGGGTGGATCTGTACCTGGGTGACGCGAACGGCGATCTGCCCATCGACGCACCGACGCTGCGAATCGAGACGAGTCGTGCTTATCGCCGTGGGTTCCTGGTTCGTTTCGAAGGGGTCCACGACCGGAGTGGAATGGAGGATCTGCTGGACCGGTATGTCTTGCGTGCCGTGGAGCAACTCGAAGAGTTGGAGGGGGGTGAGACCTTCTACCACGACCTCCTCGGCATGGAGGTCTTCACCGTCGAGGGCGAGCCGATTGGCGAGGTCATTGAGGTTTACGAGTTGAGGCCAGCCGACCTCTTGGAAATCCGGGGTGCGGACAAGACCTTCATGATCCCATATATCTCGCAGATGGTCCAATCGGTGAGCGTGGCGGACAACCGCATCGTTCTCGACCCACCCCCGGGCCTCTTGGAGGTTTAGCGTGGGCGGTCACGATCCAATAACGATCAATATCGTCACGATTTTTCCTGAGTTTTTCGAGACGCCGTTGGCCAAGAGCATTCCTGCTCGTGCGGCCGAGGCGGGGCTCGTGCGTTATCGGGTCGTGGACCTCCGAGCGTTCACGACCGATCCTCACCAGACGGTGGATGACACGCCGTACGGAGGGGGGGCGGGGATGGTTATGAAGCCCGAGCCCTTCTTCGAGGCGGTCGACAGTCTGGCCACGAAGGGTCCGGTCGTGCTCCTTTCCCCTCGTGGAAAGATCTTTAGCCATGAGGACGCGGTTCGGTATGCCGTGCAACCGGACCTCACGCTCCTGTGCGGTCACTACAAGGACGTCGATCAACGGGTGGCCGACCACCTCGCCACCGAAGAGATCTCTCTGGGCCGCTTCGTACTGTCCGGGGGAGAGATCGGAGCGCTCGCGGTCGCGGACGCGGTGGTCCGGCTCCTCCCCGGAGCGATAGGCGACCACGACTCTGCGGCGACCGACTCCTTCTACGACGGTGCGTCGCTCAGCGCTCCGTCCTATACGAGGCCCCCGGAGTATCGTGGACACGCCGTTCCTGAGGTCCTTCGGACGGGGGATCACCAGAAGATCGAAGAGTGGCGCGAGGCCGAAGCGAGGCGGCGTACGGAGGAGTGGGAGGGCGAGTAACCCGTGTAATCGAACTGTACCAACCCTCCCCGACGCCCTCTTCACCGGCCGTTAGACGTCGATTACCTTAAAGGCTACCGACGAACGGGACGTTCGCCCGAACCACGAGGAAGTGACATGTCTGATCTTATCCAAGAGCTAGAGAAGGCGGAGTTGAGGGACGACTCCCCCGACTTCGCTCCCGGTGATACGGTTCGGGTGCTCTATAACGTCCGAGAGGGCTCTAAGGAGCGCATTCAGGCCTTCGAGGGTGTGTGTATCGGGCGTCGCGGCGGTGGAACGGGTGAGACGTTCACAGTCCGCAAGATCTCCAGCGGGGTTGGCGTCGAGCGTGTGTTCCCGCTCCACGCGCCGACTGTAACGGGGGTCGAGGTGGTCCGCCGCGGGCGCGTACGGCGTGCCAAGCTCTACTATTTGAGGGGGCTTCGAGGCAGGGCGGCGCGCATCCAGGAGAAGCGGACCTCGTAGGTACACGGCGCTAACACGATGAGCGCACCGGCCCCGTCGCCGGACGAAGCAGGAATCGAACGGCTCCACGACCTCCTCGAGTATGAGAGGCGGTTCTGGAGCCGAGGTCTTTTGGGGGTAGCCGGCGTCGATGAGGTGGGACGCGGCCCGCTCGCAGGGCCGGTGGTTGCGGCCGCCGTCGTCCTTCCGGAAGGCACCGAGATCGAGGGCGCTACCGACTCCAAGGCGCTCGGCCGGGTGGAGCGGGAAGAGCTCTCCGCACTGATCCTGGCCCGTGCCCAGGGCGTCACGCTCGGGGCCGCGTCAGTCCGTGAAATCGACCGCGCCAACATCCTCGTGGCGACCGCATGGGCCATGAACCGGGCCCTAGGCAGGTTGTCGCGCAAGCCGGATCACGTTGTGGTGGATGGCCTGCCGATGAAGTCCCTCCGGTGGAAGCACGAGGCCCTGGTCGGCGGTGATGCGCTCGTGCACTCAGTGGCGTGCGCTTCGATCGTGGCGAAGGTGTGCCGGGATCGGCTCATGGCCAGACTGGCCGTGAGATATCCCGGGTACGGTTGGGATCACAACATGGGCTACGGTACTGAGGAGCACCGCGCCGCGTTGGAGCGGCTGGGAGCCACGCCGCATCACCGGCAGACGTTCCTGGGACTGCAGTACGGGTTGGAGCTGTGAGTGGGCGGTGGGGGTAGGTGGTAACAGTAGTCCGTCCCCGTCCGTGTTCCGGAAACGCGACGGGGGCGTCCTCACATGGTGAGGACGCCCCCGCGGTTTCCTAGGCCGGAGATCCCGTCTCCTGCTGACGGCGGTGTCGGCTCATTATCTTCCCCAAGGGCAGCGAAAGCGCTTTGGTCTCTCTTTCCTCAGGCGCCCATGCTGGTCGAGTTGTATCTCCGTGTCACCGCTGGCCGGCCCGATCGAGACGGAGAAGCCCACCACGCCAGGGAAGTCGGCACGATCCAAATCAATGTTCCGGTACCTGGCTTGGATCTTGAAGCGACCGTCATCGCGGAGGTCGAACTTCCGGGCACCTGCTTCGCGCCGCGGCCCCTTGAACTCCCACTCGTCGTCCTTACGAACGAAAAATTCGGCATCGATTACCCACTCAAGGCCCTGGAACGAGACCGTCACGGCATCGGTTTCCGGATTGAAGCAATCGAGTACGCTGAGCGGGACCCTGCTCTCCACGTCGAAGTGATCTCGGTTCGACCTGTGTCTGCGTCTACGATCGAGCCTCACGTTGGCCTTGTGGACCGAAAGCTCATACTCGTAGTTGACGGTCACCTGGGCAGTGCTTGAGCCCTCTCCACCGCCGCCGTCCGTCACCGTAACGGTTACCGCGAAGGGGCTGCACTGGTGCCCGGTGTAGGTGTGGGAAAGATTGAAGTTCATTCCCGACACCGTGAGCGGCTGGTCCCCGCTGCCGTTGCCGTCCGCTTAGTTGACCGTCGCGCTCCAAGAGTCTGCTGTTCCTGGGTCCGTGAAGGAACCGGCGCTTTCGAACGTGCCGCTCTCGAAGACCGTAGCATCGGGACCGGCATCGACGGTGGGGGTCACGTTATTCACGACGACCGAACCTGAGTTGGGCCCTACTGCCCCTGCATCGTCCGTCACGGCAACTGTGACTGTATAGGTGCCGTCTTGGACATAAGCGTGAGAAAGCCAGACACTGGTGCCATTTACCGGGGCACCTTCCGCGGTTCCGTCACCGTAATCCACGGTAGCGGTCCACGAATCTGAGTCGTCGTCGGTGAAAGACACGGAGGTCTCGAAGGTGCTGCCCTCGTCGACCGGGCACCTGTAACTGAGCCTACGATGGGGGCCTTATTGTCGGTTTTGCACTTGCCACCCGCATAAATCGCCTGAATCTCGGCTTGGGTCAGCGCAGTGCTGAAGATCTCGACTTCGTCGAGGATCCCTTGGAAGATCCTTGGGAAGTTGGCGTTTCGCGCTGCTCTGTAATTGGCGCCTATCACCGTAGAGCCTGTGCCGTACACCACAGAACCCAGTCCAACTGCGTCGAACGTGCCTTCCACCTCGCCATTGACGTAGAGCGTCACAACATGGGCGTCGGCCGCGCCATCGACGGTAAGAGCGATGAAGATCGGAGGGGTGTCCAAGAACGAGTGCGTGCTTACGATTCTTACCGCCGAATTGACACTGGTGGGATCATTGTCAAAGTACACGCTGGCGGCGATATGGCCGTTGGCTCTCCAGGAAACGAAATATGACCAGAGTGGGCCGTTCAGTGCCGCGTCATCAATGGCTTTTTGGACCAGCATGTTCCCGTACGTATTGTCACTGTTTGCGCCGGGACCCTGTCGCTCTGCCCAGAGGTCGACCGTGAAGACTGTGGGCTGCAAAGTCGAGGAGTCGTCGATTTCGATTTGGGCGTTCGAACCGCCGAAGCCGAACGCCTTGCCGAGTAAGCCGTCGACATGGGAAACCCCGGCGAAGCTAGCTACGGGATTCACACCCTGAAAGTCCACGAACGGTACTTCGTCGCCCGTCCACCACGAGATCAGTTCCACTCCGGGTCGGACGTAAGGCCCGGTTGGCACCATTAGGGCAACAGACTCCACCGCCTCAACAACGGGATCGGGGATGCCAGTGATGGAGTCCTCGCACGCAACTCTCTATCAACGCTACATCTGCGGTGAATTTAGCGCAACATTTTTTGCTCCCCGGAAGATGGTGCCGTTACTGAGGAATGTCGACTCTAGATTTCTAAAAGCCAGAAAAGTCTCGCCCAAGCTCGATTTTTGGGCTGTCTTCGGCCTCGTCCGCCTTGGACAGCTCCACTGGCCCTGAGGCCTCGGATCAGGGGGGGGCGGTCCGGTCTCTCCTATCCAAGGAGGAAAGAAACATTTGGGTATGTAAATATATGTTTACAGCGCGATGCCTTGTGCTCCCTTGGGCCAGGAGCGCTTGGTGGCATGTCGGGGTGGTTCATCAAGACTGGTGGGGGACTGAGGGATCGCCGCCAAGTTGGGACCGTGGAGCTTGGAGGTCGGAGCGGCTAGTTTTACCTCCGGAGCCGGTAGCTCAGCTGGTAGAGCAACGGACTTTTAATCCGTAGGTCGTGGGTTCGAGACCCACCCGGCTCATTGGCCGGGAGTCCAAGAGGGACTGGGCTTCCGGCTTTTTGGTGGCGATGGGCTAGTAGGGGTAACCTGAAAGCCTTGGCGTTCCGGGCTCCCAATCCGGTAGCGGAGCCCAGTTATCAACATTTGGCATCTCCACCATCGGCAGACTCTGGGCGTCCATTACCTCGTCGTCCGCGATCAGACCGTTCAAGTTGAGCAGATAGGCTGTCAGTGCGTAGACCTCATCGGCCGTGAGGATTCCTTCGTCACCGAGAGGCATGCCGCGATTGAGGTAATCCCATACCGTTGTCGCGTACGGCGAGCGGATCGGCAGTATTCGCCCCAATGCCCAGGGGTTGGCATCTGGTCCCACGTCGCGTTTTACCAACCTGGGGGCACGGCCATCCGTCCCTGCCACCCCGTGGCATCCGACGCACCCTTTCACCAGATAGACCACCGCGCCTTCGGTGGCCGTTCCACGCCCCGGGGGGAGTTCCTCTCCCGTAGGACTGATGGAGATATCCCAGGCGAGAATTTCTTCTGCGGTCGGGGTCCTTCCCAGACCAAAGGTGGGCGACTGCGCTAGCGCGGCCGCTGGCCCAAGGAGGATCAGGACCGGGAGAAGCTTAAGAGAGCCCATTGTGCACGCTCCCGTCGCTCTCGACCCTCCACGGCTGAATAGAATTGTCCTGGCCTCCTTCAAACTGAGCTCGCGTCGGTTGAATCTGGCCAATCTCGTCCGTGGTGCGCGACATGAGCACGGTCTCTGATCCGTCCCACGTCCAGTTGAAGCTGAACGCGGTGTGCGCCATGGGTTGGGGCGTCCCACGGAAGTCCGCGTCGAACCAGCTTTCGCCACCGTCGGTGGATACTTCCACCCGGCTGACCGCCCCACCACCGGACCAGGCCAAGCCCCTGACCTCGTAAAATCCCGTTCCGGGCAACTCCTGTCCCCCGGATGGAAACGTGATAACGGACTTCGGTCCGATCTGGTAGCTCAGCGCGGCGTCGTCGGGGTCCTGACGAAGATGGCCGTAGTCGTTGTAGGTCATGTAGAACCGGTCGACCACCTTGATCCGCCTCAGCCACTTCACGGAGAGGATGCCCTCGAAGCCGGGAACCACGATCCGCAGCGGGTGGCCTTGCTGTGGGCGTAGTGGCTCACCGTTCATGCCGTAGGCCACCAAGATGTCGTCCATCGCCTTCGCCATGGGAAGGCTCGACGCCCCTTTCACTTCCTCCACCCCTTCCGCGACGATCCATGTCCCCTCGTCTTGCACGCCCGCTTCCTCGAGGAGCGTACGCAGGAGGACTCCGGTCCATTCGGCGCAGCTGGTCATCCCGTGCGATTCGATGATTCTCCTGTGCCGGGGACTCGAGCGGTTCCCCGCGCACTCGATGAAGTGAGGGCGGGTCACGGACGGAAAACGCTTCAACTCATCCATGGTGAAGATCAGCTCACGGTCCACCAAACCGTGGATCATGAGGCGATGTGTGGCGGGATCGATGTCCGGAACGAAGGAGCCACGCGTGGTCCCGAAATAGTGGAGTGCGGACGGGGTGATCGACCCCATCTGGTCCTGAAGCGGAGTCCCTATGTGAAAGAGGAGCCCGTACTCATCAGGGGACGGCCTGCCGTTGACCGGCTCCCGTACCGACTGCACGTGATGGGAGCGCAGGCCGTAGGCGACAAGCTCCGGACTCGAGTAGTTCGGGAACTCCTGGGGCGGTATCTGGACGGACTGCTCATCTGCTGGCGCCTGAGTGATCGCAGGCTCTACCACTCCCATGGTCAAACCACCGGCCAATGCGGCCCCGCTTTTCAGGAATTTTCTTCGGTCAGGTTGTTTCGAGCCCATGGGTCTCTCCTTCACAGATGAGGTTACCCGAAAACCGCTTACCGTCCGTCGAGAGTATACGCGAAGGATAGTTAAACCAACAGTCCTTTGGCGGGTCGGAGCAAAGTGAGGCCCAGGCCCAAAACGGACCCCAGCTGGGACCCCAAACTCCCCGAAACTGATCGGGCCTTCCGGCTAGCCGCAGAGCTCACAATGCCTGAAGCCCACTCCTCGGCTGCCTATCCGAGCACTACTTGCACCCGGTACTCGATACCGTCGTCGGAGAGGGGGACCAGCCCTTCTACTGGGAGCGGGGTTCCGTCAAGGCTCAGGCTGGATATTCCTCGACAAACGGCGCTCGAATTCTCGACCTCGATCCGATACAGAGTGCTGCCATGGCGGTAGACGATCTCGAAGCCTTTCCATTCTCGGGGAATGCATGGATCGATGCGGAGGGTGGAGCCGTGCTTTCGGAATCCGAGGATCGACTCCCCGTAGCGGTCGCCATCGAGGTGCGCTGGCACCATGCGCAAGGCGAGCAGTTTCACACGAAGTTGCTCGCCTTCCACACGGCCAGTGGTACGACCTTGGTCGGTGGGTCCGCCAACCTCACCCGCAGAAACCTGGGTGACTACAACCTAGAGGCGGATCTTCTGGTGCGGGCGAACGAAGACCTGGGCGCCCAAGCGTCGGACTATTTAGAGCGCCTCTGGTCGAACGACAACGGGCAGTTTTCGGTCCCGTATGAGTCTTGCATGGATGATTCCCGGGTCAAGCGAGGGATCTATCGGCTGCAGGAATTCACGGGATTGAGCTCCTTTTGACCGCTCGTTTGACACGACCTCACGGTCCTCAGTAGGTTGGTTCTCGACAACTGAATTTGCGGGCGAGGCATCTCGGAAGCCGGTGAGAATCCGGCACGGCCCCGCCACTGTGTTGGGCTCGGCGCAAGTTGCGCCGGACAGGCCCCCTCAAGAACACCACTGGAGCTGAGAGGCTCTGGGAAGGCGAGGGAGTGCCGCCCTAAGTCAGTAGACCTGCGCGCCCGCATCGCCAAGCACTCTTCGACGGGAAGAGATGCGGGTTTCTTTATTTCATCGGTCTACGATGCGGGGTGGCCGCCCTCCCCGGGCGGGCGCTGCACCTTGGTGTGCAGGCCTGATCGTGCTGGCCGCGCTCGCCCCGCCAGCGACGGCTTCGGCCACACAGTGGCCCGGCGAGCTGTCCGGCAGGATCGTGGATTCTGTCACGAGGACCCCCCTCGCTGCGGTCGAAGTCTTCGTCGAGCCGGGCGCTTGGAAGGCTTCGACCGACGCGTCTGGCGGGTTCCGGCTGAGGGGGCTTGAGCCGGGTTCCTACAGGGTGTCTGTACGCCGGCTGGGGTATGGCCGCACTCACCGAGATGTCGACGTGCAGAACGGCGTGGTTTCTCGGATCGCGCTAGAACTCACGCCAGTGGCGCTGGAGGTCGCCGGGATCACGGCCACCGTGGCTTCCGCTGGAGGAATCGTTCTGCCGCGTGAGGCGATCGTGGCATCGGGGGCCCGGACGGCAGGAGATGCCCTTCAGGGCGTTGCCGGCATCGTGGTTCAGGAGCGAACGAGGGGTGGCCCCCAGCTCGTCAGCGTGCGGGGCGCCAATCCCGACGCCGTTCTGGTGCTTCTGGACGGCGTGCCACTCAACGACCCCATCACCGGCGAGGCCGATCTCTCCACCGTTTCCGCACGGAGCCTCACGCGCGCGACGGTGCTCGCGGGCGGGCTGTCGGCTCGCTTCGGCCCTCGTGCGGCCGCCGGAGTGATCCTACTCGAGAGTTCCGGCGACGCCGAGCCCGCTTATGTGTCCACTTGGGCGGGGTCGCTCGGGCAAGTCGGCCTGGGCGTGGGAGGGGGTGGGGCGCTCTGGAATGGCCGCTGGTACGGCGGGGTGGAGGGTAGGAAACTCGACGGTGGATTCGACTTCATCATCCCTGCGCAGGCAGGAGGCGGTGAGGCCTACCGGGGCAACGCCGACCTCGTGACGTGGAGCGCAAACACGGGTTGGTCGGGTCCGTTGTGGGAAGGCGACTTGAGCGCGACGGCTGTCTTCGAGGCCCTCGAGAGGGGACTTCCAGGGCGGAGCTTCGCCCCGTCGTCGGACGCGCGACAAGATCTCGATCGGACGCGTTTTTCCACCGGTTGGAATGTGGGGGTGCTCGACGACGGATCGTTGAGCGTGCGCACGTACGCCACTCGCCAAACGTCTCGCTTCCGTGACTCCGATCCCCCGTTCGGGGCTCCGTATGACGACCGCACAGTGCTTCACGCGTTAGGGGCGTCGGTAGAGGGGGCAATCCCCGGAATCGGAGTATTGCGAGAAGTGTCCGGCGGAGTCGATTTGGACATGCAGAGTGTGGACGGCGACGCACTGAGTCCGGACGCCCCCCCACGCCGGACCGATCTCGGGCTGTGGGCGTCGGGCACGTGGTCCTCTACCGAGAGGGCGTGGTCGGTATCGTCGTCCCTGCGAGGGCATTGGGTGGGGCGCACCGACCGATGGTATGGGAGCCACGAGGTGGCGATCAGCACTCCCCTCAGCCCGCTTTCTTTTCGCGTCGCACACCGCAGCGCCTTCAGCCCTCCCACGCTGGGAGACCAGTTCTTCAGAGAGGGCGTGGGTGTCGAGCCCAACCCTGATCTGAAGGCGGAACGAGTGCCCTCAGAGTTCGCAGCGCTGGTGTCGTGGGTGGGTGTCGTGGGTGGGGCGACTGTACGCGCGTCCGCGGAGGCCTACCGAGGTGACATGAAGGGGATGATCGTTTGGCTCCCGGACTTCCGCTTCGTTTGGAGTCCCCGGAACATGGACGTCCGAAGATCTGGGGGCGAGGCAGGCGTCGAGCTGGCGTTGCCGCGGTCCGGCCTTTCCGTTGCCGGAAGTTTCAGCCTCACTCGCGCCACATACGACAGGGCCGATTCCGATGACGTCCAAGTGGCGTACCGCCCGCGTTACGGGGCTACGCTCGGCGCTGGGTGGCAACGGGGCCCCTGGTCGCTCCGTCTGGACTCCCGCTTTACGGGGGCCCGATTCCCCGTCCCCGCACCCGTGAATAAGCTCTCCGCGTTCTGGGTGACGGACTTCACCGTGGGACGCCGCTGGCTCTTAGGGGGCTGGAGCGCAGAAAGCCGTCTGAGGATCGAACGTCTCTTCAACGTCACCGACGCCCTGATCTTCGCCTATCCCGATCCGGGTCGAACGCTCCGTGTGGAGTTCCGGGTCGGTCCGATTTCCTGATCACTTTACCGGAGAACCCGAAATGAAGGATGACAAAAGTGTTTCGACAGGCGCGCGCCCGCGAGGGCCAAGAAGCATGCGCCTCCGAGCGAAAAGGGGGACGCGCTCCCGAGGAGAAAGGGGATCGTGCGCGCTGCTCCTAGGGGCTCTGTTCATGGCGGCGTGCTCAGGCAATGGCACGGAGTCGCAGTTGCCTGAGGCTGTCGAAGTGGGTGTCGTCCTGTCGAGCACGGATCTGAGCCTCACGATTTTCGAGGTCGAGACCCCGGGGCAGACTCGGACCGTCGGCCTCGGTCCAGCCGGCAGCCCCGTTACCATGGCTGTAAGGGGGAACCTCGCGGCCGTTCCGCTCGGCGTCGTGCCGGCCGTTGCGGTCGTTGATCTGAAGGAGGGGCTGCTGGTCCGGACGGTCGGGCTCCCGCTGGGCTCCGGCGCTACGGGCGCCGCCTTCCTGAACGATTCCATCGTGCTGGTCGGGAATCCGAGTCTGAATTCGGTCACACCGGTCAACGTTATTACCGGTACTACGGGGAGTGACATCGTCGTCGGCCGGTTCCCCCAAGCCGTCGTGGTCGAGGGTGGGCGAGCCTTCGTGCTGAACGCCGAGCTCGAGTTCGAGTTCTTTGCCCCTGACGGACCATCGACCGTCTCCGTCATCGATATCGCGAGTCTCCAGGTCACTTCCACCGTCACTCTGAGCGGCGAAAACGCGGCGGCGGGGAGCGTGGGCGCCGACGGGCGGCTCTATATTGTGGCCTCGGGCTCCTTCGGATCGGCGAACGGGTCCCTCTCCGTCGTGGACCTGGCCGGCCTGACCGAGATGGCGAACCACCCCGGGTTCGGTGAATTCCCGGGGAGCTTGGCGCTGGGCCCGTCCGTCAGCGGCCTTGTTGGCACCTTCGCTTTCGTCGGCGCCTTTTCGTACGGCGTTGTGGTTTGGGATACCAGCCTGGACGTCTTCACCCGCGGACCGGCGGACGCTTTGGCCCCCGGAGGTATCCCCCACACGTCGGGCGTCGGATTCGATGCTGCGGGGAGGCTCTACACCCTGACGCACGATTGCCAGAACCCATCCACGGCCAACCGGCACGACTCAATGTTCGAGGTCGACCTTACCATTCCGGTCGGCATCTGTCCCATCGCCATCGCCATCACTTCACTGGAGACGGAGGGTTGAGGGCGGACGCTGGGAACTGGTGCTAATCCAGTTCCGCCAGCGCCGCCAGGATTGCTTCGTTCGTGGGCCGGATCCTGAAGTCGATCTCTATGAGCTTCCAGCGCACGACGCCTTGCTTGTCGATGACGAGCGTGGTGGGATGCGGCACCGCCCGCCCTCGCGATTCATCAGGGTTGAAAACCCCATAACGATCGATGACAGCGTTGTCCGGGTCGGCGAGTAGCGTGAAGTCGATTTGTGCCTCGTACTCTTCCGCGACCCGGTCGATCATCAGTTGCTGCTCCTCACGTTCATCCACCGATAAGGCCATCAGCTCCGTATTGGCTTTCTGTTCTTCAGACAGGAGGTCGCTCAGTTCCCCGAACTGACGGGCGCAAAATGGTCACCAGTACCCTCGGTAGAATTGGAGGACGACGTTCTTCTCACCACGGAAGTCGGAGAGGGCCGTCACGGTGCCCGCGTAGGTCATCAGCGAGAAATCCGGGGCTGTGTCGCCGACCGCGACTCTTCCCGTATCCAATCTGGGAAGGTCCCGGCCATCGTGTGGCCCGAGCCGGGGTTCGGGCCACATGACGAGCCACGTTCCCAGGATCAGCACGACCGCTCCGCCCACAAGAGCTATTCCCTTCACAACACCGCTTCGGCTTTCGCCCATCCGACGCTTCTCCTAATAACGTTCGTGGTAAAGTCCATCGCCGGGGCACGTTCGCCCGGGGGTTCAATCCCTCAATCCACCCCTCAGTTCCCGGTCACGACATTGCAGCATGCCACGCGATCCTGTAGCACACCCATGGGCACTTTTGAGGCTCAGGCGGAATATACAGGGTCGGGGCCGTCCCCGTTCATTCGCTAGAATGGTCGACGGACCGCCGTGTTGCTCTCCGTTCCCCGTTGGGCTAGAGATTCTAGAGCGTTTGTCCCGGAATCGGATATATCGTATGACCATGATGTCCCGCCCTGTCTTCCTTGCGGTCTTGCTCCCGGCGATCGTTTTCGATCCCCTCTCCGCCCAAGGCGGCTACGGAAGTGCCGTCGAGGTGGTCGGCGATGATGTCGTCGTGCTCAAGCCGACATACGGACAGGGACCGGGAGTAGCCATCGTTTACGGCAGGGACATCGCGAATGCTTGGCAGGTCGTGGATCAGCTCGGCCCGCAAGGGAGTAGTTCGACCGGCGAGGGTTTGAGCCCGTCCATGGCCGTTTCCGGGGACATGCTCTTCGTGGCGGCCGGAGACGCCGATAAGCGGTGGGGCGCGCATATGTTCCAGCGCGACGCCCGGCGCGCCTGGAGGAGGGTGCAGAGCCTTTCTCTCGTGGGGGACTTGGCCGGCCCCTCAGCCCAATGGAATTATGCGGCCCTGATGGAAATCCTCGAGCCTCCGCGTCGGGTCGCGGATGCCGATGGTGACCACGCGCTCGTAGCCGCGATTGGCGGACGCGGTGACGTGCGGGCCTTCGCGCAGGACCTCGACACCGGCTTGTGGACCGAGCGGGCTCGATTTGAGCGTTCGGAGCCGGAGGCCGACGACGGCTTTGGTGCATCGCTGATGGTTCGGGGCGACGTGGCCATCGTAGGCGCGCCCTGGCATGGGAGATCGGGCGCCGTATACGTTTTTTCCCGGGATCCTGCTACTGGGGAGTGGACAGAGGATGCGCTCATCCCCGCCCCGAGCCCGTTTCCGAACAGCGAATTTGGAGCCGCGGTCACGATCGATGGAGACGCCCTGCTGATCGGCCATCCTGGAACGGCCGAGTCGCGTGGCATCGTCGTCGAGTACACGTGGGACGAGGTGCGCCGAGCTTGGACCCAGCAGGACCGAATAGCTCCGGGAGTGCGTACCGTCGGCGACCGTTTCGGGTCTTCTCTCGCGTTTCGAGAGAACGAGTTGTTGGTCGGGGCGCCCGGGGCCGATGAAGGCCGAGGTGGGGTTCATCGGTTCGTACGAAACCGTAGCGGGGACAACTGGCAGGCGGTCGAGATTTTTTCGGTGCGCGATGTCGGGCCTGGTTTTGCTCTCGGTTCGGACGTGGCCATCGGCCGCAACACCGCGGTCGCGGGGGCTCCAGGCGCCGATGGTGGGAGGGGCCGTGCCGCCGTCTTTTCGCGCCCGCCCAACGGGCGTTGGGGCGAGGGTGAGTGGTTGAGCCTTGCCTCGGAGCTTTCCAGGATTACGGGCGCGGAAGTGCCCTGTGCCGCGGGTAAGGCCGGTCAATTCGATTGCAGTGATGTGGATCTGCTCGCCTTCCTCCCTCTCTCTGAATTGGGCCTCTCCGCGGGCAGCCAGGATCTGGCCAACGGCATCACGGACGTTTGGGGATGGACGGATCCGGAGACGGAGCGTGAATATGCCCTCGTCGCGCGTACGGGCGGGGCTTCCGTGGTTGACATCACGGACCCGTCTCGACCCGTATATGTCGGTCTGCTGGCGGCGGAGGGTGGCACCGCTCAGGACATCAAGGTCTATGCAGACCACGCCTTCTTTATCGGAGCCGGCGATACGGGGATGCCCGTGTTCGACCTCCGGAGACTCAGGGACGTGGAGGCCCTTCCGGTCACGCTGATGGCCGATGCTCGTTACGACGGCATCGCCGCCGCGCATAATCTCGTGATCGATACACAGAGCGGATTCGCGTTTCCCGTCGGTGCGTCGGGTGGGGGTGACACGTGCGGCGGCGGCTTGCACATGATCGACATTCGGGACCCGGTCACGCCGACGTTCGCGGGCTGCTACACCGATACGGAGGGCCTCGTGTGGGCTGGTCGGACGCACGACGCTCAGTGCGTGGAATACAGTGGACCGGATGGCGATTTTCAGGGCCGCCAGATTTGCTTCGCGTCCAACGAAACCGCGCTTCGGATCGTGGACCTCACCGAGAAGGACGATCCTGTGCCGATTGCTTCAGCCACCTATCCGGGGATGGTCTACATCCACCAAGGCTGGCTCACCGAAGACCAACGCTACTACTACATGAACGACGAGCTCGACGAGCTCACGGGGCTGGCCGAGCGTACGCGCACACTCGTTTGGGATGTCGCCGAATTGGATGATCCTATCCTCGTGGCCGAACATTTCGGGTCTACGACGGCGACGGATCACAACCTGTACATCAAGGGGGATCGGATGTATCAGGCTAACTATCAGGCGGGCTTGCGGGTTCTGGACATCAGCGATCCGGAACATCCGGAAGAGATCGGCTTCTTCGACACGACTCCGTATGAAGGGAATCCGCCGACGATGTCGGGTGCGTGGACGGCCTATCCTTTTTTCGAGAGCGGGACCGTGGTCGTGAGCAGCACGCAGGAAGGGCTCTTTCTATTGCGGCCGCTGCGGAGTCCCGTGTTCTAGACGCAAACCGCCCCGGCGGGATTAGCCAGTCCGGGAAGTGCCGTCGGCTACGACCGTCCTCGCTCGATGTTCACCACGATTTCACGCCACTTGCCCTGCCGGAACCGGATGACGCTGAGCCCGCATCGGGTCATGTGCCCGATGAGGATGGCGAGCCAGACGTCGTTCGCCTGTAGTCCCTTGGTGGCGGAAAGGACAGCGCAAATCCCGATCGGGATGATGAGCTGCGAGACCAGGGAGATGTAGAACGGGCTCCGGGTGTCCCCCGTCCCTTGCAGCCCTCCTGTGTAGGCCAGCGCCACCGTAATGAACAGGCCCGACACGCTCAAGAACGAAAGCAGACGGACGGCCATCTGGGTGACGAGTGGATCTTCCACACCGAAGAACCCCAATAGGACGCGCGGCATGGCGAGGAAGAGGATTCCGACGGTCGTGGCCACCCCCAGCCCGATCCCGGACGCGACGTGGACCGCGTGGATCGTCCGCTCCGGTCGTCCGGCACCAAGGTTTTGTCCGGAGACCGCCGCAGTCGCACCCATCAGGCCCGACGAGGTCCAGGTGATCAGCGAGAAGAGTTGCGTATAGCCGATCACGTAGGCCGCCTGGGCCTCACCGCTCTGCGGTAGCGACCCGATGTACGCAAGGAGCATGACTCCCCCCAGGTTCATCGCCACGCCTTGCAGCCCGGTGGGGATCCCGAAACGGAACAGCTCGCGGATGATTCCGAAGTCCGGCCTCCAGCTCATGCCGCGGCGAAAACCCACGACCCATTTTCCGGAGAACAACAAATAAATTGAGACGGCCGCCATGATGCCTCCCGCGATCACGGTGCCCATGGCCGCGCCGGTGGTTCCGAACGCAGGGATCGGTCCCAAGCCCGGAATGAGAATGACATTCAGCGCGATGTTGAGTGTCGTGAGCATGATGCCGAGGCGGAGAGGCGTGCGCGCATCCCCAGCGGATCGGAGGGCCCCTCCGACCATGAAGTAGACGATCATGCCGAAGCTGAACATGAACATGATGCGGAGGTACTGGAGGGCCTCCGCTTGCACGGCGGGCGCGGCATTCACCAGTCCGAGAAGCCACGGCGACAGTACGTACCCGATCGGGGCTAGGATCCCGATCGACAAGCCCGCAGCGGTGAGGAACGCCTGATAGACGGTCCGGTCCACCTTGTCCGGATCGTGAGCGCCCACGAACCGTGCGACCAGCACGCCCATGCCGGTGAATAGAGAGCTGATGAACACCATCACGACGAGGAATATTTGCCAAGCGACCCCGATGGCGGCGTTCCCGGCGAACCCAACGAAGTGCCCGACCATGGCGTGGTCCACGATGCCCTGGAGTCCGCCGAGGACGTTTTGAAGCATCGTCGGCCAGGCGAGCTTCCACATCACACCGGGGATGGGGCCCTCGACGATAGAGCGGTCGAACGTTTTTCCTGATGTCTGAGCCCCGCTGGACATGGACTAGCGGGTCCCTCCGTGCGGCGTCATGCGTAGGCGCGAAGCGGCCGCTCCAGGGGGCGTGGTACAGCGACAGGGTCGGTAGCCGCCTATCCGAATCGGGCTGAAGATCGTCAACACCCCCCCATGAACATCGTGGTTTATCTCCTCAGCGGGCCGCCATCGGCGCTGCCGTGCCGCCATTATGGGTGGAACGTGTGAGAGTCGCCAGGGAAGCTTTGCACGAGTCGTGGCAGCGCTAACCGGCGGAATCGAGAGCCCTGGAACCTGAGCGCGCTCTGGCCGATTGGGAGGCTGCATTGTCAAACTCCTCTCTTGACAGGGGGCTTCTGGCGATTAGCGTTGTTCCTTAGAAGGATGTGTGAGAACGCTGATGTGCTGAGGGGATTCGTCATGATACTCAACAGTTGCTGTTGTCGATGTTCTTGTCTGAGCCCGGTGGGGTGTCGGGGAGACGTCGTATAAGCATACGCTTGACCGAATTCCCTGAAACACCACCGGACACATTCGGTGGCGTTTTTTGTGGGTATCGTTTCCAGGATCTACAGGCCACCGGGTTTTCCGGAGGGCCTTTTTTGTTGGAAACGGGTGGAGAGTCGCGGTTCTTTTCGGGTCTCAGTCATGGAAGACAGCATGTTGAAATCGATATCGTCGGGTAGCAGATGACGCCGGCAACAGCGGCATGGCGTGCCGAAGAAGTGAGACAGATCAACGAGCGGTTCGAGGGGGCGCATCCTTCGGATGTCCTTCGTTGGGCCGTCGAGACCGTAACGCCCGGGCGGCTGATCGTGGCTTCTTCGTTTGGCGCCACGGGTATGGTGAATCTCCATCTGCTCGCTGAGATCGCCCCTCAGGTGCCTGTCGCGTTTGTGGATACGCTGTACCACTTCCCGGAGACGATGGAGCATGCCGAACGTGTGAAGGCACACTATGACCTCGATGTGCGTGTCTACCGGCCTGCGGCTTCGCGCGCGGAGTTCGAGGAGAAGTATGGAGAGCGGTTGTGGGAACGTGACTTGGACCTGTTTCATCGACTCACGCGGATCGAGTCCATGAAGCGGGCGCTCATTGGCGTGGAAGGATGGATCACCGGGCGGCGCCGTGACCAATCGGACAGTCGCTCTGCACTGGCCCATGTGGAGATTGGCGATCGCATCAAGGTCAATCCTGTGGCCTCTTGGTCGGCAGATGAGGTTTGGTCGTTTCTCCGCGCAAACGGCGTGCCTTACAACCCGCTCCACGACATGGGCTACCTGAGCCTCGGCGACCAACCTTTGACCACGCCCGTTTCTGAGGAAGAGCATGAGCGGGCTGGCCGGTGGAGGGGGAGCGAACGTCTGGAGTGCGGCATACACGGCCTGACGTAGGCCTCATGCGGGATGCGGATTCAGCGTCGCCGGCCGGCGACGTGAAAGCCTATATCAGTTGGGAGTAAAAAATGGAAACCGCCATGACTACCAATGGTAAGGGTGGGGCTTCGGAGCCACGGCAGTGGAAGGCAAAGCTTGGATCGCTCCTTGGCAACAAGCTTTCCCGGGAGATCGACTCCTTTGAGGGACACATAGAGCAGAAGCGGGCAGGGAAGCTCACTGACGAGGTGTTCGCGGAGATGCGCCTGCGCCGGGGCGTCTATGGTCAGCGGTATGACAACGGCCAGCGCCACGATGGGTTGAATACCAGGGAGCTCGTTTTCCCGAACCCGGACCTCACCAAGGGTCCGGGAACGCAGTGGGACGCGCCGGGCATGGTGCGCATCAAGAACCCGTTCGGCGCGATTACCGCCGATCAGATGGACGTGCTCGCGGAGGTCGGCGAGGAGTATGCGGACTCCATCCTACACGTGACGACCCGGCAGGACATTCAACTGCACTTCGTTCATATCGAAGACACGCCGGATCTGATGCGGCGGCTGGGTGCTGTGGGGATCACCACCCATGAGGCTTGCGGGAACGCCGTGAGAAACGTCACCGCTTGCCACCTGTCCGGGGTCTGCACGACACAGACGTTTGACGTCACGCCCTACGCCGCGGCCGTCTCAGATTTCCTTCTCGGGCATCCGGATGCGCAGGAGTTCGGGAGGAAGGTAAAACCCGCTTTTTCGGGATGCGCGGATCGACCATGCGGACTCGTGAAGATGCACGACATCGGTGGGATCGCACGGGTCCGTGAAGTGGACGGCAAAGAGCAGCGTGGCTTCGAATTCTATGTCGGCGGAGGCTTGGGGGCCGTTCCGCACCAAGCGGAGATGTTCGAGGAATTTCTGCCGGAGGAGGAGCTCCTTCCGACGTGCCAGGCGATCTCTCGCGTCTTTGCGCGGCTCGGAGAGAAGAAAGTTCGGTCCCGGGCACGTTTGAAGTTTCTGGTCGCGAAGCTCGGCATCGAGGAGTTCCGGCGCCTGGTCCTTGAGGATCGTGCCGGGCTTTCAGAAGACCCGCGGTGGACGGCCTTTCTGGCCGATGTTCACAAGGGTCATGATGGGCCGCTCTGGCAGATCGAGGAGGCGAACAAGCCGACTCCGAGTCCGCAGTCCGAAGCGTGGCTCGCGTCCAACGTGACCGCGCAACGGCAGCCCGGTTACAAGGTGGTCATGGTCTACCTGCCACTCGGTGACATCACGTCCGATCAAATGCGCGGCCTTGCGGGCGTTGCGAGGCGCTTCACTGGCGATTCGGTCCGCATGACCGTCGAGCAGAACTTGGCCCTCCGGTGGGTGCGTGAAAGTGACCTTCCAGCCTTACACGAAGCCTTGGACGAGCTCGGTATCGCTGAGCCACAGGCGGAAACGCTCACCGACATCACGGCTTGCCCGGGGACCGACACTTGCAAGCTGGGCATCTCCTCCTCGCGTGGTCTGGCGCGTACGCTCATGGACCACTTTGGCGAGCGCAACGAGGAATTGGAGGAAGTGGTGCGAGGGTTGCGTATCAAGATCAGCGGGTGCTTCAACAGCTGCGGACAGCATCATATGGCGGATATCGGCTTCTGGGGTGTGAGCAGAAAGCGTAACGGATACAACGTGCCGCACTTCCAGGTTGTGCTGGGAGGCCAGTGGGCCGAGAACGCCGGCTCCTATGGTCTGGCCATCGTCGCCGTGCCGGCCCGCAACATCCCCACCGCCACGGACAGGATCGTGCAGCACTACGTCGACGAGCGCCAAGTGGATGAGAGCTTCCAGGCTTTCGTCACGCGCGTGGGCAAGGCGAGCCTGCGGACCCTTTTGGGGGATCTGGTCGAGGTGCCCGCCTACGAGCAAGACCGTAGCTTCTACTCGAATTGGGGGGACCCGAGAGAGTTCACGCTGGGGGACATGGGCATCGGCGAGTGCGCCGGCCAGGTCGTCTCGCCGGTCGAGTTCGGCCTCCAGGCCAGCGAGCGCGAGATCTTCGAAGCGCAGGACCGCCTCGACCAGGGGGATTCCTCCGGCGCCGCCGATATCGCCTACCGTGCCATGCTGATCGCAGCGAGAACCCTCGCTCGTGAAAAAGAGGCGGGTCTCGGTGAAGATCCGGAAGACGTGGTGACCGCCTTCAAAGCCCATCTCTTCGACCCGGGCCTTTTCCACGATCCGTACGCGGGAGGAAAGTTCGGAAACTATTTGTTCCGTGTGCACGGCGAGAGCAGCAACGGGTTCGAGGCGACGCCGGAGCGTGCTCGCCAGCGTATCGAAGAGGCCCAACTCTTTGTCGAGGCGGCCCACTCGTACCATGTCCGGACCGCTGAGGCGGTGCCGGCATGAGCACACAGGCGGCTACTGAAGCTGAGTCGCGTGTGGTTTCCGAACCGCAAAGGGTCGGGGTGAAGGTCTTCGTCGAGGATCAGGAGTCGTTCGACCGCGGCCGGATGATCGAGGTGTTTCATCGTTGGATACAGGAGGATCGCCTCACCGGGACGCTCATCGACGTACACGATTACACGCATGTCCCGGGGGGCCCAGGGGTTCTTTTGGTCGCTCATGAGTGGCATCTCCGCACCGATGAGGCGGGTGGCCGAATCGGGTTCGAATACGAATTGAAGAGGGGCTCGACCGGGACTCTGACGGAGCGTCTGCGGGAGGCGATGGTGGGCGTGCTCGAGGCGGCTGCCGCGCTGGAGCAGGATACCGCTGCGGAAGACCCCGTGCGGTTTGCGACGCATGAGATGGCGTTTCGTTTTACAGATCGTCTTGCCGTGCCGCCGACGGATGCTGCGTTCGAGGAGATCACGAGAGAACTCGATGAGATCCTTGCGGACGTCTACGGTGGGGTGCCGATCGAGTTTGAAAGAGTCGGTCACGCGCAGGGACCGCTGACGCTCCACGTGGAGGTGACCGGCGAGGGCGAGTGGAGTCTCGAGGAGCTCATCAGCGGAGCTCGCTCGGCGGCGGGGTAGACGCATCAAGCCCATGATCGTGATTCTCGCGGCGCACGGCGCTGGTGATGGCTCTCAGGCCAATCGGGCGCTTCTCGAACTGACGGGCGCCCTGCGGGTGCGGCGGCCCCACGTTCGCTTCGAGTGTGCGTTTTGGAAGGGCACACCGAGCTTCGAGGACGCGGCTAGAAGTTTGCGAGGGCAGGGCCCTGTGGTGGTGCCCATCATGGCCAGCGATGGCTACTACGCCCGGCGGCGCCTGCCGGAGGAGTTGGCGAAAGGGGATCCGTCACGTTCGTTCGCCATCGCCCCTCCGATCGGCACGCTTCCAGCGTTTTCCTACATCTTGGCGTCTAGGGTGGACGAGGCACTGAGGCGGATGACGGGACGCGGCCTGAATCCTGCCGTCCTGCTGGTGGGGCATGGCACGCCACGGGTCCGTTCGAGTGGGGATGTCGCTCGACGGCTTCGGGACGAACTGGCTCTCGCCTTTCCGCACACGGAGATTCTCACGGCCTTTCTCGATGAATCCCCACACCTTTCCGACGTCTCCGGCTCACTCGGCGATGGCCCGGTCGTGGCGGTTCCCTTGCTTATGGGGGGTGGGCCGCACGTCCTCGTGGATCTCGCCCGTGCGTTGACCGCTCCTCGAGCGTCCTTGGGGCGCGACATCATGACGGAGACCTTGAGAGTCCTTCCGCCGATATTGGAGTGGCCGGAGTTGGTCTCGCTCACCCTCGAAGCGATCGATTCGACCTCGCGGATTCCCGCCTCGGTCGCTTGACCGGTCGGGTGTGGCTGGTCGGTGCTGGCCCCGGAGACGCGGGGCTCATCACGGTTCGCGGCCGCGAGCTTGTCGAGCGAGCCGATGTGGTCGTCTATGATCGGCTCGCCGGTGCCGAGCTTCTGACCCTCACGAGGCCCGATGCTGAGCTGATCGACGTCTTCAAGGCACCCGGTCAGCACGCGGTGCCGCAAGACGGGATCCACGAAGTCCTGATCGGGCGGGCCAGGGCCGGTAAGGAGGTTGTTCGCCTGAAGGGTGGCGATCCTTTCGTCTATGGCCGGGGATGGGAGGAGATCGAGGCCTGCTATCTGGCCGGGGTCCCTTGTGAGGTGGTGCCCGGGGTGAGTAGCGCGACCGGCGTGCCGACGCGGGCGGGCATCCCGCTCACGCTGCGCGGGCGGGCGAGTACGGTGAGTGTGGTGACGCCGAGCGTCGGTAAGGGCCTTCCGGACCGTGAGCTCCCCTATGAGGCGATGGCCGAAATGGACACGTCTGTAGTCCTCATGGGCGGCGCTCGCTTGGAGGAGGTAACGGAGGGCTTGGTCACAGCTGGCTGCGATGGTGCGACTCCGGCTGCGGTCGTTCAAGAGGGGACGCTCCCTGGAGAGCGTCAGGTGCGCGGGACCCTTGCGACCATCGCCCGCCTCGTCCGCGAGGAAGGTCTGCGGGCCCCGATGGTGCTGATCGTGGGTCCGGGTGCCGGGCTGCCCCGCCTCGACGGCAACGCGCCGGCTCCGGGCTTCGGGCCCCTCGCCGGCCGCCGAGTGCTGGTGACCCGACCGTCTTCGGCGAGCAGGCAAGTCATTTCGACGCTCCGAGGACTCGGAGCGGAGGTGATCGATTCGCCGCTGATACGAATCGAGTATGTCGAGGCGGACCTCTCCATGTCGCGCTCCGACCACGATTGGGTGGTGTTCACGTCGCTCCACGGGGTCGAGGGATTCTTCCTCCAACTCGAACGCCAAGGATTCGACTCCCGCTTCTTCGGAGCGGCCCGGATCGCCGCGGTCGGTCCCAAGACGAGTGCCCGCCTCGAAAGGGCCGGGATCCGTGCCGACCTGATCCCGGGAGAATATCGGGCTCGAGCGCTCGTGGAGGCGATCGGGGCGGAGGCGGAGAGAGGGCAGCGCGTTCTCTTCCCGTGCGGAACGCTCGCGGTCGACGAGGTATCCGACGGATTGAGCCGGGTGGGTTTGGAGGTCCAGACCCTCCATGTGTATAATACGCTACTTCAGCCCCCGAACGACGCTGCGTTGGACGCGTTCGGCAGGGGGGTGGATGCAGTGCTTCTCTACAGCCCTTCGGCGGCGAAGTCGCTGGCCTCGTCCGGCGTGGATCTGGACGGCGTACAGATCTTCTGCGTGGGGCCGACGACGGCGGAGGTTGGGCGTTCCGTGGGTCTGTCCGTCTCGGGAGTGCCCGACATCTACGGTGACCAAGGGATGATCGAGTCCCTGCTCGAAATGGCTGGGGCTCTTCGCGTGATGGACGGCTGAGAGGACTCTAGCGGTCGTTACCGCTCGGCCGGAGTCGTTTCCTCAACCACGAACTCCGTGAACATACCGCGGCTTTCATGCCCGGAAAAATCGCATACCGCCCTGTACCCGCCAGGCTCGAGGTCGAGCACCACGGTACGCCTCTCCGCCGGGGCCAAGCGGCGCTCGGTCTCCCAGATTGTCGAGTCGGATTCGGTCACCACGAACAAGAGGTTGTGCTCCTCGAAGCCCCGGTTCACGAGTTTCAGGGTCACTGTTCCGGCCGGCACGACGGGGTCCATGAGGACCACGTACTCGTCGACATCGATCTCCACGAGCGCTCCTACAATCTGTTCCGCCGCCACTGCCGGCTCGCTCGGGGGTGGCGCTTCGCCCTCTTCGCACGCGGAAACAATGAACGCGCAAGCCGCCACGAGAGAGATCAGCGCGGGATGGGTGGGTCTCTCGAACATCATGAGATCGGATATCATCGGGGGCGTACGAATACGGATGCCGCGGCGGTTCGAGGGAATCATTCGGCGGATGCGGTGGCCCCAGAAGATAGCGTGCGGGCCGAAAAAGCCAACGACAGCGTACACGTGGAACTCCGTCTCCCTGTATCGTTGTCCCGGTCGCTTCCGACCCGTCATACCGGCCACGGCCCGAATGTTGCTACGTATTCCCGGTCATCATGAGGGAGTAAAAGCGTATGGTCGGGTCGTTCGTGTCTGCGAAAAGGAGGATGATGCCTATCAGATGGCGATCTCCAGCATGGACATCGACAGCCGAGAATACCTTACGCTGACAAACTATTTGCGTGCGCTGTCATCCGCGACGGCTGGCGACGCCGATCAAGCCGCGTTGTTATCCCCCATGATGGTGACGACCAGCCCCGCGATCGGGTCGGGTCTCTTGATCGCCGCCGGCGCCTACCAAATCACGCCGCTCAACTGCGCCTGCTTGAAACACTGCCGTTCACCTATGCACTTCATATCCGAGCACTGGGTACCGGAACCGCGGGCGCGTTTCGGCTGGGTTTGGAGCACGGCGTGTTTTGTGTTGGATGTTGCTGGGTATTGATGGGGCTGCTGTTCGTGGGTGGCGTGATGAGCCTTCTCTGGATCGTGGCCATCGCGGCGTTCGTCTTTGCGGATAAGTTGATCCCCTTCCCGGATTCACCAATGCCGGCGAGGCTGACTGGTGGCGCCATGATTCTGGGCGGGTTGATCGTGTTGGCGATGTGGGTAGTGGGGTGATCTCGTGACCGCTGACCGCCAGGCGTGTGTGGCTTAGATAGCCCACCAGCGAATCGGGCGGTCGGGGCCTTCAAAGCAGATCGCTCCCGTGTAGTCCGGGCCTAGCTCCACTTCCTCGAAGCGCCACTGAGCTGGGTCGTCGCGGGGCATCTCTGTGGCCAACAGGCTTCCTCCGCCATCCGCGACGTAGTCGAGCGTGAAGCGAGCGGAGCTGAAGCTCAGTCCGGTTCCCCAGGCTTTCAGGTAGGCCTCTTTCCGGGTCCAAGCTCGGTAGAACGCGGCGGGGCGAGCCTCGAGCCGAAGTTTCCGGAGTTCGGCACTCTCGGCTTGGGAGAAGAAGCGATCCGCGATCTCAGTGAATGACCGCCCTTCACGCGCGAACTCGAGATCGACTCCGATGCGCCCCCCCACCGAAACGGCCACGAGCCCCCGTGCTTCCGAGTCGGACAAGTTGAAACGGGGCTCGTCGCGCTCAGCGAGCATCGGTTTGCCATGCTCACCGTAAGTGAATTTCACGTCCTGCGGGTCGCTACCCACGTAGCGAGCGAGTATCCGGCGCAGGTTGGCCCTCGAGGAAGCCTTCCGGTCCCGCTTCTCGTCGACGACGATGCGCTGGGCAGTCCGGACCTCGTCGGGAGTGAGGATGGCCCAGTCGTGTTCCTGGACCTCGAGCTCGAAGCGCCAGACGTCGATGACGTTGTCGGGGGCTGGACGCCATTCGTGAGCGGAGCGCCAAGGCTCAGGCATGTGACCTCGTGTCGTCCTGCCCGCCTTGCTCATCCAGCGATGCCTTAAGGCGGAGCATCCCATCCTCCATGGACACCCGCGGCTCGTACCCCAGATCCCGCCGTGCCGCGCTGATGTCGAACCAACGCGCGCTCGTGAGTGAACGCACGATCCAGCGGCTCATGCGAGGATCGCCCTCCGACCCCGTGAACGCGTGAACTTTCTCGAAGACCCAGCCCGCCACGAGAGCGGTCCGAAGGGACACGCTCTTCTGGATGGGGGGAAGGCCGGCGGCATCAAGGAGCCGGTTCATAAAAGCCCAGACCTCGACGGGTTCGCCGGAACTCACGAAGTAGGCGCGTCCGTTGATGTGGCGGGCGCCGTCGCCACCCGCCAAGAGAAGATCCGCGGCCAGCAGATGGGCCTGTACCGCGTCATCGACATAGGTGATATCCTGGCGCTTGGGGGGGGCCTTTATCCGTCGGAGCCCGCCTTTTCTGCCACGTTCGATCACACGGGGAAGCAGCGACGTATCACCGGGGCCCCAGATGAGAGGGGGCCGGAGAGCGACGGTGTTGAAATCGTCGGAGGTGGACGAAAGGACGAGCCGCTCGGCTTCCGCCTTGGTCCGGCCGTAGTCCGCTTCGTAATGCGGGGCGTAACCCACGGACTCATCGACGCCTTCCAGATCCGCGACGCCAGAGACCACGCTCGGTGTGGAAGTGTAGACGAGTCCCGTTACACCGCATTCCCGGCAAGCGGTGAGCACGTTTGCGGTACCCGTGACATTGGTTTGGTAAAAATCGGCGGACCGGCCTCCGGCCCCCACTTTTGCCGCCGTATGGAAAACGATGTCGACCCCGCGGGCCGCGTCGGTCACGGCGTGGAGGTCTGCCACATCCCCCTGATGTTGCTCGATGCCGTACGCGGCCAACTCCCGGTGCTCTCCGCGGGAAAAGCCTCGGACGTAGTCTCCCCGGTCACGAAGGGTGCGGGCGATGGCTCTCCCCAGGAAGCCGCCGGCTCCGGTCACCAACGCCCTCATCGATGGTCGTTTGGTAGGTCGTTCGGCACGTCGATCGACTTCTGGGAGGCCACCTGATTGCCGGCCCACTCCGCCAGCTTCTCCCGGAAGATCTTGGCGTTGTGGCGAACGTCCACCGGAAAGGAAGGGTGGTAAAGCACGGTGTCGATCGCCCGGGTGTGCTCGTGGCTTCGCGCGATCTCCAGCAACTCATCGGTGAGTCGCCCGTCTTCGATCGTAGCTTCTTGGGACCGCTCCACACAGAGCAGGGGTGTAGTCCTGCCCTCTCTCGAGACCCCTACCAGCGCACTTCGTCGAACGGCCGGGTGCGTGTTGAACACGGCCTCACAGGGGATCGTGTACATGGTGCCTGTTTCGGCCTCCACGCGGTGGCCCTTCCGGCCGCACATCCAGAGCCGGCCCTGGTCGTCGAGGTAGCCGACATCTCCCATCCGGTGCCAGACGCCTCCGTGCCCGCTGTCAATCTTGGCGAGCTTCGTCTCTTGGGGCCGTTTGTAGTAGGACGGTGTCACGACAGCCCCACGCACCACGATCTCGCCGATCTCTCCCCGGGGAAGCGCGAGGTCCTCAGTCCAGGTCTCGATCGGTTGATCGTGGATCGCCACGATCCGCACGTCCACGCCGGGTGTGAGGCGGCCCACGCACACGCCGCCGCCTTGGTCCGTGAGTGGTCGTGTCTCCCTCAGAATGGTTCGGCTTCCGAGAAAAGACACCGGCAGGGCCTCAGTGGCGCCGTACGAGTTCAGGACCTCGACTTCGTCGGGAAGACATTGTTGGAACCGCTCGAGTGCGGCGTTCGACGCCGGCGCGCCCGCAGAGATGGCTCGCCGCAGCGATGCCAACTTCAGACCTTGGTCGCCGCAGTGGCGTCCTAGCTTGTCGATGAGGGCCGGCGAGGCGAACAGATTGGTGCACGCGTAGTCATGGAATGCCTCGAAGAGGAGCCGGGGATCGGCCTGCGCAGGGCGGCTCGCATCCATATCCGGGACCACCGAGGCCATCCCGAGGGCTGGACCGAAAAGCGCGAACAGCGGGAAGGTCGCTAAGTCACGCTCCCCCGGCTGGATCCCGTATACGTCCCTGATCGCCTTCACCTGTGCCGCGAAGACCCGAAAGGGGGTGACGACCCCTTTCGGTACGCCGGTGCTTCCACTCGTGAAGAGGATCGCAGCGGTCTGTTCGGGGTCGGGCTCCAGGATCGGGAAGCGGTCGGGCGTGGCGCTCGCCTCCAACTTGTTCAGCGTGTGCCCCCCCCAGAAGAACCTGTGCCCCACGGTCACTTTGGTCTTCACGGTCTGTTTCGCCCAACCGAAGACGACCCTCGCCGCTTGTGCCTTGGGGACGCCGATGAAGGCCGCTGGCTCGGCTTCGCCGAGGCACGCGCCCAGATGCTTGAGCCCCATGCCTGGATCCACAATGACCGGGATCGCCCCGACTTTGAGCATCGCGAAGGTCAACGCGAAGAAATCCAGACTGGGCTCTACCATGAGCACGGTGCGAACGCCGGTGCTGATTCCGACCTCCACAAGCGCGTGGGCGATGCGATCAGAGCGGCGATGCAACTCGAGCGCCGTCAACTCGGCGTAGCGGGCCGATCCGTCCGGGTTACGCCCGTCTGAGACGGCCACCGCCAGAGCCTCCGGTTGGCTCTGGGCCAGATCGGCCAGGTAGGCGGCGACGTTAGCGTGGTCTGGGGCGCGCTCCACGGCCGCGTCGGACCCGACAGAAGGCTCGGATCCAGGCGCCGGATCGGCCCCAGCCCCGTTCATGCAGACCTGTCCGTCGGCCGGTCTGCGGAATCGACGAATTCACGGACGAGCGGAATGATCCTCTCTCCGGCGTCCTCCAGGATGTAGTGACCGCAGTCCTCGAAGCGTTGGACCTCCGCATTCGGGAATCTGCGGACCCACTCGTCCAGGAATGGGCGCCCGAAGACGAAGTCCTTGAGGCCCCAGCAAATCAACATCGGTTTGTCGGCCAGGTGAACGAGGGCCTCCGCCGTTTCGCGCACGGCCGGGTAGGCCCGATCGTCTTCCTGGAGTGGAAAGTCCTGCACGAAACGGTGCACGGCGATGCGATGCGCCCAGTTGTCGTATGGCTCCAGGTAGCCGGCGGCTACCGCCTTGGACATCGGTCGCCGGGTCACACAATACCGTACCGCACCCCTGGAGAAGGCGTTGGCCCCCCGGACGAGCAGGGCACCGATCCCCGGAGTACGGGCCAGCGCGAGTGAGGCAGGAAGCTTCTCGTCGGCCGGTAGAGGGAATGCGGCCGTGTTCATGACGACCAGCTTCGCGATCCGATCGGCGTGTTGAGCCGCCCAGGCCATCCCGATCATGCCGCCCCAGTCGTGCACGACCAGAGTGATTTCACGAAGGTCGAGCGAGTCGACCAGCGTTCCGAGGTCCGCCACTCGTGTCGACAACGTGTAGTCGTAGTGATCGTCGTTGGGCTTGTCGGAGCGCCCACACCCGATGTGATCCGGAGCGATCGTGCGGTGACTCGACTTCAGCGCCCCGATCAGATCCCGGTAGAAGAAGGACCAACTCGGGTTGCCGTGGACCATGAGGACCGGGTCTCCCCGGCCTTCGTCCACGTAGTGCATGCGGTGGTGGCCAGCGGAGCGACCCGTGACCTCGATGTAGTGCGGAGCGAACGGGTAGAGCCCGCTCACCAGTCCACTCCGAGCATCATGCAGTTGAGACCGCTACCGATGCCGAGGAGTCCCACGCGGTGGCCCGGTGCCAGGAATCCACGTTCGTGCGCCAGCGCGGTGGCAACGGGGAGCGCAGCCGTCCCGGTGTTCCCGAGGTACTCGTAAGTCACGAAGTCCTGCTCAGGAGACAGACCCATCGTCCGCAGCATGACGTCCCGATGGGCTGAACCGACCTGATGGCACACGGTGCGATCCACGTTCTGGACCGGCCACTCCATCTCCGCGAGGAACTTGTCCCACGTGCGGGCCCCCAGGGCGACACCGTGTTCGAGGACGGCTGCGGCGTCGGTTCTGGCGAACTCTCTCAGGCTCGTTTCCGCTCCGTTCGCTTGTCCATCGGGATGGGGTTCCAAGCCCCATCGGCAAAGCAGGTGATGCTCAGGCGCGTTTTCGACCACCGCTCCGCGGAGGCGCCGCCGGTCGGACTCCCCAAAGGAGCCGTCGCTCAGAATCACGGCCACCGCGGCCGACCCTCCGGTAAGCGTGGCGATGGCGGTCCTGAACTCCTCCATCACCGGATTGTTGGTCAACCGCTTGATCGTCGTATCGACGATGTCTCGTGCGGTCTCGCAGCTGACCACCATTCCCGCCCGGATCTGGCCCAATTCGATTCGGTTGGCGATGTCGAGCACCCCGTTCAACACACCGAGGCAGGCGTTGCCGACGTCGTAGACGTGCGCCGAAGGCTCGACCGAGTGGCCCGCACGTTGGAGGCCGGCCGCGACGTGACACGCGGTCGCCGGCTCGAAGTGCTCCCGGCACACACCTGCGTAGATCAACATGTCGAGGGCATCCGCCGGCACAGGAGAATCACGGAGCGCGTGCTCCGCGGCGGCCGTGGCCCCTTGGGACACCGTATAACCCGGCTCCCAATAACGGCGCTCCTGAATGCCGGTCATCTGGAAGAGCTGTCCCGGTTGGACATGCAGCTTCTGGTAGACCGGGGCGAGCCGGGCCTCCAATTCATCGGACGTGACCACGCACGGGGCTAGCTCGTATCCGAAGCTATCGATGACGACACGCGTATATCTCAAGCGATCACACCCAGGCTGAAGTCGTTCATCGCGTAGATCGTTCGGCCATCCACCGTGAGAAACCCGTCGGCTCGTACACGCTTGTGGACGTCGTCCACCTCCGTGATGCTGGCGAACACCTCTACCCGTTCGCAACCCGGAATGATCTGTCCGCGGTAGGTCCAGCGGTGCCGGTCGCCACCGGCCATCTCTCCACCAGTCGTGCCAACGCTCGTCGTGTCACCGTCCGTCGTTTCCGCTCCGGCCATCGTCGCGAACTCAGTACCTTCTCCCAGGTTCCACCGGTCCACAGCGTAGACCTTGAGCAACTGAATAAATGCCTCGAGGCCCAGCGAGCCGGGCCAGACGGGATCTTGGTAGAAGTGAGCCTCGAAGAACCAGGCGCTCGGATCGACCGGGATCGAACCGTGCACCCACCCGAGCCCGTGGGTGCCACCGTCCGCCACGAGGAGATCGATGTGATCGACCATGCGGAACCATGGTTCGGGGAAGGGCGGGGTGTGCGGCATCACGAGGCTACGGCCTCTGTCCCTTTCGGCGGGGGTGGGCTCGTGGATCAGCGCGTCGCGGATGCCGACTTGATCCGCCAGGGCCTGGTGGGAGAAGAACCCGAAGTAGGTCGTTCCCTCATAGAGGGGGCCGAGGTGTTCGCTGCTCAGGGCCATGATGTAATGCTGGATGATCATGCCGCCCGACGCCGACACACTGGTGAGATGGACCCTCGTCGTGATCACGTCCTCAGAGGCCATCAAGCGCGCCAACTGGATCGCGCCTCCACCGAGATTACGGAATCGCAAGTTGTCCTCAGACGTCAGAGCTGAGCCCACGTAGGCGGCCAGCCACCCGCACGGCTGGAGCGCCACCTCCAGGAGGACGGAGAACGGCATTTCACGCTGGCGATTGCTCCCGAAGTACCACTGATCGGGACGCACGTCGAAGTGGGCGGTGACGCTCGCGCCGGCTTGCATCACAAACGGCTCCCCCGCCACTTCCGAGATCCGATCCAGGAACTGGTACGGCGGGCGGGGCAGCCGCGCGATGCGACGATCCCCCTCGTCGAAGACGCGGTACGGTGCCCCATACGCCTCGGAGGGTTTGCCGCTGCCGAACGCGAGGATGCTGTTCTTGTCGTAGAGGATCGGGCTGCCGGGCTTCGCGAGCCGGACGTCGCTCTCCGGAGACTCGACACACGCCGGGGACTCGACCTTCTTGGGGCCGCCATCACGACCTGGGCTTCGCTGCGCCCACACGTCCTCGAGTCTCTGCCGGTCCGTGCCGGTCAGACGGACGGACATGTCGCGGATCTCCACGATCGGTTTTCCATCGGCGTACATGAGCGCATCGGCCTTTGCGTACGGTTCCGGCCTATAGCCCACCTCACGCAGATGGATCTCGTACGTAACCATCTTCGTGGCGGCGAGCACCTGCCCCCGGCACCGAAGCCGGCTTTTGACGTCCACGACCGGCTGCCAGGTCGCGCTCTCGGCCTCCGCGATCCAACCCATGCGCAGGAGAAAGATGCGGAGCGTATGCAGGCAGCATTCGTACATTAGGGTCCCCGGCATCACTTGATCGTCGGAGAAATGGCACGTCAGGAACCAGTCATCCGGACGGATATCCGCTTCCGCCACGATACTTCCGATCCCGTAGCGCCCTCCTTGGGGATCGAGTTCGGTGACGCGGTGGACCAGCCGCATGCGTTCTCCAGGAACGGTGAGCGGCCGTTCGATCTCCAGCCCCGAAAAGTCCTCTCCGAACGCGCTGACTAGGTCTCCCGCACGGAGCGCGGCCAGTCGTTCTGCACTGAGGGCCCCCTTTTCCATCGACACCAGATCCTGCCAGTCGGCGGGGCGCGTTCCAGCCACTTCCTGGTCGTCGAGGCCGCTACGAACGATCCCTTTGCCTGCGTCGAGCTCACCCTGAGTGAAGAAGCCCGCCGTCCCCTCGCGCATGGTCAGGAGTGGCCGGCCGTTCACCGTGGAGTCGAACTGGAAGCGGAAGAGCCAGGTGTCGCCCTGCCGAAAGAACCGGAGAATACGAATGTCGTATTGGATGACCTGACCGGGATGTGGAAGCTCAGAGTGAAACGTGACCACCGCGTCCAGAAGCCGATAAACGGCAAGGCCCTTGGTCTCAGAGTCGATGCCGAGGTAGCCCGACAAAAGAAGGTCCGCTTGGCCCGCCTCCACGGCGACGCACGTCGGGAGTCGCCCGCCGTCGAGATACCACCCATCCTCGAGAACGTTATGCTCCGTAACGATGCGCCCAGACGTCATCGATTGGGGCTCCGCCTCGATGCTCGTGACGCGGTCGACGAGCATGAGAGGTTCGTCCGGAAGACGCACCCGCGTCGGGTGACCGTCTACATGAGCGAAGCGCTCGCCGAGGGCCCGGCCGATCGATCCGATCGCGAACTCCATGAGCTGGTCGCGATCCATGGCGATCGTCAGCGCAGCGGGCTGGGTCGAGGGGTGGGTCATGGACGGGGCGCTTACACTGATCGGGGCTTCCGCTTGGACGAGAGCCCCACCGACCGCGGCGGCAGTGCCCTCGCCTGAGAGGGCCCGAATCAGTTCCTGCTGCCCGGCGTATTCGCCCAGAGCGAGTTCCTGCGTCCGTTGGGCAGCGCGCAGATAGGCCTCGTGGGCCTGAATCGTGGTCTCGGCGGCTCGGACGGCTTCGCTCAGTTCAGCTGAGCTGAGTCCCGGGGGCAGTGGTATGACTCCTGAGTCCAACGGAATGACCTCCGCCTCCAAGGGAAAAGGGCTCGGGGACGGGCCCTGCTCCGCGAGGGGCAAGGCCCCAAAGCTTGCTTGCCCGACCGGAATCCGAGTCGCAGGACCCGACTCTTCTTCCACTGACTTGCTCTCCGGGTACAGCTGCGTGAGATCGACCGGAACACGCTCCGCGATGAGCATTCCGAGTGCTCGGAGGACCGCGGAGGGTTCATCCTGGGTGGCGGAGGAAATCGAGCGCGCGCGGAACGGGACGCCATCGAGGATCTTGTGGATCATCCGCGCGCACGATCCGCCCGGGCCCATCTCCAAGAAAATCCTCACGCCATCGTCATACGCTTGGCGCACCGTCTTCGGGAAGTCCACTCCTTGGATCGCCTGGGCCAAGAGGGAATCCGCCGCCCGGTCCTGATCGACCTCGTACGCTTCACCCCACGCTCCGCTGTAGAAACGCGTGTCCTCCGGCGGGCGGGTGTCCAACACATGCAGGTCGCGGTATGCCTCCGCTACCGCGTTGACGACCTCGCAATGGACCGTGGGGACGCCCTCCAGAGCGTGGAAGGGGCATCCGAGCATCTCGACGGCCCTCTGCACCGCTGATTCGTCACCACCGATCACACATTCGTCCGGAGTGTTGATGATGAGCAAGTAGACTCGGTCGAGCTCCGCAATGATCTCACGTGCCCGATCGGCCGGCGTCTCGACCACGACCACGCTCCACTCCACCGCCGCGTCCTCAGCGACGCCCCAGGCCCTCCGCGCAGCGTCACAGCGTCCGGTCAATTCGCTGACGAACAACTCGCTTTCCGTCACACGTCGGAGCATCTCGTCCCGCTCATGCCAGGCGCCGAGCGAGAACAGGCCGGCCGTCTCGCCGAGAGAGTAGCCAACCACCGCCTGGGGCCGGACGCCGAAACCTGCCATCAGATCCGTCGCGATGGTGCCTAGGGTGACTTGCGAGAGAATGACCGTCCTGGCGCTTCCGGTGTCGGATGCGCTTCCCCAGATCTCGGAGACCTTGAGCTGCGATCTCAGCCGTTCATTCGCGTGGTCCTGAGCACGCAGGACGTCCGGCCATTGGAGACAGAGTTCACGTCCCATACCGGCGTATTGGCTTCCTGAACCGGGGTACACGAAGGCCAGCTCTCCCTTGGGCCCGAGCGGGTCGCGTGAGAAGAACACGCGGCCTGCACTCCGATCCGATGGGTCCTCCTCCCGCTCGAGCTGGTCCGCGGCGGACCGAGCCAAGGTCCTGAGCTCACCGGCGTCCCGGGCGATCAGGGTGATGGCGAGCTGGGCGTCGGGGCGGCCGGGGTGCTCTAGCCACCACTCCCTCACGAGACGGTGGATAGCCGCCGACCCGACCGGGTCGGTCGCCGCGTCCGTGAGGCTCCGTAGGCCCACCACGATTTTCTCGGTGTCGTCCCCGTCGACGACGAAGAGCCCCTCACTCAGCGGAAGAGAGCCCTGCCAGCTGGGCGGCGCGGTGGCCGAGGTCCTCTGCGATTCGGGCTCCTCCAGGATCACGTGGGAACACGAGCCGCCACGCGAGATGGCCAGGACCCCAGTCCGACGCGGCCCGTCGACCCGGTCGCGGACCCATGGTGTAGGGTCGCCCAGTGCGGTGAGCCCACCTCCGTTGGCGCCCGGGGCGGCGGGCAGGACCTGTCGGTACAGCGAGAGCGTCGCACCCAGTACGGATATGAGCCCGGCCGCGGCCCCCGCGTGTCCCACATGGGCCTTCGTGCAACCGAGAACGGTGTCCGGGCCGAAGGCTGTGGAAAGCGCGGCCATTTCCGCTCGATCCCGACCGGAGATTCCGGAACCGTGCGCCTCCACGTAGGGGATGTCTCCCGAGGAGACCTCAGCGGCCTCACAGCTTCTGCGAATCGCTTCCCTGATAGAAGTGCCCAACTCAGGAGGATTCACGCCAGTTGTGGCCGGATCGGGTGCCGTCGAATCACCGCCGGCGCTCCCAATCGCTCGCACAATGCCATACGCGCGGTGACCGTCACGCTCAGCGTCCACCGGGCGCTTCAGCACGAGCGCCACCGCGCCGTCGCTCGGCGTGGCCAGTCCGTCCGTGCTCTCCAGCGAGATCATGGCACGCACGTCCCCTGCCAGGTCGACAGCCCCGACCACGGCGCAATCGATACGCCCCTGTTGGAGCGCGCGCGAGGCCGCGTGGAGAGCGGACAGGCCAGAGGTTTCTTCGCTCGATATCACGTAGCTGGGCCCGCCCAATCCGAATTCTCGGGCGATGCGGCTGGCCGCGATCGAACCGAGCCCTCCGATGGTGCGGTTCGCGTTGAGCGCGGGCGTGAGCGAATCGCAGAGTTCGTCTACCCACCGGTCGAACTCCTCGCCGTGCGGGGCGCGCCTGAGTTGCTCCGCCCAATCCGCCGCACGGGACCGTACGGCCCAACGGAGGTGGTAGTTGGTCGTGTTGAGGTCGAGCTCGACCCCGATGTAGACGCCGGTTCGGAGGCGATCGACCCGGCTGAGGTCCGCGTCGGCGATTGCCTGCTCCGCTACCTGAAGCATGAGCATCTGCTGCGGAAGGGCCTCTTCGACCTCCCGAGGAGGAATCTTGAAGCGGCCGATCGGAATCTCGAGCTCCTCGATGAACCACCCGGCGGGAGCGTCCGGAAGACCCCAATGGTTGGCCTTGGGGCGGGCGGGGTGATCTTCGCCTCGGCCCATCAACCGGTCTCCGACTTCGACGACGTTTTTCCAAGGCCCGACCCGAGCTCCTACGCCGACGATCACGACGTGCGCCCCCTTCGTCGCGTGAATTTGCCCGGTTTCAGCCTGCTCCGGCTCAGGGCTCTCCGACTCGAGTTTCTCAGTGACACCGACAACCGCCCGTCCTCGGGTCGGTTCCGTCGACTCCTCGAGAAGGACGTGGGCGTTGGTCCCTCCGAACCCGAATCCGCTGACGGCCGCCCGGCGTGGATGATCGGAGGGGGACCCCCACTCCTCGGCGGTGGCGAGCACACGAAACGGGCTTCCACCCAGATCGATCTTGTCCCCTGATTCCTCGAAGTTGGCGGTGGGCGGAAGAACCCGGTTCTCCATCGCCAGCACGGCCTTCAGAAGGCCGACGGCTCCCGCTCCCGTAAGCAGATGGCCAGTGTTCGACTTGGCCGACCCGATCACACACTGGCCGGCTTCGTATGTCTCCTCCACCCAAAGTGTCTGGAGGCTCGCGAACTCGACGGAATCTCCAACCGGCGTGCCCGTCGCGTGGCACTCGACCATGTCCACTTGGTTCGGCGTCCACTCAGCGGCCCGGTAGGCTTCCTGCATGGCGCGCAGTTGGCCCTCCCGGCTGGGAGCGAGGAGGTTGCCCTCGACGTCGTTGGAGAGCCCAACCGAGTGTATGACGGCGCGGATCCGGTCGCCGTGCCGCCGGGCATCGGACAGACGCTTCAGCACGAGGACGCCTGCGCCCTCGCCCACCACCAGGCCGTCGCTCTTACGGTCGAACGGTGAGCATCGGCCGGTGGGCGAGACCGCGAGTAACTGCGAAAAGCCCATCTGCGTGTAGAGCGAATCCGGCCGTGATAGCCCGCCGGCGAGTACGGCGTCGAGGCGTCCCTGCCGCAGCGCGTCCACGGCGAGCTCGACGGTAAAGAGCGACGATGAACAGGCGGCGTCGATGCAGAATCGATCCCCCCCGAATCCCAACCCTCTGGCCAGCATCGCAGCGGGGAGTCCCGCGACCCATCGGTTGATCTGGGCCACGGGCGCCCGGGTCTCCGGGGGCATGGGTACACCCGCCGCCCGGAACAGTTCGCGCTCGAAACGCCGTCCGAGGATCCAGTCCGCCATCGCCGAGGCCGATGCGGTGGGAAGGACGATGTTGCCCAGCATCACGCCGACGCGCGCGGGATCGACCGCCTCGGTTACCGAGTCCCGCCAGGCCTGCCGTCCCGCGTGAAGCGCCAGGTGCACCATGGGATCGAGAGACTCGACCAACTCCGCTGGAAGGTCGATTCCTTGGGCGTCGAACTCAAAATCGCGCACGAAGCATGCGCGCCGAGAGTGGACACGGTCGGGCTGTGCCTGGTCTTTCGAGTAGGCGTGCTCGACATCTAGGCACCAGCGACCGGGGGGTGGATCGGAGGCCGTGTCCACTCCCGCCTCGACGACACTCCAGAACTCGTCGAGCGTCGGGGCGCCGGGAAGCACTCCTCCGAGTCCGACGATGGCAATCGGCTCAGCCATCCGGATTACGCCCTCGTCGGTGCGCTCTCGTCGAGTCGGTTGTGACGGAACGCCTTGCTCAACCCAGAGTCAACCACGGATTCGTAGCCCTCGAGGCGGGCGAGCAAGCTTCCGTCCTCACCGATCCAATCGATATCGGAAACGACCTTGCCGTTCGTTCGCTCGTGCACGTCGATGACGATACGCGCCCCCTCGCTGGGGAACGAGGACACGAACTGGCGATAGCGCGTGAACCGCGAGGGTAACGACAATTTACCCTCACGATATGAAGTCCAGACGATCATCGCTTGAAGACCACTGTCCAAGGCGAGCGGATCGGCGATCCATCGGCTCCGCACGGGATCGTCCATCCAGTCCGTCGGAGGCGGAGCCACTCTGCAGCGCGCCACCAGACCGGCGTCCCCGCAACTCTCGACGTCGAGCAGTCCATGCATGGCGGGCCCATGGAAGAGCGTTTCTGCGTAGATCTTCTCGATCGACTGATCAAGGGCCGGCATGTCGCCTGAGACCATGGCGGTACCGGCATCGGGCTGCTTGGCGGCCAACATGATGGAGGCTCGTGCGTGCAGAACCCGGCGGCCGTTAGTGCCCCCACTGCAAAGTTCCGCCACCACGAGGAATTCGTCCCCCCGCTTTTGTGCCTTGTCCGCGCAAATGCGGACCCGCAGGGACTCGTTGGGCTGAACGAGAACTCCCTTGAATACACGCAGGTCGTCGACTCCAACGAAGCGCAATCCCGGGTTCCCGTGGAGAGCGCCGTGGGCCAGCCATTCGAGCGTCATAGCGGCTGGAAGCACCGCACGTCCGTCGAGCACGTGAGACGTCATGAATTCATGCGTGTCCGTCGCGATGGTGCGCTCAAACACGGTAGGGAGTTCTGCGAACGACGCCTCAGAAGCGCCATTCTCTGCCGCACTCACGCTGTTCTCCGCCGCACTAACCCCGCTCTCCGCCCCTGTCCCGTTCCCTCCAACGCCGTTCGTGGAGGTGTCAACACCGTCTCGCCGTGATACCGCGGGCGATCCGGGCTCCGGGACCTGCGATCCGCTCCCGAGGATGAGAACCTCCGCCGGACCGTCCTTGTCGGAGATTTCGTCCAGGAGGTAGGCCGCACCGCTCTCCTTGCCGATCACTTCGATCCCCTCGGCGGCGAAAATGGTCCTCAAGCCGGGAGTCACCATGCCTCCGTCCCAAGGACCCCAATTGACCGACACGACGCGGCACCCGTCCCGCTGGGCCGCCTCCACCCGTGCCACTTTGTTCATGACCTCGTTCCCTGCCGCGTAGTCGACTTGGCCCCGGCGTCCGAACCGTGCGGTCGAGGACGAGAACAGCACCATCGCCTTGAGGGGACTCTCGCCGATGGCCTTAAGGACCGAGCGGAGCCCGGCCACCTTGGTGCCGAAGACACGGGCGAAGTCTTCGTCGCTCTTGTCTTCGATGTTACGGTCGGCTAGGACGCCGGCGCCGTGTACGAGGCCGGTGACAGGTCCGTATTCCTCGACGAGTGGAGCGATCGTCTGACGGACCGCATCGGCGTCTCGCACATCGGCGGAACGGTACGAGACCTCGGAACCGGCTTTGGAGATGCGCTCGATCGTACGGCGGATCTCTCTGCCCGCATGGATGTGCTTGAACTCAGCCTGAACCTCCTGGGGCGTGATGCTCGGGCCCACGTGGGTCAAGATCGCCCGTTTGATTTCGGCCTCGCTGTTGAGTCCGATGAGCCAATCGGGCTCTTTCTCGGGCTCAGGACTCCGTCCCATGAGGATGAGCCGCGGCTGCCCTGCCTCAGCCATCGCGACCGCAACCTCAGCGGTCACACCACGCGCTCCTCCGGTAATCAACACCGTGTCGTCCGAGTCGGGGAACGTCGCTCCCCCTCCAGGCTCGATCGGGCGGCGTTCGAGGACTACGGTTTGGGGGCCGTCGGGACCCAGTCCGATCTCCACGGGTCCTCGCGAAAGCGCATGCCGCACGATCTCCGCAGCGAGACCTTCGCGGGCCGGATCGACGTCGATCGTCCGGCAATTCACATCGGTCCACTCCGCGGCCGCCGTCTTCAACATGCCTCCCCAGGCGCCACCGGTCGGATCGACATCCTCAGGCGGTGGGGCGTCGAGCGCGAAACCACCACCGAGGGCCGTGACGCTGCACAGGAGAGCACCCCCCTGAAGCGCGGCTCGACGGAGAACGGGCGCCATCGACCGCATCCGTCTGAAGCCGAAAAGGATGTCCTCGTCAGTGACCTGTGGGGGCACGACGACGATGAGTCCCGCTAGCTCGTCGGGCGGATCATGTCCGTTCTCGCTCAACTCGATCTCTTCCGCCGCGAACCCTTGAGCGCTCAACTCCTCCACGATCTGCCCCGACAGTACATCCCCACTCTTCGTCACCCAGATTTTGGAACCCGCGGGAAGCCCGATGGGGTCACCCGTGCCCTGAACGGGCTGCAAGGTGGGAACGAAACGTTCGATGCCATTGGACCCTGAGAGACCGTGAGTCCCACGGTCTGCGACCCGTTCCACCGGATCGGGCGAAGAAGGGGCCGGGGAAGAGGCGACCGGGACGGATGCGACCTCGCTGGACAGCAGGTCGACGATCTGGCTGAGCGTCCGCAACTCGCCCACGACGGGAGCCTCCGGAAGCACCTCCTGAAGTGCGGACAGAATCTCGACCCGCTTGATGGAATCGATGCCGAGGTCGGCGTCCAGGTTCATCGAGACGTCGAGCATATCCACGGGGTAACCGGTCTTTTCGGCGACGACCGTCAGCAAAACCCCCGCGATATCCGGTTCGGCGCCGGCATCGTTCGGCGTCTGCGTGACCACGCCGTTCACCGTCTTGGAGACGACGCCGTTGGAGGTGGAATCGCCAGTTCCGTTCGAGTCATCGCTGCCGCTCGTCGAGGTCACGGCGGATCCACCCAGGAAATCGACGATCTGGCCGAGCGTCTGGATTTCGCCGAGATGCTCCGGGGTGATGCCGGTGGCCTCAGGAAGACGCTCCTGCAATGCCGAGAGGATTTCGACCCGTTTGATCGAATCGATGCCGAGATCGGCGTCCAACCCCATCGAGAGGTCGAGCATCTCTTCCGGATAACCCGTCTTCTCAGAAACCACCGTGAGCAGCGCCTCAGCCACGCCGGGAACGACCTGAACGGGTACGTGCGGTATCTCTATCGCAGGCGGAATCTGTACGGGTGGCGGCGCCGGCAAGGCGGCGGATGGGATCTTCACCGGCACGGCAGAGACAGCACCGGAGCCGGGCAGGCCCTGATGCTGGATGATGGCTTGGATGGTTCGCTCCTGCGACTCCAGGAACTGCCGATGCACTTCGGCCGTCTGTTCCTGGAGCCGTACCAGTGCGGCCAAGGTCGCTTGGCTCGCGCGCATCGCCTCGGCGAGCAACTGTGGGTCGGACGTCACCGTGGCGGCCGGCTTGAAAGCGGGCGGTGCGGAGGAGGCCGGCGCAGACGCCGTTGGTACGAGGGCCGGTGCCGGGGCCCTCGTGGGACGCTTGGGGCGGTCAGTCACGTGATTGGCTCCACTGATTTTCACGGTCAGGGCGGGTTTCTCTCTGGCCAATTCGTGCCGCCAGGCCTCTAGTGCACCCGCGTCCCACTGGTCGAGGGCGACGGCATGTCCGGCGGCCGCAAACTGAGCCAGCATGTGGGCCAGATCGACCAGGCCCCGACGCTGTCCGGACGAGGCGTCCACGGCCACGACGGTGATCTCCTCGCCGGCCAAGATCTCCTCAATGAGACCGGAGAGGCGGCGGCCGGGCCCGACCTCGACGAACGTGCGGATACCGTCGTCGAACATTCTCTTCACACATTGCACGAAATCCACGGGCGAAATCAGCTGCTGGGACAGCACCCTCCGGGCACCAGCGCGAGTCGCCGGGTACTTCGTGCCGGTGGTGTTGGCATACACGGGCACTGCACCCTTCGCCAGCTTCACGCCTTTGAGCTTTTGGGCAAATGGTAGGGCGGCCTCAGCCACCAGGGCACTGTGAAATGCGGCCGAAACACGCAGCTTCTTGCTCCGGAGGCCTTCGTCGGACAGAACTTCCTTCGCCCGATCTATCTCGTGGGTCACACCCGAAAGGACCACCTGACGTGGGCCGTTGTGGTTCGCTATCACCAAATCGAGATCGTGTTTCAGGATGAGGGCCTGGACCCGATCGGATTCGGCGGCAACAGCCAGCATCGAGCCGTGATCGCCTTCGCCCATGGTCATGAACTCACCTCGTAGGCGCGAAAGCTCGTTCAGCTCGGCGGGACTGATGCGGCCCGCGGCGCACAAGGCGACCAACTCGCCATAGCTGTGCCCGCAAGTCGCGTCCGGGGCGAGACCGAACTGCTCGAGCACTCGTAAGGCGCCGAGACCGACGGCGCCGAGGGCCGGCTGCGCGGTCTGGGTGGCTCTGAGTGCAGCTTCCTGTGCGGATTTGGCATCCTCCTCGAACGCGGGGTGCGGATACAGTCTATCGACGAGTCCCGGGGTGACTTCCGTCGCGGCGGCGAGCGTCTCAGCGGCGACAGGAAAACGGCACATGAGCTCACGCAACATGCCGATGTACTGGGCTCCTTGCCCCGGGAAACAGGCCGCCCATCCTCCATTCGACGAACCGGACCCGAAAAAGACTCCCTGCGGCAGGCTCCACCCGGACTCAGATTCTTCCATCCGTGCCAGCGCCAGGGCGATGAGGTCTGCTGGCGACTTTCCGTCGTGCTCGGCCACCATGAGCAAGCGGACCTCGTGCGAAGCATCGAAGTCTTCCCTCGTCTCAGCTGCCCGCCCGCGGATCTCCGCCCAGTCCGATCCCGCATCGAAGTCCTTCAGCCTCGCCACTAGGGCCTCACGGCTCTCAGCCGAGAAGGCGAAGATCTGATCCCGTCCGTCCCAATCCACCGCGTCGGCCCGTGACTCGTACTCTTCGAGCACACAGTGGAAGTTGCTGCCGCCGAATCCGAAGGCACTCACGCCTGCACGACGAGGATGACCGCTCTCTGCCAGCCAGGGACGCTTTTCCGTATTGACGTAGAAGGGCGTCTCCCCGGGAGTCACGGCTTCGTTGGGTGTGTCGACCTTGATCGTGGGCGGGAGAATCTTGTGATGGAGCGCCATCACGGCCTTGATCAGCCCCGCAGCCCCCGCCGCCGCTTTGGTATGGCCGATCATCGACTTGACCGAACCCAACGCACACCACGATCCCTCGCGGCCGGTACCCTCATAGACGCTGGTGAGGCCACGGGCCTCTGTGGCGTCTCCCACGATGGTGCCGGTGCCGTGGGCCTCGACCAGTCCGATCGTATCCGGCGTCACACCCGCGTTGCGATAGGCCGCGCGGAGTGCCCGCGCCTGGCCCTCGGGAGAGGGTGCGTAGACCGCCTGGCCTTTGCCGTCGCTCGAAGACCCCAGGCCCTTGATGACGGCGTAGATGCGATCACCGTTCCGCTCAGCGTCCGCCAAGCGCTTGAGAGCCACGATGCCCACACCCTCGCCGAGGATGGTCCCGTCCGCGTCCTGATTGAACGGTTGTGCATTCCCCGATTCCGAAAGAGCAGGCGTCTTCGAGAAGCACATGTACATGAAGATGTCGTTGAACGTGTCTAGGCCGCCGCTCAGAACCATGTCGGCCCGGCCCGTCTCGAGCTCAAGGGAGGCGAGATGGACGGCACTCAAGGACGATGCGCACGCGGCGTCGACGATGCAGTTGGTTCCGTGTAGATCGAGCCGGTTGGCGATCCGGCCGGCTACTACGTTGGCCAGAAGTCCCGGAAAGGAGTTCTCCTGCCACGGCACATATCCGTCAGCTATTCGGGCGATCACGTCCTCGCCGGTCTCCGGATCGACCCCGGCTTCGGCCAGAGCCTGTCGCCAAATCGGGTGGCCGAGGCGGGCCCCCAGGGGGATCACCAGAGGAAGCGTACCGCTTACACCGAGGATCACGCTGGTGCGGTCACGGTCGAAGTCCCGGCCGTTGGCTCCGTATCCGGCGTCCCACAACGCCTGCCGTGCGACGTGCATGCCGAGCAACTGTGTGGAGTCGGTGGCCTCGAGGTCCCGGGGCGAGATTCCGAAGCCCATCGGGTCGAAGTCGACCGCGTCGAGGAACCCTCCGCGGCGCCCGTAGGTCATATCAGGCGCCTTGGGGTCGACGTCGAAATAGTCGCCCACGCTCCAATGGCTGGCCGGGACGTCGGTGATCGCGTCGACGCCGTCCCGCACGTTGGCCCAGTACTCCCGGAGGCCGCTCGCGCCCGGGAATAGGCAGGACATGCCGACGATGGCTATGGGGGAGAGGGCCGCAGCCCGATCTTCATTCCGATCGCTCAAGTCAGCATTTCCTCGAGTTCGCCTGGACCACGGGGCAGGACGTCCACGCAAGTGGCGGGAAAGTCCACTCCCTGGCTACGAAGTGCGGCGGCCCGAGTGATGACCGCTGCTCCATGCAACATGTTGTGCGCCACGGTGACCGCGTGCCTATTCTCCCAGGGATCGAGAATACTATCCCGAACCCATTCGTTGAACGCCCCCATCGCCGGGCCGCACCATACCTGGTAGTCCATTTCTCGTCCCGGCTCACCACGGTTGGCCCACCGCGACGACATCCCTAGGTACCACCGAAACACCAGCGCCATCCGATGCTTCGGATCTCGCTCAGCCCTTTCGGTCTGGGTGACGTCGCGCTGCTCCCAGAAACGTCGCGTCTCGTTCCAGATTTCCTCCAACGGCTTACGAAAAAGCGTGTCTTCGAGGTTCTTCCGATCGTCGCTGGATATGTCTTCGAGCCCACTGTGGGCTCGGTACAAATCATACAAACGATGTGCCCGCATAGGAAACATCGTTCCACGCTTGAGCACCTGCAACCTGACGCCCATCTCGAACATGTCGGCCGCCGGGGCCATCGTGACGTCGGCCTGCTCGGCCTGGGCCAACATCTGCCGTACCATATCGGAGGTTCCGGCCTCTCGGCACGCCTGGTTGACCGATCCCGTCAGGACGTAGTCGGCGCCCATCGCGAACGCTGCAGCCACCGAATGAGGCGTGGATATTCCTCCGGCGGCACCGATGCGGAGGGGGACGTCGTAGTCGTACTCAGTCTGCATTCGATCCCGCAGCGCCAGCATGGACGGAAGCAGGGCGATGGCCGGCCGATTGTCCGTATGGCCCCCGGAGTCAGCCTCGACGGTCAAATCCTGGGCGACAGGGACGGTCTGGGCCATCTGCGACTGCTCCTCCGACAGATCCCCACGCGCCACGAGCTCAGCCAGCATCCTTGCGGGTGCGGGAGCGAGGAACCTACGCGCTACTTCGATCCGCGAGACCTTCGCGACCAGTCGATTCGGGGTCACGATCCGCCCCGAGGCGTAGGCATGAATCCCGCTCAGCCGGTATCGAACGAGCGGGAGCGTCAGATCCATGTAGGCGGAAGCCGATACCCGAGTCACTCCGCGGCGCACGTAGAGGTCGGCGACCGCGTCCTCGAGCAGCGGCTCGTAGGGACTGTGGATGAGGTTGAATCCCCAGGGCAGATCTCCCAAGCGCGTGGAGATCCGGTCGATGGCGTCCTCCACCGTATCCGGCGCCAAGCCAGCGGCTCCGAAGAAGGCGAGCATGCCAGCCCGGCCCATCGCCTCGACGAGCTCCACGGAACCGATGCCGTTCGCCATGGCTCCGGCCAGATAACAGAAGCGAACGCCGTGATCCTTGGCGAAACTGGACGAGCCTAAATTCTCGGGTCTGCAGGGGGGGGCCAGTGCGAGGAGAGGCAGTCCGTGAACTTGGGGATCCCCGCCCAACTCGACGGATCCGCAGTCCGCGAGCCCAAAAGCCTCTCCATGGTCCACCGCGTACAGCGGCCGTCCCACACGACGGAGTCCCAAAGCGAACTCTTCGGGAGCCGTGAGAAGGCGATCGCCCGGCCCACTCCACGAGCCGATCGGTGTGCTGGATTTGATTTTCAGATTCGACATCGGGTGCGCCCTGACACGGGGCCTGGCGAGGGACTCGCTCAACGGGGCGATTCGGGTCCGCAGCGGATTCCCAGCTTTAGCTAATGTGTACAAGTGCGTGGCGGATGTCGAGTTGAATGACGCGCGGCTTTCGGCCCCATACGGCTTAGACGCATCTTGCTTGCCATGTCCGATGCCGTCGCCCGCCTGAACACGACCCTCCAAGGCCGCTACGCCATCGGAGCCGTAGGCGGGCGGGCTCCTTCCCTCCCTGCTGTCCGGGGCTCCCAGGCCCCCCCCGCTCCACCAGCCCCTACCAGACGGTCGGTCAGGAGCCCCCACACCTACGGCTGGATAGTCCTTTCGCTTGCGGAACCTTATTGGCGATGGGAAGTTTTGGACCCAACCCACGGTGAGTGCGCCATCCCGCCACCCATCCTGTTGGATGCGCAGGTGATTACAGGGGGACCTAGTGCGAGAAAGACGAAGAATCGCTTGCGGTTCGGCTTTCGGGCTCGCGTTGTTGGCGGTCGGCCCGATCGCAGCTTTGGCACAGATACCGCTGCCCCCGAACAGCGCGACCGGGAGGACCGTCACGCCGGCTTACGAGGGTTGGTATGAGAATGACGATGGGACGTACAGCCTCTCGTTCGGCTATTTCAACCGGAATACGGACGAGATTCTCGAGATTCCACTCGGCCCCGATAACATGCTCGAGCCTTCTGTCTTTGGGCAGAATCAGCCGACGCGCTTCGAGGAGGGTCGTCACTGGGGCACGTTCGTCGTGCGGGTGCCCGCGGACTTCGAAAACCAGGAGGTGACCTGGACCCTGAGGATGAGAGGCCAGACCCTCGCGGTTCCCGGCCACCTGCGCCCTGACTGGCGGATCGACGCGCTGCGTGAAGGTGCGCATGGCAATACGCCCCCTATGCTGAAATTCGAGCAGGGCGGCCCGGAGGTCACCGGACCAGGAGGGTCGAACTTCGTCTATGGCCCGCTTCGAGCCTCGGTAGGAGAGCCCGTAGACATCACGGTGTACGCCGACGACGATGGCGGGGGCCGGAGCCTCGGTGGCGGGTTTGGATTCGGCCGTGGCGGCGCGCGCGCCCTCGCGACGCTGACGTGGTTCAAGCACCAGGGACCGGGCGACGTCACGTTCGGCCAGACGAGTCAAAGAGTTACTGACGCAGATGTCCCGGTGGTGAACGGCGTCACGTTCGGCGCCCCGGGCGACTATGTTATACGTATACGTGCCACTGAGTCCGGGGCGGTCGCGACCGCTGGGCATGCCCAGTGCTGCTGGTCCAATGCATTCGTCGCGGTATCCGTCAACCCGTGAACACTAAGAGAGAGGTCGGACTCATGACAGACACGAGAATCAGCCGCGTGCTCCTGGGCCCCGTTGCGTTGGGAGTGATGTCCCTGGTGGCCTTGTCGGCCGGGGATCTCTTTGCGCAGGAAGCTGGCGAGCAGGTCGCCTACGCACGGGACGTGGCGCCGATCTTCCAGGAAAAGTGCCAGATCTGCCATCAGCCGAACTCAGTGGCGCCGATGTCGTTGCTGACGTATGAGCAGGCGCAGATGTATGCTCCGCTGATCAAGATCAAGGTCGAGGACCGCGTGATGCCTCCGTACCACATCAATCGCACGGTGGGCATCCAGGGCTTCAAGAACGATCGTGGCCTGACGGACGAGCAGATCGAGACGATCGTGAGTTGGGTGGACCAGGGCGCCGTGTACGGCAACGCGGAGGACGAGCCTGATCCCGTCGAGTTCCCGGATCCGAACCGCTGGCAGCTCGCGGATCGCTTCGGTGAGCCGGACCTGGTCGTTCAGTCAGAGCCTTTCACGTTGGAGGCGGTGACTCAGGACAGGTGGTTCCGTACGACGGTGCCGACGGGACTCATGGAGCCTCGTTGGGTACGTGCAATCGAGATGCGGCCCTCTTATCCGGAAGGACGGAAGATCGTGCACCACACGCTCGCCTTCCTCCTTCAGCGTGAGGAGGGTGGGATCGCCGGCCTCGCGAGCACGGCGGCCGGCGTCAACGTCGGCATTAGCCCTCTCTTCATGGAGTGGGCCGTCGGTAAGGTCGGAGAGGTCTTCGCCGAGGACGCGGGTAAGCTCATGCTACCGGGCTCCCAGATCAGCTTCGAGGTCCACTTGCACGCCATTGGCGAGCTGGTGAGGGACCAGGTGGTCGAGCTCGGCGTCTACTTTTATCCCGAAGGTTACGTGCCTGAGAATCGCACCGTTCTGAACATGTTCCGGGTGGTCGATGAAGAGCTCGACATCCCGGCGGGGCAGGTGAGCGTGACGCAGAACTTCCATGTGATGCAAGCGCCTGGGCGTTTGGAGAACTTCCAGCCGCACATGCACATGCGCGGCAAGGCGATGTCGATGGAGGCGATCTACCCGGACGGCCGCAAGGAACTGCTGAGCTCCGTCGACAACTTCCAGTGGAATTGGCACGTGAACTACGTCTACGAGGAAGACGTGGCTCCTTTGCTCCCGAAGGGCACGACGCTGGTGTTCACGGCCTGGCACGACAACACAGAGACCAACCCGAACAACCCGGATTACCGTCAGTGGGTTGGATACGGGGACCGGACGGTTGATGAGATGGCCCACGCCTGGGTGGATGTGACCTACTTGGAGCAGGAAGAGTTCGACAGACAGGTCGCGGCGAGAGAGGGTCTCCCGGCCGCGGACGACGACCGGTAAGAACTCGTTTTCAACCTCTAGGCCGTTTATCAGCCAGGCCGTCGGTGCGGAATATGAACCGCCGCGCACTGTTTTTCATTATCGGCGTGTTTCTTCTCGCGCTGGGCTGCGGCGACCCTACTGGCCCACAGAACGCCTATCGCAGCGCCCAGCCCGACTCAGCCATCCCCAGCTTCGAGGATACCATCCTCGAGCAGGCGGTTCGGGTTGCACTGCGGTGTGGGCGGTTGAGGACTTTTCCGCCGTGCGCTGGGCGCTCGAGAACCTGGGGGGGATCGATAATTTCACGAGCTTGACGAGCGTCGGCCTCGTAGACAACCCCGCTCCGGCGAACATCCAGCCGCTTCTCGAGAACACGGGGCTGGGAGTGAATGCTCGGGTCTCCCTCTCCAACAGGAGCGTGAGTTGTACGGACGTGGCTGCGCTGGAAGCCAAAGGAGTGACGGTGGTTTCCGACTGTCCGTGACTGGTGGGGCGGTGGATCTCGGAGCGATGCTGCCAGCGTCTTGTACGCCTCAGGTCTCACTGCGCCTGATCTCCGCCGCCCTGGCGTGAGCCTCGAGCCCCTCCTGCCGGGCGAACCACGCCACATCCTCGATCAACTCGGGATTGAGGTCCGATTCCGCCCTGATCCAAGTACGGACCCGAAGAAAGTCCATGACGGAAAGCCCGCCCCGCGCCTTGGCGGTGCCACCCGTGGGAAGGACGTGGTTGGGACCCAACCCATAGTCGCCGAACACCTCAGCCGCCCGTTCACCGATGAAAAGGGCGCCGTAGTGACGGAGTCGATCCGGCCAAGCCTCGGGGTTCGACACCGAGATCTGCAGGTGCTCAGGCGCGATGTCGTCACAGGCTAGGCAGGCGTCCTCCTCAGTTTCGCATACGATGACGCCTCCGTTCGCGAGCGCTGCCTGAGCCGTGGACGCGGTCGGAAGATCCTCGAGTTGACGCTCGAGTTCTCTCTCGACCAAGGAGGGCAACTCCGCGTCGATCGAGATGAGGATCGGCACCGCATCGGGGGCGTGCTCCGCTTGGGCCAGTAGATCCGCCGCGACCCAGGCGGGGTCGGCCGCGGCGTCCACGAGGACCACCAGCTCCGAAGGCCCCGCGAGCATATCGATCTGGATTTGCCCGGCGAGGAGTTGCTTCGCGGCGGTCACGTACAGATTCCCAGGGCCCACCACGACATCGCTCGGGGGAATGGGGCCGACGCCGAACGCCAGAGCCGCGATCGCGTGGGCCCCGCCGGCCACCAAGACTCCGTCGGCGCCCGCGATCGCCGCCGCCGCCAGGGTGATCGGGGCCGGGCGCGGGCTCGCGACCCACACGGACCCGACGCCCGCGGCCCGTGCGGTAACCACAGTCATGAGCACGGAGGAGGGCAGCGGATAACGGCCGCCGGGCGCGTAACACCCCGCGGCATCGACCGGATCGACGCGATGGCCGGCCCGCCCACCGGGTACGGTCCTGTCGACCGGAGTGAGCGCCCGGCGTTGTGACAGCGCGAACGCCCGAATACGATCCACGATGCGCTCAAGGCGGTTCCGCTCGTCTTCGGGGAGCTCATCCAGACAGTTCTTCAAGGTCTCCCCGGTCAAGTAGAGGGGGGCGCCCGGCTCACAGTCCTCGAAGCGAGTGGCGTATTCCCTCAGCGCCTCTTCGCCGCCGGAGCGTACTCTCTCCACGATGACCGACGCCTCCGCGAGAACCTCCGCGGGCACGCCGCCCTTGTTTCGGGCTCGAAACTCTTCGGCCTGCCGGAGGGGCAGCAGCGGTTGGTTCATCGATTCTCTCCCTCGTCGGGCTTCGCTTCTCCGGACCTTTCCGCGAAGGGTTCCGCTGCCTCAGGCCGTGCCTCGTCGAGCTTCGCCGCCATCGGGCGCCGGCGAACCCGTAGGCTGCGTTGGGCGAGTTCACGGCGGAGCGCCTCCACACCGGCACCGCGGCTCGCGGCGGCGACAAGCGTGAAATAGAGTAGGTCGGCTGCCTCGTGGATTACTTCAGCCGCGTCCTCAGCCGCCGCCTCAGTCCCGGCATCACCGCTATCCTCGGGCCCGGATCCGGCGTCGTCGGCTTGGAGTGCTTGGATCAGCTCCTCCGTCTCTTCTCGAAGCTTCGAGAAGAGAAGGGCTGGGTCTCCCATGAGCTTGGCCGTCCCCGACCCGTCCGGTGCTTCTTTACCACGACGTGCGATGACGTCCGAAAGCGCGGAGAGCGTAAAGGGCGTAGGCCAGCATCCGGGTGTTCCCGTGTGGCAGAAACCGGAGCCCTGCTGGCGAACGACGAAGCGGAGCGCGTCACGGTCGCAGTCCAACTCCACGCGAAGTAGTTCCTGGGTGGCTCCGGAGGTCTCCCCTTTGATCCAGAGTGAGTTTCGGGAACGGGACCAGTAGATCCCCCGCCGCTCACGCACGGCCGCCTCGAGGCTCTCGCGTGTACTCCACACCAACCCGATGGCGTGGCCCTCCTCGTCGCACACGACGGTGGGCCAGAGTCGCTCTTCGATCGCCTTGACCAGGGGGGCGCCCACGGCGTCGCCCAGGGTCATGCGGTTGGTATAGAGGGCCATCCCCACTTGAGCGTCCGCACCCAATCGATCCAGCCGCCCAACGTCCTCGGCCGTGGTGATCCCTCCCGCCGCCGTGATTCGGACGGAGCCGGCCGCTTGCACGGCCTGTGCGACCAGGTCCTCGTTCCAGCCGGACATGCCCCCCTCATATTCCACTTGTGTCAGCAAGAAGCCGCCCACGACCGGCGCCAACTCCGTAATCCGATCGAGCACACTGTGTTCGGTCTTGGTCTGCCAACCCTCCACGACGACCGTGCCACCTTCGGCGTCGACTGCGGCGATCATCCGATCCCGCGGTAGCTGGGAGCAGAAGTCCACGGACGCGGCTGTTCCGATCACCACGTGCTCCGCTCCCGCGTCCAACCACGCTAGCGCCGTATCGACATCCCGGATGCCGCCACCGACACGGCAGGGCGCCTGGCGAACCAACTCCCGCATGATCGGGGCGTTCGTTCCCTTCCCCATGGCTGCATCCAAATCGACGACCGCGACTTCGCCGGCCACAGAGAACTCCTCGAGGCGCTCGAAAGGATCGCCGCCGTCGAGGACGAACTCCTTTCCCTTCCGGAGCTGAACGGCCCGTCCATCCATGAGGTCGATACTCGGAATGATCATGGGCGCACCGCCAATCCTTGATCCGACACGAATTTCTTGATCTCCCCAACGGTGAGGTCCCCGTCATGAAAGACCGATGCGGCTAGAACCGCGTCGGCGCCCGTTCGGAAAGCCGTGACTACGTCGTTCGGCGTGCCGATGCCGCCCGATGCGATGACCGGCACGTCCACTGCTTCACGCATGGTTTCGAGCAACTCCACGTCGCAGCCCGCCCGCGTCCCGTCCCGGTCCCAACTCGTGAGCAGGATCTCGCCCGCTCCGAGGCGCGTGCCCTCACGAGCCCACTCGATCGCGTCTATGCCCGTCGCCTCGCGCCCGCCCACGACGAGGGTGTCCCAACTGTCGCCTGAGCGGCGAGCGTCGATGGCCAGCACTACACACTGGGTGCCGAACGCTTGGCTCAGCCGCTCCAGGAGGCTTGGATCCCGGACGGCGGCCGTGTTGACGCTCACTTTGTCGGCACCGGCAGTCAGTAGCCCCCGCGCGTCGTCCACGGTGCGGACGCCGCCACCCACCGTGAGCGGGATGTGGATGCGCCCCCGCACCGCGCGCACCGTCTCCCGCTGCGTTTCACGGTTCTCTTTGGAGGCTCCGATGTCGAGAATGACGATCTCGTCGGCCCCTTGGTGTTCGTATTCACCAGCCTGGTCAGCGGGGTCGCCCGCGTCTCGGATGTCCTGGAAGCGGATGCCCTTCACCACTCGCCCATCCTTCACGTCGAGACAAGGGACGATGCGGGGTGCGACCTCCTTCCAGACGGCGCGGTCTTCGCCCTTGCCCGCGGCAGCACCGCCGTGGCCAGCGCCCCCGTCCGCCCCCACCTGAAGCTCCCCGCTGAGCCAGTCCTGGATGAGCCCCATCCCGAATGGACCTGAGAGCTCGGGGTGGAACTGACACGCGAGCGTCCGTCCCTGTGCGAGCATCGAAACGAATCTCGCTCCGTGGGTGGTCCAGGCGGCCCGCCATCCACTGGGGGGACTCGGTAAGTAGTAGGAGTTGGCGAAGGCCGCCGTGCCACTCAGGAGGCCCGAGTCGTCATCCGAGCTCACCTGATTCCAACCCAGGTGCGGCACACGCACCGAGTCGGGCAGCCGTTGGAAGTGGCCTGCGACGATACCGAGCCCCACTGTGTCCGGGCTCTCGTCGCTACCGTCTCCGAGCATTTGCATGCCGAGGCAGACGGCTAGGAGCGGGGTCCCTCGTTCATGGACCTCAAGTACCGCCTCATCGAGACCATGGCGACGGAGGGTCTCGAGGCCGGCGGAGAATCGTCCTACGCCGGGCAGAACCGCGTGGGTGGCTCTGAGCACGACCGCCGGATCCCAGGTGATCGAGTACGCGACGCCCAGAGCCGTCAGCGCGCTCTCGACGGCCGCGAGGTTGGCCACGCCCGAGTCGATGATCGCGACGTGGCGCTCCTCAGACGGCTCCGGGGACTGCTCCTCGGTCACGTAGAGACGCCCCCGATTGTGCCTTTCGTGGAAGGGATGTCGTCGAAGCCCGACGCACCCACGGCCGCCCGCAGCGCGAGCGCCACGGCCTTGAAGGCCGCTTCGGCCCTGTGGTGGTCATTGTCACCCTTGAGCACGTCGACGTGGAGGGTGATGCCCGCCGCCGTAGCCAGGGAACTCAGCACGTGGGGGATGTTCTCGCAGGACAACTCGCCCAGGCGCTCTCGCGTGAGGCCCAGGTCGATTCTGGCGAAGGGTCGCCCTGAGATGTCCGCGACGGCACGTGCCAGCGCCTCGTCAAGGGGCGCATAGGCGTATCCGAAACGTGCGATCCCCCCGCGGTCGCCGAGAGCCTCCTGAAGGGCGCTCCCCAGCGCCAGCCCGCAGTCTTCCGCGGTGTGGTGGTCATCGACCTGAAGATCTCCCTTGCAGCGAAGCTTCACGTCGAACCGACCGTGGCGGCCAAGGGCGTCCAGCAGGTGGTCGAGAAAACCGATGCCGGTTTGGACGTCCGACGAGCCTGTGCCGTCCAGCTTGAGCGTGACGTTGATTTCGGTCTCGTTGGTCTTGCGGTCGATCGTGGCGTTTCGGGGAGTCATGTCAGCTTCTCCGAGGGGAGGATTTTCGAAGGGAAGATTTCCGAAGGGACGACTTTCAAAGGGAGGATCACAGTCACGGAAGTAGCTCCAAAAGGTCATTGATCGTGCCGAGTACTGTAGCCGCTCCGGTGTCGCGGAGGGCGGCGGCGCTGGCGGTGGGATCGGGGCCCGGCGCGACGATGCCGATTGGCACGGCGCCCGCCCCCACTGAGGCACGGATGTCGTCGGGCGTGTCGCCCACCATCCAAGTGCGTTGCACGCCGAGACGGGAAGCGGCCTTTCGGACGGGCGCCGGGTCCGGTTTGAGGGGGCCGTCTTCCATGCAGACCACGGCGCGGAAGAGGTCGCTCAGGCCCTCCTTGTCGAGGAACCACTCGGCCTCTTCTCGAGGGCGGCCGGTTACGATCGCGAGGGGCAGCCGGTCCGCGAGGCGCGATAGAACGTCACGCGGCACCAGGAGGCGTTCGGATTCCCGGAGCCCGGGCGTGTTCGGGGTGCCGAGGTAGACTTTCTGGTACGCTTCGATGACGTCCTCGAGCGAGACTTCTACGCCCCGCCCCGCGAGGATGCGTTGCGTCAGGACCCAGTCGTTGTTGGCGTCGCCCGCGAGGACCATCGTAGCCAACTCCTCTCTCGTGACCTCCACCCCGAAGGTGCCCGCCGTCTCGAGCACGCACCTGCGATAGGAATCCTCGACGTCCGCGATCACCCCGTCCAGGTCGAACAGGATGGCGTCCGGCGCGAGGCAGATCCGTAGCGCCTCAAGAAGCCGTTCCAGCGGCTCCGCTCGTTCAGGCACGGTGATGCGTAACTTGTCGGCGATCTCAGGGCGGTGCGGGAATCGTCGCACACGAACCCCCAGTGCGTCCAATCCATTGAGGACGAAATCGCAGCGGGCGCCGAAGTCGGCGAGCACGAAGTTGCCTTCGGCTTGATCCGTCTCGATGCCCAGTCCGCTTAGGGCCTCCATAAGGCGCTCCCGCCCGGCACGCACGGCTGCGACGTGCTCCTCCAACGCCGCATCGCCCGTGCTCAGTTGGGTCCGAACCGCGGCCAACGAAAGTCCGGCAACCGGGAAGGGACTCCCCACGTTCCGGAGTACGGTGGCGACTTCAGGCGATGCCACGGCGTAGCCCACTCTGCAACCCGCCAGTCCCCAGGCCTTCGAGAACGTGCGCACGGTGACGACGTTGTCGAACTGTTGTGCGACAGAGGTGAGATCCTGATCGGAGTACTCGACGTAGGCGTGATCGAGGACGACCATCGCCCCGAAGGCGGCTCCGGAGTTCACATCGGACGCAGCCGCGGCGACGCGCTCGAGATCACTCGCGGTGGCAGTGCGGCCCGTCGGGTTATTCGGCGAGATCATGGCGACGAGTGACGCACCGTCGTCCAGGGCGGCGATGACCGCGTCGGTGGGAAAGGCGTCGGTCCATGGTACGGGAGCGATCTCCCCACCGACCACGGCTGCAAAGCGGTACATCATCTCGAAGGCGGGTATGGGAAGGACGAGGCGCCGACCGGGCGCCAGAAAGGCGCGAAAGACGCGGTCCAGCGCCTCGTCCGCGCCGGCCGTCACAACGACACGTGCCGGATCCACCCCGAGCCGTTTGGCGATGTCGGACTCCAGGGGGCGGGCGTCCGGGTAATCCCGGACTTTGGACAGGTCCACCGTCGCCAGATCCTCGAGGAGCGCGCGTGGTGGAGGATTCCCCTCGTTACCGTCTAGCTTGAGCACCCCGGGCTCCGGCTGGGCCGGTCCCTTGTAGAGATCCCGGGGAATCCAAGTCGCAGGGAGCAGTGATGCTCGGTCGGTCATGGGACGATTTGGGAGATCGACGTGACGACGACGTCAGTGCCGCCCGCGGCTTTGATGGCCGGGATGATCTCAGGAAGCTTTTCCCTCAACACGGCTGCTTTGACCGCGTATCCGCTGTCTCCGTAGAGAGGGGCTACGGTGGCCTCGCGCATGCACGGCAGGAGCGATACGACTTCTTTGAGACGCTCCTCAGGGGCGTTCACTTCGATCATGACCCGCTTGCGAGCGTCGAGTACGCTCCGGAGCAGCAGGCGCAGGTCCTCGATACGTTCCCGCTTCACATCGTGCTCCATGGCCTGGGGACTCGCGTACAGCCGCGTCGACGACGTGATCACCGTATCGACGATCTCGAGGTCGTTCGCCCGTAGGGTGCTGCCGGTTGCGGTGTTGTCGACGATGACGTCGGCGTCCTCGGGGGGAAAGACCTCGGTGGCGCCAAAGGAGCGTACGAACTCCGCGTCGAAGTCTCGTCGTGCGATCCAGGCCTTGGTGAGCGTCTCGTATTCGGATGAAACCACGAGGGGTCGCCCGATCGAGTCGAGTCGATCGAAGAGGCCGGTGGGGGCCGCTGCCACCACGCTTACGGGGTCGAGCCCCGTATCCAGGAGTTCCACGACCTCGGCGCCCAGCTCCTCGACCCAATCGGCTCCCGCGAATCCCACGTCGCGACTCCCAAGCTCCAGCATCTCGACGATGTTCTGGTGCTTGAGGACCTTCGCCTCACAATCGGGAAGGGACACGGCGGGGCGGTACCCACGGGCCGTCGCGGTTACGCGGATGCCGGCGTCGGCCAGCAGCGCGAGCACCGCGTCCTGCATGCGGCCCTTGGGCAAAGCGAGACGGAGAGCATCCGCGCCCGCATCGTCCCGGTTTTTGTTCTCTTGGTTCATGAAGGAGCTCCGTAGTGTGCGCCGGAACTCCGAGGAGGGCATATATGAAAAACGCCGACCTCAGAGGCCGGCGTAAGGTGCGCTCAGGTCGTCAGACGATCTTCAACCTCAGTAGCACAGCCCCAGCCAGCCGCTCAGGAGCGGATGGTGATGGTGATGGTGGTGCCGATGATGTCGAGTCGAAGTGTTCATGGAAAGTACGTTAAATGCGGGAGCTTGGTGAGGTCAAGTGCCGGGGGGCTGGAGGGTCGTGCCGGAGGGCTGGTGCGTCGTTCACATCCCGGCTTGCAGAATCCTGTCCGCCGACGCCTTGCGGAAGGTGGCTCGGCGCACCTAGTCCGCTTCTTTCAACGCGCGTTGGATCTCTGGGCAGACGCTTCGGACCACCTCGACATCCTCCCTGCACAACTCTATAGAGAGCACACGGAGTCATCGCTCGGCACGTCGCGGTCCGTCAAGTTCCATGGAGCAAGGCCATTTCACCGAAGAATTCCCCGGCGATAAGCGTCGCCAAGTCCCTGCTAGATCCGCCGTCTTGTCGGGACACACCCTGACCACGCCTCGCGCCACCAGGAACAAGGATGGAGACCGAACCGCCCTGGCGGACGATGATCTCACCGGCGGGCGCCGTCCTGCGCCGGAGCTTGGCCGACACGATGGAAAACTCAGTTTCAGGCATATCGGCGAAGAACGGCACGTTCTTCAGAAGC
>CAUZVZ010000003.1:0-48728 GCA_963583605.1 Gemmatimonadales bacterium UBA6960
GAGACGGTGGGGCTCCGGCTGCAAGCTCCCGACGGCCCGTGGACTTCGTCCATCCTGCTGTCGGCGTTGCCTTCGGAAGCCGCGCAGGAGTTGGAGGTCCAACTGGCGGAGGCCGGCCATCTGGTGGTCAGCAACGCCTCGTCGCATCGGATGGGAGAGCGAGTCCCGCTCCTTATCGCGGAGGTCAACGGTGACCACCTCTCCCTCATCCCCTGCCAGCCTTGGAGCGGCGCCCTGGTTACCAACCCCAACTGCGCCGCGGTCGGCCTCACGGTGGCTTTGGCCCCCCTCCACGAGACTTTCGGAGTCGAGAGTGTGGTCACGACATCATTCCAGGCGATCTCCGGAGCCGGCCTTCCGGGCCCTCCTGCATCGAGCCTGGTGGACAACGTGATTCCCTTCATCGGCGGGGAGGAGCACAAGCTCACCATAGAGCCACAGAAGATCCTAGGTACGCTGACTTCCGAGGGTCTGGAGCCCGCAGCCTTTCCGGTGAGCGCATCCTGCACGCGGGTTCCCGTCTTGGACGGCCATCTGCTTGCCGTTTCGGTGGCCCTGGCCGGCCAGCCCGCCATCGAGGACGTGACCGCAGCCCTCAAGGAGTATCAGGGGTCTGAGGCCTGTCGTGATCTCCCCAGCGCGCCTGAGCGCTTGTTGCAGGTCTTGGCCGCAGACGACCGCCCACAGCCGCGCCTCGACCGCGACCTCGGGCAGGGAATGACCGTGTCGGTCGGCCGTGTCCGGCCGTGTGAGGTCTTGGACGCCAAATTTTTCGTGCTCAGCCACAACCTCATCCGCGGAGCGGCTGGGGCCGCACTCCTGAACGCCGAACTCTGCCACGCACAGGGGGTCCTCGGGAGCGGATGATGACGGATCGACCGCTCCTCACCGAGGTGTGTGCAACGACAACGCCCGGAGACTTCGAAGCTCACAGGGCGCCAGGCGGGGGCACCGTGGCGATGCCGCGCATCCATAAGTTCGGTGGCACCTCCGTGGACGGAGCGGAAAGGCTGAAGGCCCTCGCCGCGATTATTCGTGATCAGGAGAACTGTTCGGTGGTCGTCGTGTCCGCCATGGCCGGCGTCAGCAACGAGCTGAGCCGGTTGGCGGACGCTGCGACGAGGGGCGACGATGAGCACGCTGCAGGGCCCGATTCGTCGACGAGCCTGGCGACGCTGAAGAGGAAGCATCTGGACGCCCTCCAAGCGATCGTGAAGGAAGAGGCTCCCCGCGCGGCCGTGGCGGCGAGGATCGATGAGATCTTCGAGGGGGCCATCGGGCTTCTGGACCAAGGCCCCGGCGGAGAGGCGGAACGCTTCTCAGACGAGCTCATGGCCGTCGGTGAGGACCTCTCGGTCGAGCTCACGGTGGCCGTCCTCCAAGCAGAAGGCATTCCAGCGGCCATCCTGAACGCACGAGAAATTGTTTGGACCAATTCGGAGTTCGGCGCGGCGGTACCGGACTTCGAGTCCATACGAAAACTGGCCCCCAGCAACATTATTCCCCTCGTGGAGGAAGGTTGCGTACCCGTGGTTCAAGGCTTCATCGGAAGCGAGGCCGACGGCGCGACGACCACGCTCGGGCGGGGCGGATCAGACTTCACGGCAACGCTGCTAGGTGCCGCTCTGGGCTCCCCCGAGGTGGTCATTTGGACCGACGTGGACGGAGTCCTGTCGGGAGACCCCGGCCTGGTCCAGGATTCCAGAGTACTCTCGGATATTGGGTCGGAGGAGGCCGTCGAGCTCTCCTGTTTCGGGGCACGCGTCATTCACCCGGCCGCGGCCAAGCACGCCATCGCGAGCGACCTTCCGCTCCGGATCAAGAACTCGTTTGCGCCGGAGCGGCCAGGCACGTTGATCCACTCAGATCGCGGCAAAGCGGCGACCTTCGCTGCGGTGGCCCACAAGACGGACGTCGCGCTCATCCGCGTGAGGGCGTTCCCAACGGCGCTGGCCTACGGCTTTCTGGCGCGGGTCTTCGACGTTCTGGGGCGTCACGGAGTGCCCGTCGATCTGGTGTCCACATCCCATAGCAGTACCGCGTTTACCGTCGACCGTGACGAGGATCTCAGCGCGGTCCGCCGTGCACTGTCGGTCTTCTCCGACGTGGATGTGCTGAGGGATGTAGCCACAGTCACAGTGGTCGGACGAGGCCTGCTCAGAGAGCCCGGGATGGACGCCCTTGTTTTCTGGGCCGTGGAGAAGACCCCCGTCTATCTGATTTCCCAGGCTTCCGACGTCAGCATCAGCTTTGTGGTCGACGAGGCTGAGGCTCCTGAGCTTGTGCGCAGACTCCATCTCTCCCTCATCGAGCTGAAGGAAGGGGCGCGGGAAGAGGCGCTGAAGGAGGAGGTACGGTCGACAGAGGCGCCGATGCAAGAGGACGGGGACGGGCGATGAAACTGGCGCTCGTGGGATACGGCAAAATGGGTCGCGCCGTCGAGGGCGTGGCGTTGGAAAACGGCCACGAGGTGGTCGCCAGGATCGATCCCACCTTGGGCACAGGCGACATCGATTCCGAAACGTTGGGGGGTGCTGAGTTGGCCATCGAGTTCACCGCTCCGGGGGTCGCCGTGGACAATATCACGGCACTCGCAGCGGCCGGTGTCAACGCGGTGGTCGGGACGACGGGATGGCATGAACGCCTGGACGAGGCGACTGCGGCCGTAAACAGCGCCGGAACCGGGATGGTGCACGCGGCCAATTTCTCACTCGGCATCAACCTTTTCTTTCGCTTGGCGCGAGTGGCTGCCAAGATGGCCGACGCGCTTGATGAGTACGATGTCCATATCCGTGAAGCCCACCATCGGCACAAGATCGATCATCCGAGCGGAACGGCCGTCACGCTCGCGGATATCCTCATAGAGGAGTTGGCGCGCAAGGAGAGTTGGTCGGCCGCCCTACCCGATGGTGAACCGCATCCCCAAGTTCTCTATGTAGCCAGTGAGCGGGTCGGGGAGACGGCGGGATCGCACCTCCTCGGGCTGGAAGGACCCGACGATCGGATCGAGCTGCGTCACGAAGCCCGGACTCGAGCGGGGTTCGCGAGGGGCGCGATCGCCGCGGCTGAGTGGATTCGGGGAAAGTCAGGCGTGTTCACTTTGGACGCCATGCTAGCCGAAACGTTCACATCTTGAAGCAGTCCGTTACGAATATGGAAAACACACAGTTCTCAGGTACTGGCGTGGCCCTGGTCACGCCCTTCCGCGACGATGGCTCGGTAGACGTGGAGGACCTCAGAAAACACGTGGAGTTCCAGATCGAAAACGGCGTCAACGTCATGGTCCCTGGCGGCACGACCGGGGAGGGCGCAACCCTATCGGCCGACGAGCAACGACTCGTGATCAGCACCACAGTCGAGGCGGCCCAAGGGGGGACTCCGGTCCTCGCCGGAGCCGGTGGGAGCGATACGGCCGACGTCGTCCGAAAAGCCCGAGCGGCGCGCGATGCGGGCGCAGACGGCATCCTCTCGGTCAGTCCGTCTTACAACAAACCCACTCAGCGCGGACTCATTGAGCACTATCGAGCGATCGCGGGTGCCGTGGACTGCCCCGTGATCATCTACAACGTCCCGGGTCGTACGGCATCCAACGTCCTTCCTGAGACCGTGCTCGCTCTGGCGGAGATCGAGAACATCACGGGGGTGAAGGAGGCCTCCGGAGATGTCAATCAGGTCATGACGCTTATCCGGGAGCGCCCGGAGGGGTTCACCATACTTTCAGGCGATGACGCGCTCACCTTTCCGCTGCTCGTGGCGGGGGCCGACGGAGTGATCTCCGTCGTGGCAAACCTGGCGCCCGCCTTGATGTCACAGATGGTCGAAAAAGCGCTCAGCGGCGACTACGAGAGAGCGCGTGAGTTGCACTACCGGCTTTTGCCGTTGATGCGTGCAATCTTCGTCGAAACGAATCCGATCCCGATCAAAGCCGCGCTCGAGATCATGGGGCATAGAAAAGCCCACTACCGCCTACCGCTCGTTCGGCCGACGTCCGAAGTCGAGGGCTTTCTGCGGCGTGCCCTCGCCGATGCCGGTCTGTTGGGCGCGGGAGCATGATGTGACCCGGGCTGGGATGCGTGAGCAACCCACGCAGGAAGATCTGGAGGAGCTGAAAGCTCAGATCCTTCGCTGCGCCCAGGAAGGGGAGGACGCGGCTCCAGATGAGGCGCGGACCGCCGTCGCTGCGCTCATGGACGCGCTCACCCGGGGCGCTGTGCGCTCAGCGCGGAGAGTCGACGGCGAATGGCAGGCGGTCGAGTGGGTCAAGACCGGTATCCTTCTCGCGTTCCGCATCGGTCGGGTCCGCGAGTTTGCAGCCGCTCCGGTTCCCTTCTTCGACAAAGACACGTTGCCTCTGCGCGATACCTTGGGCGTCGAGGAGAACATCCGGCTAGTTCCCGGCGGTACGTCGGTCCGGTCTGGTGCTTTCCTGGGCGCGAACGTGATCATCATGCCCCCGGCCTTCGTGAACGTCGGGGCATATGTGGACTCGGGCACGATGATCGACTCCCACGCCTTGGTGGGATCGTGCGCCCAGGTGGGCGAGCGCGTGCATCTGAGCGCCGGGGCCCAGCTCGGTGGCGTCCTCGAGCCCGTGGGGCTTCGCCCGGTGATCGTGGAGGACGACGTACTGATCGGCGGTAACGTGGGCGTCTTCGAAGGAACCCTGGTAGGAGAGCGGGCCGTGTTGGCGCCTGGCGTCCAACTCACGTCGTCGACCACGGTGTACGACCTCGCACGCGAGGAGACTCACCGCGCCGCTCCCGGACGACCCCTCACGATCCCTGCTGGGGCCGTCGTCGTGCCCGGCGCGCGTGAGGCGTCGGGCCCGTTCGCCGCCCAACACGGGATCCACTTATACGCTCCGATCATCGTGAAATACCGCGACGCCTCGACGGACGCCGCCACAGCGCTCGAAGAAGCGCTCCGCTGAGTTGATTGACCCCTCACCCCAGTTCTTCAACAGACCTCTGATGCAGCATGCGTAGAAACCTCCTTCATGTCGGCGCCGCGAACCTCAAGTACGAGATCCGTGAAATCGTCGTCGCGGCACACGAACTGGAAAGCTTGGGCCTCGAGCTCACCTGGGAGAACATCGGGGATCCGGTGCAGAAGGGAGAGCCGCCTCCGCAGTGGATCCGCGACACCATTTCTGACCTCGTGCATGAGGCGCCGTCCTGGGCCTACTGCGACACGCAGGGCGTGTATGAGACACGTGAATTCGTCGCGGAGGAGGTCAACCGACGAGACGGGGTCCGCGTCTCTCCGGACGAGATCATGTTCTTCAACGGTCTCGGCGACGCCGTCGCAAAGGTGTACGGCTTCCTCAACCGCGAGGCCCGCATTCTGGGCCCCTCTCCGGCTTACAGCACTCACTCCTCGGCTGAGGCGGCGCACTCCGGGTACAACCATGTCACTTACGACCTAGACCCATACAACGGGTGGATGCCGGACGTCGATGACATCCGCAGCAAAGTCCACTACAACGATTCCATCGCCGGTATCTTGCTGCTTACGCCGGACAACCCGACCGGGGCGGTCTACCCTCGCGAGATCTTGGAGGAAATCGCAGCCATCGCCCATGAGAACGATGTCTTTTTGATCGCGGACGAGATCTACGCCAACATCGTCTACAACGGCGCGGGCCGCCTACACATGAGTGAGTGGATCGGAGACATTCCCGGAATCGCGATGCGGGGAATCAGCAAGGAGTTTCCGTGGCCCGGTGCACGCTGTGGCTGGCTGGAAATCCTCAACAAGAGCAAGGACAGTAATTTCGCTGTTTACGTGGACAGCCTGCTCGCCGCAAAGCGCCTGGAGGTGTCCTCCACGACGCTCCCTCAGATGTCGATCCCTCGGATCATGGGAGACCCGCGCTATCCTGAGCATCTCGTCTCGCGGGCGCAAAGATTCTCCCAGAGGGCCGACGAGATGAGCGATGTGTTCGCCGATTGCGAGCACGTCATCGTGAACAAGCCTGGGGGCGCCTTCTACTACACGATCATGTTCAAGGACGGGCTCCTCGACGACAGCCAGTTTCTTCCCATCGAGGATCCAAAAATAAGAGAGACCATCGAACGGCTGACGCAGGGCGTCGAAGCCGATAAGCGCTTCGTTTACTACCTGATGGGAGCCACCGGCATCGTGGTGGTCCCCCTGACGGGTTTTCAGTGCGCCCACCACGGATTCCGCGCCACGCTTCTCGAAACCGATGACGACAAGCGGGCGTGGATCCTGAAGTCGCTTCGCGACGCGATCGATCAATACGTGGCCAGCTCACGGTAGGTCTAATGTCAAATGTGGCCAGCTCACGGTGGGTGCAACGTCAAACGTGGCCGGCTCAGGGTCTCAGCCCAGATCCATCGCCAGCGAGCAGGCTCCTCTTGCCCCGTCCAGAACGCGATCTTGAAGCCGGCAAGGCAATCCTTCGATCGCCAGGATCACTCGGGACCGAAGCGGCCCGTCCTCTTCGATCAGCCCCCCGGCTAGGGCGACCTCCGGAGCGGCCGCCCCAGGGTCGAAGCGCTGTATGAGCGCCTGGACATGCTCGACGAGTTCGTCCACGGCCGTCTCGATGACGATCGTGGCAGCACGGTCCCCGGCCTCGGCCACCTCACAGACCACTGGGACCAGTGCAGCCACGTCGGCCTTCCGCGCCGCGGCCATCCATTTGACCAAGTCCGCGGGACGGTCCACCCTCAACGCCGTGAGGACCGGATCTCGAAGATCAGTGGAAACGCCGCGACCATCCTCTCCACAAGCGAGTGCGCGAAGGGCTGACAAACCGATCCGATAGCCGCTCCCCTCATCCCCCAAGTGCGCACCCCACCCCCCGACTCGAAGCGTGGAGCCATCGACCGCCCTACCCAGGGCGATGGATCCCGTGCCTGAGATCAGCAAGATGCCCGGACCGGACGGGAACGCATCGTGAAAGGTCGCCTCCGCGTCGGCGCCGACCGCCGTCCGCAGCGACAGCCCTGCCTCCAGAAGCGCTGCTTCCACTAGACCCCTCGTGGGCTCGATGCCCGCGCCCGCGATTCCGGCCCACAGGCCGGCCACCGGCAGATCCGCGCCGCCTTTCGACGCGACCTCACGGCAAAGGTCCGCGATCACACCGATGGTCGCGCTCGGGTTCGCAGGATCTACCAGAGTCGGTGGACCCTCGGCCCGTGCGTTTTCACGGCCCGTCCCGTCGACCATCGCCACACGGGTGCGAGTGCCTCCCCCGTCGACACCCAGGAAGAAACTCACGCCGCTGCCCTATCGCCCCGCCCCAGCACCCATCCCACGGCGGTGGTGACAGCCGTGCCGATCGGTACGAACCAGGGCCAGGCGATGTCCGCACGGGCAAACACCCAGATCGCCGTGACCACTCCGATGCCCGCAACCATCCCGATGATGGCGCTACGTTGGTCGGCCCTTCGTGAACGAACGGCCAGAATGAAGGTCCCCAGAAGGCCTCCGTAGACCATGGAGGCGATGGCAAGCGCCACCTCCACGGCGGCGTTCCCCTCACTGAGCGGGATGAATAACACACCGCCGCCCACGAGAAGTGTCGCCCACACGAGGGTGAACAGCTTCCCGGCTCGAAGCGTACGGGCTTCATCGCCCTCGGCCCCGGTCAGTGGAGCCCAAAAATCATACGCCGTTGCCGATGCAAGCGAGTTGATGGAAGACGAGAGAGACGACATCGCCGCGGCGAAGACCCCCGCGACCAGAAGCCCGCTGATCCCCCGCGGGAGTTCCTCTACCACAAATCGGGCAAAGATTTCGTCGCTGGTGCCGAAGGTTCTGCCCTCGTAGAACGCCCACAGGCCGAGGCCCACGAGCAGGAAAATCAGAAACTGGCCGATCACGACGACGCCGCTCCCTACGAGCGCTTTCTTGCTGGACGCGACGTCCCGACAAGTGAGCAGCCGTTGCACGATGAGTTGATCAGTCCCGTGCGAGGCCATCGTGAGGAAGCCACCCCCGAGAACCCCAGCCCAAAGCGTATACGGCACAGCGAAGTCGAGCGACAAGTCCAGGAAGGCCAACTTGCCTGCCTCACCCGCGCTACTCATAATGCCCGCCCATCCGTCCGGCGTGAGCACCTGTAGCGCGGCTATCGCTACGAGGGCGCCCAGGAGGTAGAGGCCCATCTGCACGGCATCCACCCAGACGACCGCCTTGATTCCCCCGAGATACGTATATACCAGGGTCAGCGCCCCGATCACCACGATCGACACCGGATAATCCCACCCGGTGACCAGCGCCAGCGGGATGGCGGTGGCGAAAAGCCTCACGGAGTCGGCCAGCAACCGAGTGACCATGAAGACTGCTGAGGCGAACCTGCGGGCCCCTTGTCCGAATCGCTCCTCGAGAAGCGCGTAGGCCGTACTCAACTCGCCACGGTAATAGGCCGGAAGCAGGAACACCGACACGACCACGCGACCGGCCAAATACCCAAAAGTCAGTTGGAGAAACCCGAGCGTACCGAGATACGAAACACCGGGGATGCTCAAAAACGTGAGGGTACTCGTCTCAGTGGCGACCACCGACAGCATTACCGCCCCCCACGGAAGGTCCCGATTCCCCAGGAAGTAGTCCTGCCCGCCGGTCTGGCCACGTCCCAGCCATGCCCCCCACGCCGTGACCCCGGCGAGATAGACCAGGAGTACGCCGAAGTCGAGCGGCGTGAACGCGTTCAGGCGTGCCCCCGGGGGGTCGGCGAGTCGAGGTGTCCGGCCAGCTCAGCCTCCACGGAGCGGAACCACCTGATCCTTGATGGCCAGCGCCGCCAGATCGTGGACCGCGCGGCGAAAGGGTACGTGCTTCGCATTGTTCCGCGTGGGATTTACCCGGTTGGTCAGTAGGACGACGAACATATCGAGTTCGGGATCGATCCAGATCGACGTCCCCGTGAAGCCGGTGTGCCCGAACGCGCTCGGAGTAAAGTAGTCGCCCGCTGAGGACTGACCGCTTGGTGTGTCCCAGCCCAGGGCGCGTGAGGCCTGGGAATCGAATCGCCTCGTAAACGCGTCCACGGTCTCCTCGGACACCAATCGCACTGAGCCGGCAACGCCGGCAGCGCAAATGCTCTTGGAAGCGTCGGCATCCTCAGGGACGACGCCATCCGAATCCGCTCCGCCATCATCCGAGTGTTCCCGGTCACATCCGGCCACGCGTCCCCCGTCGAGCAGGGTCTGCGCCAGGACCGCCAAATCGGCGGCGGTGGAGAAGAGGCCCGCATGCCCGGCGACTCCACCGATCGCGTAGGCATTTTCGTCGTGGACGACACCATGGACATGCGTGTTTCGGAAGAGCGTGTCGACCTCCGTCGGCGCGATCCGATCCTTGAGATCATCTGCGGGACGGAAACGCGTGTCGCGCATTCCGAGGCGGTCCCACACGCGCTCGGCGAGAAACTCATCGAGCCCCTGACCGCTCACCTGCTCGATGATGAAAGCCACAGTCATCGCTCCGATGTCGGAATAAACGGTCTGGGTACCCGGCTCGTAATCCAACGCTACTTGACTGATGGCGGTCCGGTAAGCGTCTCTGCCTTCCATCTCGAGATAGAACGGCCGGAACGGGGGCAGACCGGCCCGGTGAAGGAGGAGATGACGGACCGTCACGTCCTCTTTGGTGGCATCCCCCGCCGTCCACCACGAAAGGTAGTCGGCCACCGGCAAGTCCAAATTCACACGCCCTTCCTCCACCAATATCATGGCTGCCGTGGTGGTTCCCACGACCTTGGTGAGGGATGCGAGATCGTAGATCGAGCGGGCGTCGGCGGAGCCAGCGGATCCGGACCAGTCCAGCTTCCCGTAGCCACGCAGACGCACGAACTGTCCGTGCCGCGCGACCGCCAGGACTGCACCGGGTGACACGGAGTCGGCCAGCGCATCGGCCACGAAGGCGTCGAGTTCTGCGAGGCGGTCTGCGTCCATGCCGACAGTCTCCGGATCGACCTCGGCCGAGGACTGAGTTGCGTTGACCGGATCTGGCAGCGCCGAGCGTGTGAGTCCGTCACCGATCACGTGGAAAGGCGGGATAGACACGGGCAAGCGCCCGCTGATCGCCGCCTCGCCGAAGAGCGCCCTCGCCGCCGCGTTCTGCGAACCCTCGTGCGATCCCCAGGCAATCAGGTACCCGGGCGACTCCGGCAGAGCGGCCAGCAAATAGGGATTGCCGAAAGAGATCACTATCATCGGGCGCTGGGGGGCCATCGTCGCGATGAAGTCCGCAATGTCCTCCGATACAGAGACCTCATCCGTCCCTGACCTCGGGGGCACGTACACACTCACGATGACGAGGTCGCTCTCCGCCGCTGAAGACTTGAGCGAGTCGTAGACCTCAGTCGGAGTCTCGGGTCCGACCCGGACTCGCTTCACCACCTCGACTCGACTCGCAAGCCCGGGATCAAACGTACGGCCGGCAGTCAGATTGTCCGTGCGGGCGTACGTGAGGCTGAGGACCCTCCTCGTCCAGAGCGAATCCACGGGCAAAACGGTGTCCCGGTCCCGGAGAAGCGTGATGGACCGCGCCGCGACCGTGTCCGCGAAGGCCATGTGTTCTGCTGCTCCCACCACGTCGTCCACGGCATTCAAATCGACCATCCGGCCGAGGTGCAGCCCGGCCCGAGCCTTGGTCTCCAGGACTCGCCGCACGGACGTACGGATCTGGGCCGGTGTGAGCCGTCCTTCGTCCAGCGCCGCCATCACGGCATCGATAGTCTCCGTCACATCGCTCGGCATCAAAAGCACATCACTGCCGGCCTCGAGAGCCATTACCGACACCTCTCCCGTGCCGTACCGCTCCGAGAGCGCGCCCATGACGAGCGCATCCGTGAAAAGGAGGCCCTCGAAACCCATGTCGTCCCGCAGTAGGTCGGTCATGAATCGGGCATCGAAGGTGGCGGGCGCTCCCTCTAATCCTTGCACTCCCGACACGACGACGTGGGCGGTCATGACCGCGTCCACACCCCGGTCGACGGCCCTCCGGAAGGGCACGAGTTCCAGCGAGTTGAGCCGATCCAAATCCGCCGGTACTACCGGGAGCGCCACATGAGAATCCGTTTGGGTGTCACCGTGTCCGGGGAAGTGTTTCGCAGTCGTCAGAACCCCACCCTCGTGAGAGCCCTCGATGAAAGCGACCCCGAGACGCGCCACCGTCTCCGGGTCCTCGCCGAAGGAACGCGTGTTGATCACCGGATTTTCGGGATTCGAGTTCACATCCAACACCGGAGCAAAATTGAGATGCAGCCCCACCGCCTTCGCCTCCACCGCCGTAATCCGACCGTACTCCCGAGCGAAGCGTTCATCCCCGATGGCCCCGAACGCCATCGTCGGCGGGAAGCTCGTTCCGCCACCCTGAGGGAGGAGCGACGGCAGAGCATACGAATGGTTGATCCGCATGCCAGGCCCACCGTTCTCGAAATCGGAGGTCACCAACAGCGGGATCGGGGACCGAGCCTGTAGCTCGTTGATCTTGGCCGCGTACGAATGGGGAAGGCCGATCGACAGGTAGATGCCGCCGATCTCGTCGTCCTCTACCCAGCCCGCCCATTCCTGAAACTCGGAGCTACTGGTCGACGCATACGATCCGGGCAGCCATTGGATTACGAGTTGAGCGACTTGTTGGCGGAGCGTCAGCGAAGCCAGGGTCTCATCGACCCACTGACGGGCGTCTGCCCCGAGTGCGGCTCTGCCGGGAGTTACCGGACCGGCGCCACCGATCGATGGGGATCCGTCTGTCCGAAGACTCGCGGACGAAGGGCCACTCGAGTTCCCCGCACCCACCCCACCACAGCCACTCGACCAGAGAACTATCAGGACCGCCGCGCAAGCGAACGTCCTACCTCCCACTGACACTCACCTTCAGGGGTAGCTGGATGCCGTCACCCACCGAAAAGTAGGGCTCCATTCCGGTGGGGCTGCGGCCGGTGATCGCGATCCCCCCAAACAGCGCGTCCGCCGCCGCCTGCTGACTGACCTGTGCCGAACTCCACGCCAGGAGATACGCCTGCGCATCGGGAAACAGCGAGATCAAATAAGGATTGCCGAACGAAATCACGATGTGGGTGACTCTCCTTCGGGAGAGCTCTTTCACGAACTCCATGGTGGCGTCGGGAATCTCGACCCGACCGGCGTAGTTCGAATAGACCGACACCACCACCAGATCCGACTGCCCCGCCCGATTCAGGAGGGACTCATAAGCTTCTGAATTCGTGCTCTCATCCACCGATGTGGCCACGAGCCTGGGATACGTCTCGCGCAGCCGTGCGTCGAAATAACGCCCCGACAGAACGTCCCTGGGATTGCGGAAGCTCACAGAAGTTACGCGGGCCCTGCGCGTCCCTAGGAGAGGTAACAGGTTGCGCCCGTTCCGGATCAGCGTGATCGACCGCTCGGCAACCTCACGCGCCATTTCCATGTGCTCGGGTACCCCAACGAGGTGTGGAACCATCTCGAGGGGAACTGAGCGTTCCTCAGCGAGACCCAAGTCCTCCTTGAGGCGTAACAGCCTGCCGACCGACTCATCGATGCGGGCCTCGGTCAGTCGCCCCTCATCGAGGGCTTCAATGATCGCGTCGATGGCCTGCTTCACATCTCGTGGCATGAGAATAACGTCCGCTCCTGCCATCAAGGCGCGGACCGCGGCTTCACCCCGGGGATAAAGCCGGTTTACCGCGGCCATGTCCATCGCATCGGTAAAGACGATCCCATCGAAGCCCAGGTCGGCCCGAAGGAGGCCGGTGAGCACCCTGTGAGACACGGTCGCCGGAATCGCCTCCCCGCTGATCTCCGGCACCGCGATATGCGCCGTCATGATGCCTTGCATGCCGGCCTCGATGGCCGCCTTGAAGGGCACCAACTCGATGGCATCGAGTCGCTCACGCCCGACCTGAATTACGGGCATATCGAGGTGTGAGTCGGTCCCGGTATCTCCGTGTCCTGGGAAATGCTTACCAGTCGCGAAGCCACCATAGTCCTGAAGACCACGAATCAGGGCCACGCCTAGGTCCGCAACAGCATCCGGGTCTTCCCCGAAGGAGCGAATGTTGATGATCGGGTTGTCGGGGTTGTTGTTGACGTCCAAGACTGGAGCGAACGGGACGTGGACGCCCATGGCGCGGGCCTCCAACGCCGTGATTCTTCCCAATTGGTAGGCGTGGCGCGGATCGCCCGTGGCGCCGAACGCCATCAGCGAAGGGAACGCCGTCGCCCCACCGAGCACGATGTTGGTCGGGATATGAACGGCTCCCGTAAAGCGGAAACCCGCCCCCGTCTCCAAGTCCGCGGCCACCAAAAGCGGATACTTTGAATGCCGCTGGAGGTCGTTGAGCTTGACGGCCACCTCGCTGGGTGACCCGACCGACATGATCAGACCACCGACGCTCTCCTGCTCGATGACGCTGACGATACGGTTGTGCGTCTCACTGCCCTCGGGCGCGAAATTCCCCAGCACGAAGGGCATCATCAATTGCCCGACCTTTTCGCGGAGCGTCATGCGGGCAAGCGTTCTTTGCGCCCACGTCAGCGGCGGGGACCTTGTCGACGCCGCAGTGGACGGGGGAGTCGCCGCGAGTTCCGGGGCCGGCATGATGGTCGCCGCTGGCTCACCCTCTGCCTGAACGATCTCCACCGGAGAGTCCGATGGAGAAGCCGACGCAGGCCCCGGGGCCTGCTGGGAGCACGCCGAAAGCAGAAACGTCAGGATCCAGAAGCTTCCCGAAGGGTTACTCTTGGAGAGTCTGGGAATGCTCTGGGTTGTCATCGAGTGAACTCAAGAACCCCTGCGATAATAGGGAGAACGGCCCAAGTGTCTTTCAGTAAGCAAGTTACGAAGTTGTGGGGGGTGCCACAATCCTGTTTCATCTTGCTTCTCCTCTCCTGCTCCCCTCCGGACGTCCAACTCGATCCTTCATTATACCAGGATAACGGCGACGGGTTCGGCCCGATTCGGCCTGGGATAGAGGTCCTGCTGGAAGATTCTCTCCATCTCGTGGAGAGGCGCCGGGTCGGGCTGATCACCAATCAAACCGGGGTGGACGCCTCCGGGCGCTCCTCGATCGATCGGATCTACGAACATCCGTCCGTGGACCTCGTGGCGCTTTTCGCACCCGAGCACGGAATCAGAGGCACGACCGAAGGGGGAGAGACGATTGAGGACGACGTCGACGTCGAGACGGGATTGCCGATCTTTTCGTTGTACGGCGCGGTGCTCAGCCCCACGCCGGAAATGCTCGACGGAATCGACGTCCTCTTGATCGACTTCCAGGACGTCGGCGCCCGCTACTGGACGTACGTATCCACGATGACGCTGGCCATGGAAGCGGCCGCCGAACAAGAGATTTCAGTGGTCGTACTCGACCGACCGAATCCGATTGGCGGCGCCGTGCAGGGCAACGTCCTCGATCCAGCGTACGGCACCTTCGTAGGTCGGTATCCCGTGGCCATGCGCCACGGCATGACGTTGGGAGAGCTCGCCGGATACTACCAAGGCGAGATAGGAATCGGAGTGGAGCTTCACGTGGCACCGGTGGACGGATGGCGCCGCGACATGCCCTACGCTGAGACCGCACTGCCTTGGATCCGACCCTCCCCCAATATGCCGGACGTCGAAAGTGCGACTCACTACCCCGGCACATGCCTCTTCGAGGGCACTGTTCTATCGGTCGCGAGGGGGACTGGGTCACCCTTCCAGCAAATCGGCGCACCATGGTTGGATGGCGAGACCCTGGCCGACACCATGAACGGCTACGGTCTGCCTGGCGTTCGCTTCGAGCCGGTCAGGTTCGCCCCGAGCGCGCCCTCCGACGGGAAGTTCGATGGGGTCGAGGTGGAGGGCGTCCGCCTGGTGGCCACGTCGCCCGAGTACGACCCGACCCACGCGGCGGTCGCGCTCCTGGTGGAGACGCGTCGCATGTCGGGTCCGCAGTGGGGATGGATCCAGGCCCATTTCGATCGCCTGGCGGGGACCGATCGTTTGCGGCAGGCGATCGACGCCGGAGCGGCGTTGGACGAGATCCGAAGTGGATGGCAGGACGAACTGGAGGCGTTCAAGCGCGTCCGCGAACAGTACCTGATCTATCCCTGAGCTTCTGCCGGAGAACGCTGAGGAATCAACAGCTGCCGCAGGGGTGACCCCATTTATGCGGCCGAAGCCTCCACCTGAGTCCCAGCTATGAAGGCCTCGTAGATCTCTTGCGCGACCGGGCCCACTTTACCGCTCCCGACCGACTCACCGTCGAGTCGTACAGTGGGCCGTACTTCGGTGGTCGTGCCGGTAAAGAAGATCTCGTCCGCCCCCCGCATCTCCTCCAGGAGCACGGGCCTCTCTTCTACCGGAATCCCCTGAGAGTGCGCCAGCCCGATCACGTATTCACGAGTGACTCCGTGTAAGATTCGATGCGTGGCTGGGTGCGTCGTCACCACGCCATCGAGGACCGCGAAGACGTTGTTGTGGGACCCCTCTAGCGCGACACCGTCGTTCACCAAAAGGGCATCCTGCACCCCCGCGTCCACCGCAGCCTGCTGTGCCAGCACGTTCGGCAAGAGGCCGATCGACTTGATGTCGACCCGGTCCCAGCGACGGTCGGGAACCGTGATGGCCTCGTAGCCCCGCTTCCAGCGGGCCGATTCCGGCCGGTGGAACGCTTGGGCGAAGGCGTACACAGTCGGTGCGGTCCCGTCCGGTGGAAAGTGGTGGGTTCTCGGAGCCACCCCTCGGGTGATCTGCAAATAGACGATCGCGATGTCTTCCGAATCGAGGCTGTTTTCGGCGATCAGGCGTGCGTGCATGTCTGGCAACCCTGCCGAATCGTATTCAATGCGCAGGGCGTCGAGACCGTGTTGCAGACGGCGTAGGTGCCGCTCCATGCGGAAGAGGCGCCCCTGATAGGCCGGCGTCACCTCGTAAATGCCGTCCGACAACAGAAACCCCCGGTCGTCCACCGATATGGTCGCCCGATCCTTCGGGATGTACTCGCCGTTCAGGTATACCGTGCTCATCGCATCCAGAGATCTCAGGAAGAGTCTTGGTGCTTCGGATTCGTACTTCGGAAAGTTCGGGTCGTCGCCTCGACTCCGCCAGGCCTTGCAGGAGTCGCGACACCGCCCTCGAGCCACTTTGGCGGCACGAGAGGCCTCGCCGTTTCGAAGAAGTGGGCGCATCGGCCGGGGGGTTCCCAGGGCTTCTTCACCCTGCTCTTTTAAAGGGTCTGCTAAACGCTTCCATGCCCGATGCGAGGAATTCCAAAAGCATGTCGAGTCTCTCTCGTGCCCTCGTGGCGATCGTTTTTGTCGTATCCGCATCCTTCGCCGGCACCGCCCCTGTGCAAGCTCAGGGCTTTGCGGTTGCCGCACAGGCTGGTACGGCAGGCGTGGGTGGCGGTGTAGTGCTGGGCTTGACGTCCCGGCTGAACGTACGGGCCATGTACGGGTTCATTCCGGGGGATCCCCCCTTTACCATCGATGACATCGATTTTTCACTCAGCCTCCCGTCGTTCCTGCTCACGACGGTGGACCTGTTCCCCTTTGGTGGTTTTCGCCTGAGCGGCGGTGGGCTGCTGATCACCAATGACGACGGGGGCCTCGACGTCGTGGGGACATTCGACGGGAGGTCGGTGGTTCTCGGTGCGACGACGTTTACCGGCGGGCCCCTCGATCAAATGATCGGAAACTTCTCACTGAAGCGCTTCCAGCCTTACTTGGGAATCGGGATCGGCAATCCCATCGGGAAGAGGATCGGCATCAACTTCGATGCCGGCGTCGGGTTCGGTTCGACCCCCATCGTCGCTTTGACCGCCACGGGCCCGCTCGCCGACCTTCCAGGCTCGACTCTCGATGCCGAACTGCAGCAAGAAGTGGCCGATATCCAGGCGGACATCCCCGAGTTTCTGAAGTATTACCCGGTGCTCTCGCTCTCCGTCTCGATCGGGTTCTAGAGGGTCTCTAGTCGCTCTTCTCGAGCTTGTCAAATTCTTCGATGAGCTGGGCTTCGTGAACGACCGGCTCCTCAGGTTTCGAGGATGTAGCGGGCGCGGCGGCATCGGCGAGGCCGTCTGCGCCTTCGCCGACCTCCTCCGCGTCTCCGACTTCGTCGTCGTCGCCTGACTCGAGTTGCCTGGGCGCCTCTGCCTCGGGCGCCGCGATCAAGCCCATCTCCTGCTTCAAGGCCAGAAGACGATCCTCTACGTCGACTCCCTCAGAACCGCTCTCCAGCGCCTTGAAGTCCTCTTCTAGGGTCCCGGGGCCGAGCGCCTCTGTGACCTCTTGGTGGGCCAGGCCCTGGCGCTCCTGCTCCTCGATCTTGTCAGCCATACGGTTGAATGCGTCGAACGCCGACGCATCGGAGAGTCCCGACATGGTTTCGTGGATCCGACGCTGTGCTTGCGCCCGACGCTGCTTCGCCACGAGAAGATTCCTCTTCCGCTTGGCCTCTTCGATCTTGTCGTTCAACTGCCGAAGTGACCCCTTGAGCTTTTCCGTCTCTGCGGCCTGCGCTTTCCACGTCCCGTCGAGCGAACTGGCGCGCTCCGTGTGTTCCTGCTGCCTCATCAGGGCCTGCTTTGCCAGTTCGTCTCTGCCCTCCTTCACGGCCAGCATGGCGCGGTGCTCCCACTGACGCATCTGCTTGACTTCGGTGTCGAGCGAAGCACGGAGCTTCCGTTCATCCGCGATGGCCGCTGCGACTTCCCGCTTGGCCTTCGCGAGCTGGTCCCGCATGTCCAGAATGATCTGGTTCAACATCTTCTCCGGATTTTCCGCCCGGGAGATGAGATCGTTGATATTCGACTTGATGACCGTAGACAGCTTCGTAAAGATGCTCATTCGCCTGAATCCTCTCCTTCCGATCCGCCGCCGTCAGCCCCGGCGAGCACCTTGATTCGCCCAAGGTGACTCGACGCGGCAAACTGGAGGCTCTCCACCGACGCCTGTAACTCTTCAAAATCGAGAGTCTGCAATTCCAAGGTGTCCGTCAGAATCAGCTCTCCGTCTTCGATACCGTACGCTCCATGTACGATGTCGGTGGCGTTCAACTCGAGCAGGGCCCGGTAGAGCTCACCCAAGTCCGACTCTCCGTTCGGAAGGTCCATCACCTTAAGGCGCACCAGCAGCACGGGGTCGGAGAGGTGAACGACCACACCGCCGCTTGGACTCTGCACCAGAAACATCCCCTCATCCACCTCATTCCAGTCCAAATCCATCCGAATGAGGAAGCTCTCGAGATCGTCCCGAGTTACCATGATCTACTCCGTACTCTATGCGGCCCCTCACCGAGGCCGCGGCCAGACAGTTCATCGACAGGCCCCCATCCAGAGGGGCCCCCTTCCCTACGGACGACGAGTGGACACGGTTTCCGCACCGCCCTGAAGCGAACCGGGATCCTCTCGACTCAGCCCTAATTCTAACATGAACCGCCGGCCCACCGCGACTCCACAACGCGGCCTGCCCCCCTTTCCGATCACCCTTCCAGCCTATCGCCGACCTCTGCGAGCACGCCCAGAAGCGGGCCGAGATATCGGCCCGTATGGGAATTCGGCGCCTCCGCGATCATCTCAGGTGTCCCTTCGGCCACGATCCTTCCGCCCGCCGCCCCTCCCTCGGGACCGAGGTCGATGACCCAGTCCGCCGTCTTGATGACCTCGAGATTGTGCTCGATCACGAGTACGGTGTTGCCCTTGTCCACGAGTCTGTGGAGTACCTCCAGCAAGACCCGGATGTCCTCGAAGTGGAGGCCGGTCGTCGGCTCGTCGAGAATGTAGAGCGTATTTCCAGTGGCCCGCTTCGACAGCTCGCTGGAAAGCTTCACGCGCTGCGCCTCCCCACCGGAAAGCGTCGTCGCGGACTGCCCAAGGTGAATGTAGCCCAATCCCACATCCGAAAGCGTTCCGAGCTTATCCCTCAGCCGTGGCACGGCGTCGAAGAAGCTGAGCGCCTCGTCGACCGTCATGTCCAGAACGTCGGCGATGTTCTTCCCTTTGTAGAAGACGTCTAGGGTCTCCCGGTTATAGCGCCTTCCACGGCATACGTCGCACGGAACGTAGACGTCGGGCAGAAAGTGCATCTCGATCTTCACCAGCCCATCGCCGTGACAAGCCTCGCAGCGGCCCTCTTTCACATTGAAGGAGAAACGGCCGGGTCCGTACCCCCTCATCTGGGATTCGGGAAGGCTGGAAAAGAGCTCTCTGATCGGCGTAAACAGGCCCGTATAGGTCGCCGGGTTCGACCGGGGTGTCCGGCCGATCGGCGACTGGTCCACTTCGATCACCTTGTCGATCGATTCGATCCCATCGATTCCATCGTGGCGGCCCGGGACCACTTTGCTCCGGTACAGGTGTCGGGCCAGTGCCCGATACAGTGTCTGGTTGATGAGCGTAGACTTGCCCGATCCGCTCACGCCCGTCACCGCGACGAAGCAGCCGAGGGGGATGGTCACGTCGAGATCACACAAGTTGTGCTCGTTCGCGCCTCGCAGATGGAGCGCTCGATCCCCATTTCCCTCCCTGCGCCGATCCGGCGCCGGAATCCGCCGCCGACCCTGCAGATACGCTCCCGTGAGAGATGCTTCTTCGGCGAGCACATCGGCCAGCGACCCCTGAACCACGACCTCTCCACCTGCGCGTCCGGCCCCGGGTCCCAAGTCCACGATGTGATCGGCAACCCGGATCGTCTCTTCGTCGTGCTCGACCACAATCACCGTGTTGCCCAGGTCGCGAAGCGCCTGAAGGGTCTCTAGGAGGCGTTGGTTATCCTTCTGATGGAGTCCGACGGAGGGTTCGTCTAAAATGTAGAGCACGCCCACCAGACGGCTCCCGATCTGTGTGGCCAGGCGAATACGCTGAGACTCGCCACCGGAGAGCGAGTCCGCGGAACGGCCGAGCGTCAGATAGTTCAAACCCACGTCGTTGAGAAAACTGAGCCTCTCCTCGAGCTCCTTCAGGATCGGCGTCGCGATCTCCCCGTTCAGAGCATGCCGGTCCGCCCCTGAGCCTATCGGCTCATCCACGGGTAGGGTTCGAAAGAACTCGAGCGCCTGGGAGATGGACAACTCGACCACCTCGCCCAGGGATCGCCCCGCGATGGTCACGGCCAAGGATTCCGCCCTAAGCCGGCTCCCACCACACGCAGTGCAGGTGAGCGTCGACATATAGTCGTGGAGTTGCGTGCGCACCGCATCGGACTTGGTCTCCTGATAGCGGCCCTCCACATTTTGGATCACGCCATCCCAATGATCCTCATAGTGGCCACGAGCCTTTCCGGCCCCGGCGCGGTACGGGAAACGGATCTTCATCCGGCCCGAACCGTGCATGATGGCGTGGCGCGCCTCCTCAGGAAGCTTGTTCCAGGGTCTGCGAGGGTCGAACTCGTAGGCCTCCGCAAGGCCCACTATCACCGAATCGCGGAGGTGTCCTGAGGGCTCGCCCCACGGCAGGACGACCCCTTCGAGAAGGGAGATTCTCCCGTCCGCCAGAAGCAGGTCCGGATTGACGTGCTTGCTGGTGCCGAGCCCACCGCACTCCTGGCAAGCCCCGTAGGGCGAGTTGAAGGAGAATTGCCGAGGTTCGATTTCCGGCAAACTGGTGCCGCAGTGAGCGCAAGCGTAGAACTCGCTGAAGAGATGTGACACCTGTGAACGCCCTTTCCTCTCCACAACCTCCACCGTGCCCTCGGCTGCCCGTAACGCGGTCTCCACTGAGTCGGCAAGCCGCTCCCGATCCTCCGGCCGTATGACCAGCCGGTCGACTACGATCGCAATGTCATGGTTTTCGTATCGGTTGAGCGCGGGCGGGGAGGACAGATCGATCAACTCTCCGTCGACGACGGCCCGTACGAAACCCTCTTTTCGAGTTTTCTCGAAGAGATCGCGGAACTCGCCCTTCCTGCCTCGAACCAGCGGGGCCAACACCTGGACCTTGGCCCCCTCGTCCAGCAGCAACAGCCGCTCCACGATCTGGGACGCCGACTGCCGAAGAACCGGCCTTCCGCACTCGGTGCAGTGCGGGACGCCGACGCGAGCCCAAAGGAGTCGCAGGTAGTCGTAGACCTCCGTCACGGTCCCCACCGTCGACCGTGGATTTCTGCTTACGGTCTTCTGCTCGATGGAGATCGCCGGGGAGAGGCCCTCGATCGAGTCAACGTCGGGCTTCTCCATGAGCCCCAGGAACTGGCGGGCATACGCCGACAGGGATTCCACGTAGCGGCGTTGACCCTCAGCGTAGATCGTGTCGAACGCGAGGGAGGACTTACCGGACCCGGAGAGTCCCGTAATCACGATCAAGCCCCCCCGGGGCAACTCTACATCGATGTTCCGGAGGTTGTGCTCCCGAGCACCGCGCACGACGAGAAATTCTTGGGCCATAGCCCTGTAGAATATCAAAGACGTGGTCTTGCTTCAAAGGGGGGGGTGCGCCTGCCTCCCCAGAAAGATACTGGATCAGTAGGCCCATTCCCGGAATAGCGAGAGTCCCAGCCCCTTTCTCTGGACTCCGAGCTCGCCGAAGCCTGCGGCACGACCCCTGAAGAACCGGTCCTCGAAGTAGGTTTCGATCGTGTAGGATTCGGACGGCACCCATTCGAAGCGGAGTCCGGGCAAGCGGTCCACGCCGACCGCCTCAGCCGACGGAGGCCGGAACAGCACGGTCAAGAACATATCGTCAGCCAGGTAAAAACCTGTTTGAACGATTGTGGTGCTGAGGGCTCCACCGAGGTTGCTCGCACCGAAAGTGCCTATGTTCTGCTGTGTAATGGACAGGTAGTCCAGCCCTAGCCCTTGGGTCATGACCGCGCCGAGTTGGTTACTGAAACTGCTGAGCCCCAGAGTGCCGAGCGCTCCGATCGCGGCTGTTCCCAACGCTTGGCTCTGGCCAGAAGTCAGGGCGTAGGTCGGGCGGCCGAACATGAGGTAGCTCAGCAAATCATCTTCGTTAAACCCGGGCTCTTCGCTGCTGAGCGCCACCCGGGGTGAGACGAGCGTTCCGGTGACGCCCGCGATGATGGTCAACCGATCACCCTCAGGCGTCCTGACGTCATGGGTGGCCGTGAGATCGAGGTCGGGGTCGATCCCCGGGGTCCCCAGAAATCGCAGCGTTCCTCCATCCACCTGAAACCGTCGGCTGAAAGCACTGTACCCGACCGCATACGATCCGCGCACGGCTTCCAAGGAGCCGACTAGGGCCAGATCCTGGTTCTGCCGATCGTAAAGCACATCGAGTTCGCCGTCGAGTTCCACATCCATCAGCTCGCTGCGAATCCAATTGTCCCGTCGGACCGTCAATGATGTGTTTTCCATGCGAATGTTTTGCAGGAAAGGATTCTCTCCGGCGATGAACGGCCGGAAACCCGCCGCGTTCGTATCGACCACGGACGATGCGGCCAGCCCCTCCGAGCGCTCGAAGAAGAGATCGGAAACGCCGGCTGCGCGCTCAAACTCCTCCCAAAAGAGGGTTCCGTCATCGACAAAGAGATCGCCGGAGATCACGGGCCTCGAGTAAGACCCCCCTAGGCGAACATCACCGCTCAATCGGCCTGTCGCATCACGCCGGTCCAGGGCCTGGAACCCGTCGAAACGGACGTCCAGATCGAGTCCTGGGTCCAACGCCGTGGTCAGTGTCACCGTGCCCTCGACCGTGGCCGTTCCCAGCGCTCTGGCGCCTGCGTTCACCTCCAGCCGCCCGTCGGGGAACCAGTCCAACGTGCCGGTGACGTCCTCGTGACGCACGCCGAGGCCGCTCAGAAAGGCGCCTCCCCCATCCAAAGTAAGCCGGCCTGTGGGAGCGAGGCTTCTCGACGTGCCCCTTACATCGACTCGCCCGGACATCGTCCCGACCACCTGTTGGAAGCCCGGGTACGGCGCCATGAGCAGTGAAAGCGGGAGCAGGTCCGACACGACCACCAAATCGATCACTTCCTCCGGAAGGCGTTCCTCGACGGGATTGAACGACAGATTCAGCGGAAGTTCCCCGGCTATCGTGAGTACCCGGAGCGAATCGCTCCTCACGGCCACATCACCAGCGACCCTCCGGTCTGCGTAATTCAACTCCGCTTCGAGCTCGTCTAGCACGTAGGCACGGAAACGAAAGCCATCGGCCAGAAGGGCTAGGTCTATCAGGGGCTCCGCATCGGTTCCGGTAAGGCGGAGATCCAGATCGACCACACCCTCGAGCACTTCCTCCAGCTGAAGTACCCGCGCAATCCGGCGGACATCGAGGCCATCGGCCTCCAGCCTGAAATCGGCCTCCCCATCGAACGGAAAACGGCCTTGGGCCTGGAGCCGCATGCCGCCCAATCCGGGGCTCCTCAAGCGGAAGTCCCTAAAGGTGAGCCCGTCCGCGTCCCAGGAAATCGTGCTGGGTCCACCGAGATTCCAGCGCTCATCCGGGAAACGGAAGACCAACTCGTCGAGATGGAGGGTGCGTACGTCATTCTCCTCCTCGAAAGCAAGGCGGCCCAGATAGCTTTCTTCCGGAGATCGAACCAAGAGGATTTCCGCGTTTCCGGTCGGTTCGCCATAGTAGAAATTCGCCGAAAGAGAATCGAACTCCCTCTCGAAGACGCGTATCGCACCCGCATCGAGTTGAACGGACAACTCCCGCTCCGGAGAGAACAGGCCCGTCGCCGACAGGGAGACCTCAGCTTGCTCAACGCGGTTGCCCCCGTAAGAGCCGTTTTCGATTTCGACCCGGCCTCTGGCGGACAGATTCTCAAACGACCCACCGACCACCAACCCCCCGGCCATCCTCCCGGACACCAGCACTTCTGAGAGCGTGGGGAGCGTATCCGGATTGATACCTTCGAACTCGAGGATCTGGCGCTCAAGGACCGAGAGCGTGTCGCCCGCGATCACGTTGGCACCGAGCAGTAGCGGACGAAGGCCTTCCAGGTTCTCCGTCTCGAAGCTCACTCGAAATTCTTCGGGGGATCCGACACCCGACATCGCGAGCCGTCCCGCCCCCTCCACCGTCACGCCCCCGATACGACCCTGAACGTTGTCCATCGTGACCAAGCCGTTCGAGATGCGCACGTCGACCGACACGGTGTCGATGATCAGGTCGGCGAACCGGGAGGCACTCAGACCCACGACTCCGGCCAACTCCGTCGATCTCAGGTCCCCACCCTCTGAGACCAGATCAAAGGACCCAGAAAGTATCGTGCCTTGGGGGAGCCAGGGGACGAACTCTGCGGCATCGTAGTCGACGGCCTCTCCTTGGATCCGGTAGGACGCCAAGGGGGACCGGACGTCGAAACGGATCTCCAACGTGAGCCGGCCACCCTCGGTCATCAGATCGCTCCGGAGGACGAGCGCGGACAACGGCCCCTCAGCATGCACCGTTCCGCGAGCGACGCCGAGCCGGGAGAGTGGAGACTCTTCCCCGAAGATCCCCGGCATCGAAAGAGGGCTCAGTTCGCCGTCGAGCGAGACTCGGATCTCCTCATCGACCTCCTGAACGATTCCCTGGAACGATACACGCGACGCCTCTGAGATTGAGTCGGGACGGGTGCCTTCGGCGACCACACGGATACCGGTATCGAGCGAGCCATCCGCCTGGACATCAAGGCTTACATTGCCCTCCAGTAACAATCCCTCCGCGACCCGATTGACTAGGGCCAAGTCGAACTCGGTCACGCGAGCCGTCAGCCCGGTTACGCCCAGGGGGCTCCGCAGATGGAGGATACCATCGATCTCGCCGCCCGTCGGGCCCGCACCGGGTTCCAGAAGATCCAGCCGGCCCGCCACCCTCAGGGAGTCCATCGTGCCCGCAAGACCGACGTTCCCGGACACCCGTCCCTCCAACGGTAGCCTCATTGAGACGAATTCCTGTAAGACGGCCACCGGTATGGCTGAAACGTCCAGCGTGACGTCTTGAACGGCGGCTTCTCCATTGGGAAAACGCCTAAAGGTGCCCTCGCTCTCGATTTCCCCACCGTCGATCGTCAAACTTCCAGTGGACCAACTCCCGCGGAGTCCATCCGATCCGAAGTCGACTCCGACACGGCCACTCACCTGCGCATCGGGCAGGCGGGGTTCGAGCCACCGCAACTCGCCAACGTTCAGGCTCTCTACGACGGCGTCGAGGGTAAGGTTGGGTACGCTTCCTTCAACCAGCTCGACCGCCGCCGACCCGGAGGCGGCGCCCCCCAGCAGGTTCGCCGTCTCCAAGTCGATCAAGACTCGATCCCCGGACCACGCGACTCTCCCAACGAGACCCTGGACCTGGACCGGTTCTTCAAAGACTCTGCCCTCCAGGGCGAGACCCATCACGTTCATCGTGAGTCCGTCCACAGCCGGATCCGCCGCGACCACTCCGTCGAGGTGTCCCTCGATGCCATGGAACCCAAAAACCCGCATGAGGCCCCGTCCATCAGGTCCGGGCTCGCTCAGGAACCGGGAGTCCGGATCAGCCGTGGACGTCAATGGGTACCGCACGTCGACGCTCCCGTCCCAGATGTCGACCTCGTCGAACACGAAACGCACACCAGCCTCAGTGAGTTCGCTTACATCACCAAGCTCCACCGCCAACGACTCGGTGCCGTCGAGAAGGGCCGCAAGATTGAACGGTTGGTCCGGCGCCTCCTTCGTGATGGTGAGTCTGGGCCTCCAGAGCGTGAGGCCTGTAAGAGCGACATCACCGCTGAGCATCGTGCGAGCGGAGTACTCAGCCTGAACTGAATCGACTACCAATATCGGACCCCCGTCCGCCGCAGTGACCCGGACCCCAAGCAGGCGGGCTCCTCTGTGGAGTCCCGGAGAACGCAAGCCAGAAACCACGATCTCGCCGTTGAGACTCCCTTCGATGCGCCGGAGGACCTGCTCCACCACCCACGCCTGACCGATGCTCGATCGGGTGAGGACAACAACACCGACGATCGCTCCCAAAACCAGAATCAGGAGGACGCCGGCCCCTATCTTCAACGCTTTCCGAACCCTGGACATGCTCATCCTAGAACGCCTGTCCGATGCCGATATGGAGCTGAAGACGACTCAAGGAAAAACCACCCGATGGACCAAAGGAGACGCGTGGATCGAGCAGCGCGAGTTCCTCAGCGCGCACGTAATCGATCACTTCTTCGTTGCCGCCTACGATGGCGCGTATCCTGTCCGCAGGATTATCACCCGGGCCAAAAGGACGGACCTGGGCGGTGATGACCTGCAGATTCTGCTGGCTGCGGAACTGGTAGCCCACGTCCAACCGGATCGGACCGACGGGACTCAAGTACCGAATCCCCACCCCTGGACTGATCTCGAGTCTACCCACGGCACTGGATGCCCGTTCCGTCCAGATCCGGCCGAAGTCGGCGAAAAGAGCAGCCTCCACGCGGCGTCCCATCATCATCCGGTACTCGATGCCGCCCTCGAGTACCATGCTGCCGCCAGTGGGGCGCGGTGTTCCGAACTCCCGGGACCTCAGCCCGTTGGCGTTACATGTGAGGTTCATGATCTCAGCGGGGGTACAGGGCGCCATCTGCGTGCTGCGGGCAGGGATTAGAAGGCTGGAGGGATCTACGGTGAGTACACGTGGACCGAGTTGGTTCTGTGCAAACCCCCGGACGCTATTCGCGCCTCCCGAAAAGAACCGTTTCTGGGGATGGATGATGTCGGTCCCTACCGAGAAGAGCGCGAATGAGCCGGCGCCGACCCATCCCCATTGGACACGAGCCGCCAACACCTGGCCAGGTGCCGTCTCGACGTAGGCAGTCGCTTCGCTCAACGCCCGATCGTACTGGAACTCAGAACCCGTTACAGCGGATGCGTGCTCGAGGTTGAGCACAATCTGGTATCCGCTTGTCGGGTTCAGAACGTTGTTCGTAACTGCCCGTACCATGCTCACTGAGATCGGGGCCAACCAGTTCCGTTCCTGGAGGGCCGACACGTCCTCAGGCGTGCAAACCAGGAACGACGTGCAAAAGAATACCTCCGCCGCTGCCAACTCAGTGAGTTCAGGTCGGTATGCAAAGGTAAAGGACGTGTATGCGCCCAGCGTCTGAGACAAGCTGAGGTCCACACCCACGGACTTACGAACGAACACATCCTGCAGACTCTGGCGCTCGAAGAAGACGTTGGATCCGAAGGTCAGACTCTGACGAAACAAGGGCTGCGTAAACTCCGCAGAAAACAGCCAGTTCGTCCCCCCGAATTCATCGACGGCAGCCTGGCCACAGACGCCGTCTCTGAGTTGCTGGGCGAACCAGTTGGACCCACGCGCCCTGAGATGGAGCCGTCTCGCTCCACCGTAGAAATTTCGGCTCGTCCATCGTGTTTCGGCGTTCGCGCAGTCCGAAGTGCTCCACCCCCCGCCGAGACGCATCCGGTGAACGTCCGACTCGGTGATCCGTACCTGGAGCGCAACAACACTGTCGGGCACGAGGCCCGCCGGATCCACCGCCTCGACAATCGAGGCGCGCTGGATGATCTCGACAGAGAACAGATTGCGCTGCGCCTCGACCGTACGTGCCTCAGAATATTCCTCTCCTTCCTCGAAGCGGAGCAATCGCCGGATCACGCCATCGTCGAGTTCTTCGTTGCCGACGAGCGTGATCGGCCCGAAAACGGCATGCGGCCCTCTCTCGACCTCGAAGGTGACCTCCGCCTGGTAGGGGCTCGCCGTGGGCAAGCGCCACGAACGTGATACGTCCGCACGGGGATATCCGCGATTTCGGAACCGTTGGATCAGCGTGTCTCGGGTCGCGGCGAGATCGATCCCATTCAGTAGGCCACCCACTTGGATGGGCAAATCAGCCGCAGGATCGAAGCCCTCGAAGACGTCAGCCCCCTCCACCGCGAGGCTCGCAACCCGTACGGGCGACCCCTCTTCGATCCGAAACGACAACTCCACCGCGTCCCCTGAAGGGCGCGTGATTACCGTGTCGACCCGGGCATCCCGATAACCGCGGACGTTGTAGAAGTTCGTGAGCCGTATGACATCCCGTGACAACTCGCGGTCGTTCAGATCTTCGTGCAGGACACCCAAAGGACAGAGGCCGCCGAGCCCGAACGACCGACATCTCGTCTCACGATTGACGATCGTGCGAGAGAGCGAATCATCCGGAAAGGCCTCGTTCCCCTGAAACTCGATGCTCAAGACCTCGACGGAGGGCACTTGGCCGAAGAGCGGTGCCTGCGCCACCAGCAGGATCGGCAGGACGAGGGTCGAGGAGATCCCCATGCGGCCTATTACTTCACCCCCTCGCTCTCATCCCGCTGGAGACGTCCGGGCTCGCGGGCCACGCGGGGTGGAGCTTTGGACTCCATGTGATCGCGAGCCAGAAGCATCCGGGCCAGATAGAACGACAAGCCGCCGACGCTCACGGCGACAGCCACAGCACCCACTGTTTCGCGGGTTCTCGCCTCCCTCCGTATGTAGAATCCGGTCATGGGCCGCGCTGGATCGTGATGGAGTCGCGCCCCACGAACCCAGCTTCGTCGTTCTCGAACCAGTGAGAAATGACTTCTATTTCTCGCGCGCCGACTCTCAACACGTTCACACTGTTTTCCCCTCTTTCTGCCTCTCGGCCCCGGCTAGATGCCGCTGTCCCGCTATGGACGATGGCGATATCGCCATGGTCCCGATGGTCCGGCCTCACTTCGGACGAGCGCGTGACGAAGCCCCGATGCAGGTGCCCACTGAGAACCAAATCCACTCCCAACTCCCGGAATCGGTCCAAGAGCGCCCCGCTCCCCGGGATGGTCGCGTCAGACCCACCATCAAGGGGAGAAGCCAACGCATGGTGCATCACTAAGATACGGACATCCTCGTCAAATGTTTCCTGGAAGACGCGTGCCAGAAAGCGAAGTTGATGATCCGCGATGCGTCCGTTGACGATCGAGCGGTGAGGGTCTGCCGAGTTCAACGCCACGAACACCGCCCCGCCGACCCGGGTTACGGTGTCCATTTCCTGAGAAATGAACGCGCGATAGTTCCGAAAAGGCATGAACAGCCGCTCATGGACCCTGTAGAGCGGGATGTCGTGGTTCCCCGGAGTGACGACGACGGGCACATCTTGAAGTTGGCGGAGGAACGCCCGGGCCTGCTCATACTGCCGTACCTTGGCCCGTTGCGTGAAATCTCCGGCCAAGACGATGACATCGGGCGTCACCTTTCGGGCTAGGTCGAGAAAGGCGGCGGATACATTCGGGCGATGGGGTTTGCCAAAGTGTACGTCCGACCCGTGTAGGATCGTCAGCATTGTCACGTCATCCTGCCCGATGCGTCAGGCTGTTTCTCCTTCTGACTCTCCTCCTGCGGACCAGGCCCGGCGCATCCTCCAAACACCGACCAGCACGAGGAAGACAGCAATGCCCTGAGCAAGCGTGAGGGGGCCGAAAAAACGGTCGTCCTTGACCCGAACGAACTCCACGAAGAACCGCTCAGCGCTGAGCAACGTCAGGCAAATCCACCAAAGCCAGCCCGCCCCGTGCTTGTGGACCCGGAGTTTCCAGAGAACGAGAAAGATGATGGAGGCCATCGCAATCTCGTAGAGTTGCGTCGGGTGAACGGGCACGACCTGGCCGAAGCGCTCAATGATGGCCGGATCAACCTCAACGTTGAAATAGCTCTCAAAGACGTCCACGCGCGTGGGGGGGGTGCCGCGTGGAAACGAGATGCCCACCCAGGAGTCCGTGGGACGCCCATAGTCGTCGCCCACCAGGAAACATCCCATCCGGCCCACGGCGTACCCGATCGCGAGTGTCGGAGAGCAGAGATCCGCGATCTCTCTGAGTGGTAAGGCTCTACGCCTGATCTCGAAGACGATGAGAAGGAGTGCCCCCGCGAAACCACCGTACCAAACCATTCCGCCCCGTGAAAAAATGGCCGACACCGGGTCGGCCAAAAGTGACTCGTAATTCAGGAGCACGTAGTAGGCCTTGGCCCCAATGACGCCTCCCAGTACCGCCATGAACACAAGATCCCACGCCCGCTCCGGATCGTGGCCCTTTCGCTCCATCTCAGAGCGCAGCAAGATCCCCCCTGTCAGGAAGGAAAGGAACATGAACACGCCGAAGGAAGTGATCGGTGCCCCACCCATGAAGGGCAGCCAGTTCGGGAGACGGAAGAAGATCGGGTACACGCTCTAGCTTTCCAGGTCGGGGTACGGGTCGCAGTAGACGCTCACGCGGAAACTTTCATCAATCCGGGAAAGGGCAAGTTAGGATCTGCTGAGGCGTTCAGCGACGCTACCTCTCCTCGCTCCAAGCGAAACGCCCCTGCCCGAGCCACCATGGCGCCATTGTCCAGCGAGAGCCGTGGAGACGCATGGAGGAGCAGGCCATCTGGCTCGAGGCGCTCAGCCAAAGATTCACGCAGCCTCCCGTTGGCCGATACCCCACCTCCCAGAAGCACACGTGGGCAGTCCGTTTCTTTCACCGCACGCATAGTCTTCGCGGCCAGCGCATCTACCGCCGCGGCCTGGAATGAGGCGGCGACGTTCTCCCGCTCCGCCTCGAACGACCCATCCGCCTCGATTTCACGAACAAGGGTTACGACCGCCGTCTTCAACCCGCTGAACGAGAAATCGTAGAAATCGTCGTCGCCGGGATGCTGATTGCGTCGTAGCATCGGTCGGGGAAACTTGTAGCGTGCGTCGTCACCCACCGCTGCCGCGGCTTCGATGGCTGGGCCGCCCGGGTAGGGCATGCTGAGGAGCCTCGCGACCTTGTCGAAAGCCTCCCCGGCCGCGTCATCCCGCGTCTGCCCCAACAACTGGTAAGTGCCCCACTCCTCCACGTAGAGGAGAAGCGTGTGGCCACCCGATACCAACAACGCCACGAACGGTGGCTCCGCTCGGGGGTCTTCGAGCGACGGGGCGAAGAGATGGGCCTCCATGTGATGGACGGTCACGAGTGGCTTCCTGAGACCGAAAGCGGCGGCTTTCGCCCAGCAAACACCTACCAAGAGCGCCCCGATGAGGCCAGGGCCCGCGGTGACCGCCACAGCGTCGATGTCGCTCAGCACGCAACCCGCCTCGGCCAGCGCGCGGTCGACCACTTCGTCAATACGCTGGACATGGGCGCGTGCAGCGATCTCCGGAACGACTCCTCCATACAGGATATGCTCGTCCTGGGAGTAGATCACATGGCCCTCGAGCGTATCCGGAGCGCTCAACAGCGCCGCGGAGGTTTCGTCGCAACTCGTCTCTAGGCCCAGAATGAGCGGACCGCTCACGGCTGGATCCGGCGGCGAACGGCAACCGAGTCGGCTCCCGGCACCACAAGGACATACGAGGGAACGCCCTCCACGACGACCGGAACCAGGCGCTCTTCGATAACGCCCAAGTCGCCAATCGCATAGGACGGCACGACGGCCCGCAGGAACTCCGTCTCCATCCCCGACACACGGCTGCGCGCGCCCCTCACCGTGACCTGTACAGCCTCGGGAGACACCTCGAACCGTCCACCTCCAACGACCGGATTCACGATGACCGGAACTCCCTCTATCACTCGCTCGATGGACTCCTCCGCAGGAACCCTCAGTGTCAGGGCGTAGGGTACGACGGTCACTCGGCCCATACCCGCCGTATCGACAACGGTCTCCAGCGTCACCTGCTCACCGACATCGCTCAAGTCCACAGGCGCGATGTCCAACGTATCGAGCCGCTCCACGAGACTCGCCGGTCCGCTCACCCGAACAAGGTTGGGCGTCAACGAAAATGGGCGCGTCAGGGCCAGGTCCTCCGGTAAGCTTCCGCGGGTGCTTACGCGAACCGGAACAGTCCTCGTGACCAGCCGATCGAGTTGAACGTTGATCGCGCTGGGAACGATGTCCTCCACTTGCACTCCCCGGTATCCGTCCACCGCCACCCACCCCGGCTGGAGCGGGATCACCATCTCCTCGTCCGCCACGTCCGTGATGGGAACGGCCACCGACATGCCTCCGAATCCATTGAGACGGAACATCTCGGTTTGAGGACCACTGAAGCGGACCAACACCACCGATGGAACCGGATCCCCCAACACCATCCAGCCCGGGTCGTCCAGCCGGATATCGACCGGAACCAGTAGATCACGCTGGCCAGGGGTTCCCACGCGGACCAGGACCCAGAGGAAGAAAGCCAGGCCGAAGGCCGCCGCTTTGAGACGGCCGTTACGGGCCAGCGCGCCCAGGAAAGGCCGGCCGGACATACCCTAGCCCGTCCTACGAAGGGAAGTTGGAATCACTTGGGAGCAGCCAGTAGACGCTGGATCAGCTCCTTGTGCTGGGGCGCGTCCCACTCAGTCCCGCCCGCCACCTTCTTGTAGATGATTCCGTCCCTACCGATCAAGAACGTCTCCGGCACACCCGTCGTGCGGTACAGACGCTCGATACCCCCTGAGGGATCGTGGAGCATGGGAAACGTCAGCCCAAGGGAGTCGGCGAAGACCTCAATGTCACCTCCAGGCCGGCCGGCCTGGTCGAACTGGCCAAGCGCGGCATCGATGCTGACCGCCATGATCTCGAACCCGTCCTCTCCGATTTCCTGATAGAGACGCTCCATGGAGGGCATTTCGATCCGGCAGGGGAGGCACCATGTGGCCCAAATGTTTACCAAGACCACCTCACCGCTGTGGTCACTGAGGCGCGCGAGACCACCCCCAAGATCGTTGATCTCGAATTCTGGCGCGACGGTTCCAGCGGTCACCGGCTGAATGCGATCCTGGTTCAGCCAGGCGACGACGATCAGCAGAACGACCCCGACCAACGCGTAGGCGTAGGGTCGATTGGAATATCCGGTGCTCGGTGTCGGTTCAACCGTCATGGGTCAAAGAGCCTCGGTGGAAAAAAGCCTCCGAAAAAAGAGGTCAGACCTCAATTTAACGCCCGCATCCTGGAAATCACCTAGTTTCTGCCGCGTCGTTGGGCAGAGGATCGGCTACCGACGACCAACCTGACACTACTACCGGGGCCGACGAGGCTGTCCGGCGGCGGAAACTGCTCAACGACCCTGCCCTGATCCCGCCCGAACCTGAACCGGCCCTCGATCTCCGTCAGTTCGAAGCCGAGGGAGTCGAGCATGACTTCGGCCGCCGCCTGTTCGATCCCGAGAAGGAGCGGCATGGGGATCAACGGAGGACCGGTGCTGATCAAAACTATGACCTCCATAGGAAGATCCACTTCGGTACCGGCCTCCGGAAGGACCTCCACCACCTGGCCTGCCGGTAGCTCGGCCAGGAGGCTGTCCGCGACAACGATGAAGCCACTCGCCTCGAGGACCGTCCTGGCCGAGTTCAAGCCGAGCCGGACCACATCCGGCACGGGCCTCCGCACCGGGCCCAGGCTCACGGTCAGTGCAACCGTGTTAGTCGCCGTCGAAAGTTGCCCCGCAAGGGGGGTCTGACCCAAGACTTCGCCCCTCAACGCCGTTGGGTGCCGAAACGAATCCGCCACGACGCCGACAGCCCCGGCGCGCGCTATCATTTCCAGCGCCACGACACGGTCGAGTCCTCGCACATCGGGGACCTCGAAGAGATCTCCCGGAGGTGCGGGCATCGGGAAAAGCAGACGGGTGCTCAACACGTAACCGAACACCAAGCCGAGGACCACAACCGAGCCCGCCACGAGACCGCTGTTCCGGGAGAGCTTGAGCTTGCCGAGATGCAGCCGTTTCTTGGACTCCGGCCACTGGAAACGCCCGTCGCTGCGGAACTGCCGCCTCCGGATGGAGCTTCCCAGTTTCATGCGGGCATCTCTCGGCTAGCTTCTCTTAGTCGGAACAACACCGTTACATCTTGCGCAAGCGGGCAGCGAACGCTCCGTCGAAGCCGAACGCTTGCGGAACAACATAGAGGTATCCCTGATTGTTCAAGAACTTTCCGTTCACGCCTTCGCCGGGATCCATCTGGAATTCCGGCCGGCGAGCGATGAAGGATTCGATCTGTTCCTCGTTTTCTTCGGGTTCCAGGCTGCACGTTGCATACACTAACATACCTCCACTAGGTACAACGTCCGCGCAAGCATCCAGGATGCGGCTCTGCAAGGCCGCCATCTCATTCAGCCGATCCGGGGTCAGACTCCAACGTATATCCGGATTGCGTCTCAGCGTCCCCGTTCCCGTACAGGGAACGTCCAACAACAACTTATCCGGCCGGCTGACCGAAGGCGCGAGCGCATCCGCCTGCACCATGTTTACACAAATGCGATGTCGGCCTTGCTGTCCCACTCTGTCGACGTTCTCGCGAACGAGCCTCAGCCGCTCGAGCGACCGATCGGCCGCCACGACCACATTGCCGCGCGCCGCGAGCGTCAACGTCTTGCCACCCGGCGCAGCGCAAAGGTCCGCGATGCGGGCATCCGCGCTAGGATCCGCATACGAGACCACCAAGGCAGCCGCGGGGTCCTGCACGACCACCGGAACCACGTTCATCGCTTCTTCCAGGGACGCATTCCCCGAAATCACTACACATCCCGTGCCAGAACCGACTGCGGCGACGGTAATCTGTTCGGCTTCCAACGCCTCCACGGCCTCTTCCGGCGAGTCCCAGAGGCAGCGAAGAGATAGGGGCGGCACGCCGTTGTTCTCCTCCACCAGCTTCCGTACATCCGCTGTGGACCATCGAGCGAGCCAGCGCTCTATCAGCCACCGGGGATGCGAACCCCATGTGGACAAGAACTCCACAGGATGGGTTTCGGGGTCGGGGAAGTTCTCCGGGCCACCGCCGTCCCGCACAATGCCTCGCAGTACAGCGTTCGCCAATCCGGCAACGCCCCGTCCGCCTTTGGACTGTGCGAGATCGACCGCCTGGGATACTGCCGCGTACTCGGGCACGCCGCCCATATAGAGAATCTCGTACAGACCGATCCGAAGTGAGTCCCTCACGCCGGCTTGGACGCTTTCGAGGCCACGTTTCACTTTTCGATCCAGCAAATAATCCAGCCGGCCTCGGAGCCGCTGAATGCCGAATACCAGCTCTCGGCACCATGCGCGATCACGGGCATCGAGAGAACGTGTAGCGGCCGCGAAGGCCCGGTCGAGCCTCCGTCCCCGAGCAACCGCCGCGAGAATATCCGAAGCGGCGAGGCGGCCCTCCGTGGCAGACGCCGTGCTCAGTCCAACATCCCTCGCGTGGGCGACGAAGGAATCCCGATCTCCCGTGCCTCCATGCGGCCCGCCAAATACGCGAGCCGTCCGGACTGGGTCGCGAGGCGCATGGCGTGCGCCATCGCCACCGGATCGTCGGCGGTCGCAATAGCCGTGTTCATGAGCACCCCGTCCACACCCTGTTCCATCGCAATACACGCATCGGAGGCCGTCCCGACACCCGCGTCCACGATGATTGGAACCTCACACCGACGCTTGATCTCCCGGATGAAGTACGGGTTGACAATTCCGAGCCCACTGCCAATCGGGCTCGCGAGCGGCATGACCGCAACACAGCCGGCATCCTCCAAGCGGAGGGCAGTCACGAGATCATCATTCGTGTACGCCATCACGTTGAAGCCCTCGGCCACCAAGGTCTCGGCGGCTTCAAGGGTGGCCTGCGTGTCGGGTACCAACGTGGTCTCGTCGCCAATGACCTCGAGCTTGAGCCACTCGTTGAAGCCAGCGGCGCGGGCCAAGCGTGCGTAACGGATCGCGTCTTCGGCCGTGTAGCACCCGGCGGTGTTGGGAAGCAGGAAGAACTCTTCGGGGTCCAGGTGGAAGAGGATGCCCTCGCTCTGCGTGCGGTCCAAGTCGACCCTGCGAACCGCCACTGTGACCATCGCCGTGCCGGAAGTCCGGATCGCCTCCACCATCGTCTCGTTATCGGGATACTTACCCGTCCCTACAAAGAGGCGAGAATCGAACTCACGGTCGGCGATGCGCAAGCGCTCGGCGACCTCCACGTCCACGGCGCTCCCGACTGCCACTTCGCTACTTCCCATATCAACCTCCTCCGACGAAGTGGACCAGTTCGACCGCATCTCCCTCCGAGACCTGGACGTCCTTGAACTGGTCACGGCTGAGAATTTCCCGATTGAGCTCGACCACGATGAGCAGGGGGTTGAGGTCGAAGAACTCCACGAGTTGATGGACCGAGAGCCCGGACTGGACTTCCCGCTCCTTCCCGTTCACCTGTACCTGAATGTTGCCTGGATCACTCATTCTCGATGGCTCTTACTCATGCGTTCCAGGTGGCTCCTATCACGCTTTACGGACCGCTCGTATCTCCTGAACCGCCCGCTTCCACGGCATCAAGATAAGCCTTGACGGCATCCGGCGGAGAGGGGGCGTCCCAGATGCCTCTTATGGCCGCCACTCCGTGGCCGCCGGATCTGAGCACCGTGACCGCCCGCTCCGGGGTCACGCCACCAATTCCGACCAGGGGGAGGTCGACCCGCGACGCCACCAGGCCCAAGAATTCAGGTCCCCCGGCCACTGCTTCAGGGTGCGAAGGAGTCTCGAACAGCGTGCCCACAAACAGATAGTCCGCTCCCGACTCCGCCACCTCCACCGCCTCGCTCGCGCTGTGCACCGATACACCCAAGAGCCGACTCGCTCCCAGTAGACGTCGTGCCTCAGCCGGCGGCAGGGAACGGGCGCCTAGGTGGACCCCCGCCGCCCCGACAGCCAAGGCCACGTCCAGACGATCGTTCACGACGAGCAGAACCCCCGAAGCGGCGGCACGCTCGCATAGAATCCTCGCCAATCGAGTGAGTCTTCGACCCGGCGTGCGGGCCCCCCGGATATGGAGCGCGACCGAGCCACCCACGACACCCTCATCGACCGGCTCACGCGCCTCGAATACTTCGAACACCTCGCGAGCTCGGGCCTCGAAGTCGGGCCGGGCCAGGATCTCGTCGTCGGTAACGACGTGTAACTTCGGAATCACTCGAAGCATTGACTAGCGGTCGCGCCCCGCCCCAGGATCCACTCGCTCGCGTCCATCCGTCGCCTTCCCTGTGGTTGGACTTCGCCGATGTGCACTGCCCCTTCCTCAGCTGCCACCAGCAACCCCGTCTCCCGGTCGGCCTCCACGATGGTTCCCGGTCGAGCCTCGGGGATGACGTCCGGGTCCGCAGCCGGCCGAAAGAGCTTGATCGGTTGGTCCTCGAGTTCCGACCACGCACCCGGCACCGCGTCCATCCCTCGAATGAAGTTGCTCACCGCCACCGATTCACAGGCCCAGTCGATCCGGGCCGTGGCGCGATCGATTTTGGGCGCGTAGGTGGCCCGTGACTCGTCCTGTTCCTGCTCCTCGATCAGGCCCGCTTCCAGAAGCACGAGCCCCTCCACCAGGGCCTCCGCCCCGACCTCGGAAAGGCGCATTGTCAGGTCGCTGGCCGTCTCTTCCGGGCCAATCGGCTCCTCCACCTGGAAGAGGATCGGTCCGGCGTCCATCTGCTCGACAATCCGCATGACCGTGACACCCGTGATCACATCGCCTCTGACGATGGACCGGTTGATAGGCGCCGCCCCGCGCAACGACGGTAGAAGCGAAGCATGCAGATTCACCGACCCCATAGCGGGAACGTTGATGACTTCGACGGACAGGATCTGGCCATACGCCACGACCACGGACAAGTCCGCCCCGAGGCCGGCAATCTCCTGGATAAAGTCTTCGGAGCGTGCGGATTCCGGCTCGAGGACTCTGTAGCTCTGGTCGACGGCCTCCACTTTGACGGCCGACGCCCGAAGCTCCCTGCCCCTCCCCGCCGGACGATCCGGCTGGGTCACGACACCCACGATGTCGTGGCCCTCCTCGCCGAGCGCCCGAAGAGAGGGGATAGCGAACTCCGGCGTGCCCCAGAAGAGGATCTTCACCCCTTCGCTCCCTCCTGCTGGCTCTTCTTCCACTTCTTGAGCAACGCGCGGCGCTTGAAGGCACTCAGCCGGTCGATGAAAAGGATTCCGTCCAGGTGGTCGATCTCGTGTTGGAGCGCCCGGGCCAACAACCCCTCCGCCTCGACGTCGATGGCCTGTCCCTTGACGTCGAAGCCCCGGACTGTGACACGCGCCGGCCGCGTGACGACGTCCTCCATCTCGGGGATGCTCAGGCATCCCTCGGGATTCTTGTCCTCCTCGTCGCTGGACTCGACGATCACGGGATTGACGAAGACCCAGCGTCCGGCCTCGGGGTCGTCTTCGTCGCGCAGGTCGAGCACACACACACGCTGGGAGACGCTGATCTGCGAAGCCGCCAGGCCAATCCCTTCAGCGAAGTACATCGTCTCGAGCATGTCTGCGACCAGCCTGCGCAGGTTATCGTCGAACGCCTCCACCTCCACACCTTTTTCGCGGAGGACTTCTTCGCCGAGCAACGCGATCCTGCGAACCGCCATTGCTACTCCTTACTTCTCCGCGGCGTCTGGCTGGTCCGCCGAGACCTTGTGGGAGATTCGGCTCCGCTCGATGGTGATCTTCGTCTCGCCGCCGGTCTTGATGATCAGGCGGTCGTCCTCCGCACGGATTACAGTGCCGACGATCCCACCGCTGGTAACGATCTCATCACCCCTCCCGATCGACGCGATCATCTGTTTCTGCCGGTCCTTCTCCTTCCGCTGCGGTCGAATGAGCAAGAAATAGAAAATGAGGACCACGGCCGACATGTTCAGGAAGAACACGAACGTACCATTCGCCCCCTGCCGGGGGGCCATCACAACTGCCAATAGGGCTTCAACCACAACCGATCTCCGCTTTGTTTTGCCTCACGAGTGTGCTCCTTCTTTCGAATCCCGGTACCGCTCGAGCCAGTCCCGGGACCAGGACTGGAAGGTACCACTCGCGATGCGCTGCCGGGACTCCTCGGCAAGCCGAACCAGAAATCGAATGTTGTGGATAGAAACGAGCCGGGCACCGAACAACTCGCTCGACACGCAAAGGTGCCTGATATACGCACGATCATACGCCCGGCACGCGTAACAGTCACAGTCGGGATCGATCGGTTCCCGGTCGCGGATGAAGCGGGCCGACTTGAGGTTGATCTGACCCTCGAGCGACGTCCACGCAGTCCCATGGCGGGCGTTCCGGGTCGGCGCCACGCAATCGAACATGTCGCATCCACGGGCCACGGACTCGAGAAGATCGTCGGGATAACCCACACCCATGAGGTAGCGTGGAAGTCCCTTCGGAATCTCTGTGTGGAGCGCCTCGAGAACCCGCCACATGTCGTCCTTCGCTTCGCCAACGCTGAGGCCTCCGATCCCCATCCCATCCCAATCCCCGAGATCGAGGAACGACCTGAGGTGCTCGAGCCGAAGGTCCTCGTAGACGTTGCCCTGGAGGATCGGGAGGAGGCACTGGGCTCCACCCACGCCTTCGTCGTCCAGCATCTGGAATCGATCTCGGCAGCGCGACAACCACTCCAGCGTACGCCGATTCGCGGTCTCGGCCTCCTCGCGGCTGACACCCCCGGGGGGGCACTCGTCGAACGCCATTACGACATCGGCTCCCAGCGCCCGCTGGATGTCCATCACCCCCTCGGGCGTGAAGAGGTGACTGGACCCGTCGATGTGGCTCTGGAAGACCACGCCGTCGTCTCGGATCTTGTTGCTACCCGCGAGCGAGAAGACCTGGTAACCGCCTGAGTCGGTGAGGATGGGTCCGTCCCAGCGCATGAAGTCGTGAACTCCCCCCAACTCACGGACCACCTCGTGCCCCGGACGCAGGTAGAGATGATACGTGTTGGCGAGAATCATGGATGCCCCGGTAGCCCTTACCTCCTCGGGCGAGACGCCTTTGACCGAGCCGCTGGTTCCCACGGGCATGAAGACGGGGGTCTCTACTTCGCCATGGGGCGTCGTGAAAGTGCCGTTGCGGGCGGCACCGTCTTCAGTATGCAACGTGAAATCGAACATTCGTGGAAGCTCTTAACGCGATCAGACCGAGGTTTCGTGAACTGTACTGGAGTGCTATTCCTTCGGCCGACGCGACTGCGTTTGCCGAAGGGAGCGCACCCTATGATACTTCTGCGGCCCGGTCAGGCACATGTATCGCTTACGGACGGTGACCGGTCCGGACGAACAGTGGACGGCAGATCGAGATTGAACACGGAAAATGACGCTGGGAAAATGAAGCTCGGAAGATGACGCCCGCAACACGACAGACGTACCGCCTCACTGCGTGGTCGAGCCTGGCCGTGATGGCCTGTGTGATGCTGGCCCCACCGCCAGCGTGGGGTTTGACTGCGGTGCAGCTAACCACACCCGACGAGGGCGCCCCAGGCCCCCTGGTCTCCGTCGACTGGCTCGCCGAGCACCTCCAGGATTCTTCGATCGTTGTGCTTCACGTCGGTATGCCCACCGCGCGTTCCTCCGGCGAGTTCATCCCGGGCGCCCGGTTCCTGAATTATCAGGAGATCGTGCAGGTGCGAGACAGCCTGATTGTGGAGATGCCCACCGTCGACGAGTTGATCGAGCCCCTCGAGGCAGCTGGAGTCTCGGACGGAGCGTCGATCATCCTTTACGGCAACCCGGCACACCTCCCAGCGCGCGCGTACGTGACACTCGACTATCTCGGACTTGGCGGGCAGACGGCGGTATTGGACGGCGGCCTGGAGGCCTGGAAGGCCGCCAAGCACCCGGTCGCACCGATCCCGACACAGGGCCCTCGAGGTCTGTTTACCCCGATCGTCCGGGACGATGTGCTGGTTTCGGCCGAGTGGATCGAGGAACACCTGTACGACCCCATCGTCGCGCTCATCGACTCACGGCCCGCGGGGGAGTACGACGGCAGTGTCCCGACTCGGATCGGGGCACGGGCAGGCCACATCCCTGGTGCTCGCAATCTCTATTGGGAAGATCTTCTCGTGGCCCCGGACAACCGGGTCCTGCGTGATGTCACCGATGTCCAACTTCGGTTCCTGGAAGCGGGCGCAGATTACGGAGACCTCGTGGTCAACTACTGCTACGTAGGAATGCGTGCCAGTTATACGTATCTCGTCGCCAAGCATCTCGGGTATGACGCGCGGCTCTACGACGGTTCCTGGAACGAGTGGAGCAAGAACGATTCGCTGCCCGCTGTGATGGGGTCAATCCCTGAGTAGCCCCCTCATCACCTGCTGCGCTCATAAGGCGGCTCACACGAACTCAACGGTCGCCCGCCGGTGATTGTCCTCAAACATATGGGTAAACTCCTGTCTACGACTCGCACACTCACCCGCTGCTCAGCCATCGCGGTGGGAAGCCTGCTCCTGTGGGCCCCATCCGTCTCCGCTCAGGAGGCCGGTCGCCTCGGTTCCGATTCGAGCTTGGTGCTGCTCCCGCACACCGAAGCTCCGGTGGTCGGTGCCGTCCGGGCCTCCTCGAGCATCCAGATCGACGGCATGCCCGATGAGGCGGCTTGGGCGGCGGCGATGCCCATGACGGTCTTCACTCAGATCGACCCGTTCGAGGGCCAACCGATCAGCCAACCCACGGAGGTTCGCTTTCTCTTCGACGACGAAGCCCTCTACATCGGAGCACGGCTCTACGACTCCGGCCCCATAATGACCCGCTTAGCCCGTCGGGACGCAAGCGTCTCGGACTCGGACCTCTTCACCGTTTCCATCGACAGCTACCACGATCATCAGACCTCATATCGCTTCACGACCAACCCGTCAGGGCTGAAGCGGGACGCGACGGTAGCGAGCGGAGGTGGGGGGGATTCCTCTTGGGATCCGATATGGGAAGTGACCTCGGTGATCAGGGATGAGGGATGGTTCACGGAGATGCGCATCCCTTTCAGTCAACTTCGGTTCAGCCCCGGAGACGATATGGTCTGGGGAGTTCAGGCGGAACGGAACATCCGCCGGGTCGAGGAATCCGCCTTCTTTTCCTTCACTCCCAAACTGGAGCGGGGCGGTGTCGCGCGGTACGGACACCTCACGGGACTCCGCGGCATCGGTGCGGGAAAGAAGCTGGAGGTGCTTCCTTACGTCGGAATGAGCGCAGAGTACATCTACCAAGAACCTAGCTCCCAGGTGGCGTTCAACAATCCCTTTCGGTCAGGCTCCGACTATATCGGTCGGGCCGGCGTAGATCTCAAGTACCTCCTCGGCTCGAACCTGACGCTGGATGCCGCGGCGAACCCGGACTTCGGGCAAGTCGAGGTGGACCCGGCCGTCATCAACCTGACCGCCTTCGAGACGCGCTTCCAGGAACGGCGTCCGTTCTTCGTGGAGGGAGCCGAGATCTTCACGTACGGCCGGGGGGGCCCCACGGGCAGCACGGGCCGGGCACCTCAGGTGCTTTACTCTCGCCGCATCGGCCGTAGGCCGCAGGGCGGCGTCTCATCGGATGCCGTGTATTCCGCGGCACCCACTTCTACCACGATTCTTGGCGCCGCGAAGATCACAGGAAAGATTGGAGATGGCTGGTCCGTCGGATTGATCGACGCGGTGACGGGGCGGGAGTACGCCCCGTACGTGGACGCAGCCGGAGCGGACGGCCGGAGCGTCCTGGAGCCCCCCACGAACTACCTGGCTGGGAGGGTTCGCAGGGATACGCGCGCCGGGGAAACGCAGATCGGCATGATTGCCACCGCGGTGCACCGGAGCCTCGGGGACCCGGGACTCGTCGACCGGCTTCGCTCAGCGGCGTACGTCACGGGAGCCGATCTCGTACACGAGTTCAACGACCGCGCTTGGAAGATCAGCGGCGCGCTTGCATCGAGTTACATCCAGGGAGACCCCGCTGCGATCTTGCGTGCCCAGGAGTCTTCGTCCCGATACCTACAACGGCCGGACGCGACCCACCTAAGTGTGGATCCGACAGCTACCTCCATGGGTGGATCGTACGCCATGGGTGAGATCAACAAGCAGGCCGGCACATTTACGGGCAGGATCGGCGTGGCCCGCCTGAGCCCGGGCTACGAGGTGAACGACCTCGGGTTTCAGACCGAGACCGAACGGCTCATTCTGGATACGCATTTTCAGTGGAATAACCCCCGACCCGGCAGGCACTTCCGAAACTGGAGCTTGATGGGTGGGCCCGACAACAAGTGGAACACATCAGGCGACTGGATCTTCAGTGATTTCAATGTCCAGTTCACCTGGCGTTGGCTCAACTACTGGGGTGGATCGGTGCGCGTGGCGGCCCGACCAACGACGGACGACGACCGGCTCACGAGGGGAGGGCCGATGGCCCGGACACCCGGTTCAGGCCAGTGGCGGTTGAGTCTTAACTCGGATTCCCGGAAGGCCTTGGGTGTCCGGACGCAATACAGCGGGTCGAGCGACGCCGCGGGCTCCTGGCAGCACAGTGGATCGATCGACTTCACATACCGGTCCGGAGAGAAGCTGGAATTGCGGCTGGGTCCCTCATTGACCCGCAGTTTCACCCAGGCCCAGTACGTCGCGTCGACGAGCGATCCCTTGGCCACGAACACGTTCGGACGGCGCTACGTCTTCGCACCCCTCGATCAAACGACGTTGGCGTTAGAGGCCCGTATGAACGCCACGTTCTCACCGACGCTGACCCTCCAGGTCTACGCCCAACCGCTCATCTCCAGGGGCGACTATGGGGATCTCGCCGAGTTTCGTGCGCCCCGCACATATCGATTCTCGACGTATGGTGAGGACATCGGCACCAGTGTCCGCCAGGCCGATGGAGACTATCTGATCGACCCGGACGGCCCGGGTGCGGCCCCGGAATTCACCGTCAGAGACAAGAGTTTCAACTTCAGAAGCCTTCTCGGAAACGCCGTCCTACGGTGGGAGTGGAGCCCAGGCTCGACGCTCTTCCTGGTCTGGCAACAGAGCCGGGCGGCCAGGGTGCGGGCATCCGATTTCGACGAGACCGGCGCCCTCGACGTCGGATCCTTCGACCTCGGCTACGACACCCAGGAGCTTTTCGGGCTTCCCTCCGACGACATCTTCCTGATCAAGATGAATTACTGGCTGAACTTCTAGGCTCTCAACTCACCGTTTTTTGGTGGCACTCATCGCCAGCCCCACACAATATTCAAAGTATCGCGTATTGTTGTCGCTCAAGAGGTGATACGATACGCCGGAAAACGAGCATGGTGCTGGTCATTGCCGGAGTATGTTTCGTCACGGGCTGCGTGGTCGCCGCCGCGGGAGGCGGGGCGTTGGCGGGAATCCACGTGACCTCGCAGGGTGCGGAGGCCGACGTAGAGTCCAATATCCAGGGCACCGATGGAAGGGTTCGGGCCGCCCTTCCCCAGATGGGAATCGAGATGACCGGTGAGGCCTCCGAGAACTCCGGTAGCGAGCGCGAGTTCAAGGGATCGGTCGACGAACTTGAGATCACCGTGTCGCTGGAAACTCGCGACCACGGTACGCATATCGACGCCTCAACTCGGCGGAGCCTCGCCTCCTGGGATCAGGAGTACGCGGAACGGCTAGTGGCGCGAATCGTCGGGGGCGACAGCAGTCCGGCCCGGCTAGTCCCTCTTCGTGAACACCACGAAGAACTTCTCATCGAAGAGGTCGAACTCCTGGGTCAGATCGAACCCGGCGACGCCCATCCAGTCCCTCACCTCCTGTAGTGTGATCAGCAACTCGGGTTGGCCACGGTGGGGCGCCTGGGGGTGATCCCCATGGTAGTCGACGACCACGATGCGGCTACCAGGCGCCATATACCTCGCCGTCGTCCGTAGGTAGGCCCGTCGCCCCTCGATGTGATGAATGACGTCGTGGAAGAAAACCACATCGATGTCCCTTCGGGGCAGCTTGGGGTCCTCGAATTCTCCCAGAACGGCCTGGACGTTCCCCACCCCACCGTCCACCGCCTTTTGCTCGATCATGGGCAGGAAGCCTGGATCGATCTCCATCGCGAAGACCGTGCCGGTCGGCCCCACGGCTCGCGCGAGCGAAACCGAGAATATGCCGGTGCCCGCGCCCATGTCCGCGACCAACTCACCCGGCTGGAGTCCGATGCGGCTGACGACCTCGTCGATCTCGAGGCTTTCCAGCCGGCGTCCGCTCTCGAGGGTCAGGGCCCACTCTTCTGCGGGACGCCCGCCCAACTGAAGGGCCGACAACGGCCCCATCGGCACGGAGACCGCCAAAAGGCCTAGCGAAGCGAAGAAGCGTAGGTTCGCGGATCGCAACATGGGCTGACTCCTATGTGCTGTTCAACCTCCTACCGCGAAATGCCCAGCCCCTCCACCAAGATCCCAGGGATGACGTGGTTGACCCGCGCACCCCAAATGCCGTCGGTGCGCGCGGCCATCCCGCTCTTCGGAGCCGAATGGACCACGACGCCGTTCACCACGAAGTCGGTGGCATCCGCTCCGACGCGTACCTCAAGGGCGTTGACGGAGCGTCCGTTGGCGTCCGTCGCCATGACCGCCGAGTGGGGCGTGCGTCCCTGGATGTCGTGCGTGGTTTCATTTCCGGCGCGGTGCTTGACCAGATAGCTTCCGTCCTGCGCAATCAAGAAGTACAGATAGTTCTGCCCCGAACCCTCCAGGTCACGGCCCCCGTAGACAAGACCGTAGTAGTTCACATGGCCGCTCGGCTCCAAGAGAGTGAACGTCCCTCTGAGTGTGTAGTTGCCCGTCGCAGTGTTGGCGGAGTTCCACGCCGTGACGGCAGGTCCCGTGCGCACTTCGAAACCATCTCCCGACGTGGTCACGGTCACCTCCGGAACGTCGTCCGGATCCGCCGCATCCGTGCTGTGGTCGAGACGCAACTGGAGCCCGGCGGGGGCCTGCGCGGCCAGCGGCACGGCGATTAACAGGGTCAGGGCGGCTAGGGAAATTCGACGAATCATGACTCACTCCTAGAATTGGATGACGGAGGGACAGTATAAGATGGTGGGCGGCTCTGGAGAAGACGGATGGCGACTAGATCTCCAGACCGAAGTGCTCGAGGTAGAGAGCCGCATACTCGTCTAGAGTCATTTCTCAGCCAAAATCGACCCACTGTTCATCCGTCATGGCCTGGCAACCGGCCGCCCATTTCTTCGCGCCTTCACCAACCAGATAGCGCAGCTTCGGTTGATCCGTCTCCAGAGCCAGCTGAATGGTTTCCGCAACCAACTCAGGCTGAGAAGCACTCTCCAACAGCTTGCCAAACACGCGACCGCTTCTCAGAGCGATGTCGTGGCAGGGAGAAATCCGGGTCCGGTTGGGGCCCACGCTTCCCAAAAATCTGGGTTTGGACAAGTCCCGGTTCAATGATGGCCACCCGGATGTTGAAAGGCCGCACTTCCTGGGCTAAGGCCTTGCTGGCCGCCTCGAGGGCAAATTTGGAGGTGCGGTAGGCGGTGCTACCGGCCAAGGCGAGTCGCCCAGCGATAGAGGTCACGTTGACGATCGTGCCACTTCGGGCCTGCCGCATCGTCGGAAATACCAATCGCATCATGCGCATGGCACCGAAGAAATTGGTCTCGAAGACGGCCCTCAGAATCTCCTCCGGAGCCTCTTCAATCGCACCGCCTCCGAGGATGCCGGCGTTGTTGATCAACACGTCGAGCTGGCCGGCCTGTTCGAGAACCTCTCGTACTGCCTTCTCTGAGGAGTCAGGATCGCTCACATCGAGCCGAATCACGTCCAGCTTCAGTCCTTCCTGATCAGCTGCCTGCTCTAGCGTAGACAAGCCCGTAGCCGGGTTCCGCATGCTGGCAAAGACATGATGGCCTTGTCGGGCGAGATGAAGTGCGGTCACCTTACCAATGCCTGTGCTTGTTCCTGTAATGAGTGTGACTGGCACGTTTTCTCCCCTCAGCCTTCATGTTCTGTCTGGTGAGCCGGCGAACAATGTCGTCGGCAGTGCGACCTGACACAAAGTGAAGCGGGATTGCTCCACACGAGGTCGTAGCGTAGCCTGGGCGTAAAGTGACGCAACCGTTGCGGCGCGTGGTTCGACCATAGGGTGTAGGGGAAGCCCGCATGAAACGCACGAGTCCGATGAACTGGGAGCTGGTCGTTGCGATCAGCGTGGCCGCCTCCCTCGCCGGGGCATGTGCGCCATCCGATTCCGAGTCGGGCACAACGTTCCTCTTCGAGGGAGCCCGGCTGATCGTCGGAGACGGGAGCGTAATCGAAAACGCAGCCCTCCTGATAGAGGGCGACCAGATCCTCGCGGTTGGGAGGACCGGAGAAGTCACCGCGCCTCCCGGAGCCGCGACCGTCGACTTGGCCGGAAAGACGGTCATTCCCGCCTTGATCGACGTCCACGCGCACCTCGGATACGAAGGATACACGAGCTGGGGGGCTGAAAACTACTCCCGAGAGAATCTCATCGAGCACCTGGAGCGCTACGCCTACTACGGGTTCGGCGCGGTCTTCTCCGCCGGCAGCGACCCCGACGATCTCGCGATCGAGCTACAACGCGCCCAGCGGGAGGGACAGGTGGCAGGCGCCCGGTTCCTCTTCGGCGCGGGCATGGCGCCTCCCGGCCAAGGGCCGAACAACCAGTTCCTCGGACACGCGCTAGCCATTGCTGAACAGACCGGCATGACCGTGCTGCGGGGAGTCGCCAACGAAGAAGAGGGTCGCGCCGCCGTCCGCGACGTCGCGGCCAAGGAGATCCCCTTCATCAAGATCTGGGTCGACGACCGGGGAGGAAGCCAGGAGAAGCTCGGCCGTGCGTCCTATCGCGCAATCATCGATGAAGCCCGGACACACGGCATCGAGGTCATCGTCCATCAGCAAGCTCCGGACATGGCGGACCTTCTCGACGCAGGCGTGGCCGGGTTCCTTCACGGTCGCCTCGGCCCCGCGGTGGACGACGCCCTGGCCGCACAGATCCAAGACTCCGGAGCCTTCCTGGTCCCCAACCTCGGACTGGGTGAACTGCGCCGTGAGCGAGTGGGCGACGATCCGTTTCTGCAAGAGACAGCGCCTCCGGGGGTGGCGGCGCGACTCCGTGAAGCCTACGACGCGCGGCGACAGTCGGGAGGAGGCCAGCAGGGGAATGCGGCGAGCGCAGCGGAACGGGAGCGAGAGTTGATTGAGTCCTTCTCCGCCCTCGTGGCGGCGAACGTGGATATCGTGCTCGGAACCGATGCGGGGGCTGTTCCGGATCACTTCTTTGGCTACACCGGCCACCGGGAGATGGAGATCTTCGTCAGGCTGGGCATGACGCCGATGCAAGCCATTGTTGCGGCCACCAGCCGACCCGCAGAGCAACTCGGCCTGAGCGAGATAGGCACGATCGCCCCCGGAAAGAGCGCAGATTTCGTGATCCTCGACGCGAACCCACTCGAGGACATCCGCAACACGCGTACCATCTTTCGAGTCTACCTCCGGGGCAGTGAGGTCGACCGCGCGAGGCTGCGCGGCCGCTGGGCCGGGGGGGGGGCTGCCTTGGTCAGCCGATCCAGCGGGCGCACGATGAATAGGCCCAGCCAGTAAGCGATGAAGCCAACCACGACTAGGAGCCCGGCCACGAGAATTGCCGTCACGTCACGGAGCTGGGCAACCTGCGCGCACGCCTCCTCCGCCGTGATCTCCGCCACGACCGCCCACTCCAGGCGGGGAACCCGCTGGAGAGTTCCGATGACCTCTTTTCCGTCACGATCTGCATAGGTGACGGGGCTGCGTTCGTTCGCGAAAAGCAGCTCCGTCGTAGCGGACGCGCGTCAGCGTGTAAGCTGAAGATCTCGCTGCCATCCGGCCCGATCACGTACAAGTCGCCCGAGTCGCCCGGAGCGAACACGAGCAGGGTGGTCAGCACAGCCCGATGGGTGACGTTGGCCACGAGCGCGCCCACGAAGATTCGGTTCGCGGTGGTGACCGGGATGGCAATGGTCATGAGCGACTGGCTGAGCTGGTCGTCCTAGTACGCGTCCGCAATCACCACTTCGTCCGCCGCTACACGCTCGAGCCAATCGGGTGAGAAATTCAATTCGCCGGGGCCATCGGCGCTGGTCTGGCCCTCCCGGTCGATGACGATCAGCTCCT
>CAUZVZ010000004.1:0-44234 GCA_963583605.1 Gemmatimonadales bacterium UBA6960
CCGTCCCTCACGTGAGCGAAATCCCGGACATCAAGTATGGAACGTGGGAAATCCTTCGGCGGGGCTCCGACATCGCCTTCCTCGCCACCGGAACGATGGTGGGCGCTGTCTCCGAGGCTGCAGAGGCGCTGGCGTCCCGTGGCTTCCGGGCGGAGGTCGTGAACTGCCGTTTCCTGAAACCACACGATCGCGAGGTCCTGAAAGATGTGGCTGAGCGCCATCGGCTCGTGATCACGATCGAGGAAGGCGCCGTGATCAACGGGTTCGGCGCCCACATGGCTCGGGAGCTGTCGACCCTCGCGTCGGAGCATGCGATCGACGTGCGGTGTCTGGGGCTGCCCGACCAGTTCGTCCAGCACGGCGGGCGCGACGAACTTCTGCGCGAACTCGGGCTCGACGCCGAAGGGATCGCCACGGAGGCCCGCAGGATGTTGGGAGACGCATTGCCGGCGGCGATGGAGTCGGCGTGAGCGAGCGGACCGCAGTGTCTGACAGCGGTGTCGGTGCCGGAATCGGTCCCGGCGTCAGTCAAGGGACTGCCCTGAGACGCATCGGTGTCGTGGGCCGTCCGGACAACGAAGCCGTGCCCGGATGCCTCGAACAGCTGGCCCGTTTCGCCAGTGAAAACCAGATCGACCTCTCCGTCGAGGAACACCTCACCGATTTGACGCCCGAAGGGGCCAATGGCATGGACCTCGATGCGGAGCCGATCGATCTGCTGATCGCACTGGGCGGGGACGGGACACTTCTCCGAGCGGGCCGATCCGTGGCCGGGCGAGACATCCCAGTTCTCGGCGTGAATCTCGGGCACCTCGGTTTTCTCACGGCCCTTCCGCAAGCGGAACTCGAGGAGCATCTGTCGCTCGTGCTGAACGGCGACTACCGGCTCGATCAGCGCTATACCCTGGAGGCTCGTCTCGTCCATGCCGACGGGTCTCAGGGGGAGCCGATGTTGGCGTGGAACGATTTTGTCATTCACAAGCGGGGGGGCGCTCGTGTGACTCGGCTGGATCTCCGGGTCCAGGAACGTGCGGCGGCACGACCGGACGGGACCAACCAGGCGGACGGAGCGAACGGCGGGGCCGGAGCGAATGGTGGAGCCGAAGAGGATGACGCCTGGCAGGACCTGGGCAGCTTCTCGGCGGACGGACTGATCGTGGCCACGCCCACGGGCTCGACCGCCTATTCACTGTCGGCGGGCGGACCCATCGTAGTGCCGTCGGTCGACTGCTTGATCGTCACGCCCATCTGTCCGCACACCCTGGCCATGCGACCCTTGGTGGTTCCGGGAACGCAGCGGGTTGCCGTCAGTCCGATCGAACGGACGAAGGATCTGGTGGTAACGGCGGACGGGCAGGTCGTGAACGACTTCGAGACCGGTGCTGAGATCCATATCGAGCGTTCCGAAGTCAAGATCCCGCTGGTTCGTTTCGCTGGACAGAATTTTTTCGGAACGCTCCAGCGCAAGCTCAACTGGGCGGCACGGTCCGCCGGTTAGCTAGGGCTGCCACGTAGTGCTCGATATCCCCACGCAGCACTCGGTATATTGAACCATGCTCATCGAACTCCGCATTCGCGACTACGCAGTCATCCATGACCTGACCCTTGAACTGGGACCCGGGCTGAGCGCTCTATCCGGGGAGACTGGGGCCGGAAAATCGATCATCGTCGGAGCGCTCTCGCTTCTGTTGGGCGAACGCGCGTCCAGTGACAGGGTGCGTTCCGGCGCGGAGCGGGCCATGGTCGAGGCGGTCTTCGACGTGTCCGGGCATCCGAAGCTCCGAGCTGAGTTGGGCGAGCTGGGGATCGAGGCCGAAGATGGTCTGCTGATCCTTCGGCGAGAGGTCGCGGCGGCGGGCAGGAACCGCGCTTGGATCAACGAGTCCCCGACCACCGCTCGCACGGTGGGAGATCTGGGACGATCGCTGGTGGATCTTCACGGGCAGCACGAGCACCAAACGCTTCTAAGGAAGGACACGCAGCGCAGCATCCTGGACGCCTTCGGCGAAGCTGAGTCCGAAGCGACCGCGGTGGCGGAGGAGTTCCAGGAGCTTTCCCGCATGGAAGCTCAGCTGAAGGAATTGCGGGAGCACTGCCAGGAACTCGCGAGCCGGGTCGACTTCCTCCGCTTCCAGATGAACGAGCTCAGTGAGGCGAACGTACAACCCGGAGAGGAGGAGAGGCTCGCGGAAGAGGGTCGGCGCCTCGAGAACTCAGAGGAGCTTCTCGGTGAGGCCACGCGGGTCCATGGTGAGCTGTACGCGAGCGACGGAGCGGCCACCGAAACAGTTTCCGCTTTGGCCCAGACTCTTGGCAAGCTGAAGGAGTGGGATTCATCGCTGGAGGGACCCCACAAGGAGCTTGAGGACGCGTATCACGTACTCAGCGAGGTAGGTCGGGAACTGGGCGACTATGTCGGCACGGTCCGCCATGATCCCGAGCGGCTCGAAGAGGTCCGGTCCCGGCTAGACGTGATTCATGCCCTCATGAGGAAGTACGGCCCGACGTCACAAGAGGTCGTCACTGCGACGGAGCGGGTCCAAGGGGAGTTGACCGAGCTCGAGGACGGAAGTTGGGACGAGGACACCCTCGCCGCCGATGTCGAACGTATGCGAGGCTCCCTCGCTTCCGCTGCTGCCCGTCTCAGCGAAAAGAGACAGGAGGCGGCAACCCGGCTCGAGACGGAGGTCGAGGCGCTGCTGCCTGAGTTGGGCCTACCCGCCGCGACCTTCAAGGTCCAAATGGATGCTCTTCCCGAGGTGAGATCCCAGGGAGCCGAAAGCGTCGAATTCCTGGTCTCGGTCAATGCGGGTTTTCCTCCCGCCGCGCTCGCGCGAGTGGCGAGTGGCGGTGAGTTGTCGAGGGTCATGCTGACCCTGAAGGCGATTCTGGCGCAGGTCGATGAGGTTCCGACGCTCGTCTTCGACGAAATCGATGCCGGAATCGGGGGGCAGGTCGCTTCGTTGGTTGCCGCTAAGCTGAAGGATGTAGCCCGTTACCATCAGGTGTTCGTCGTGACCCATCTTCCGCAGCTCGCCTCCCGAGCCCGCAGTCATCTGCTCGTGGAGAAGAGTGACGGCAAGGGACTGGCCGCTGCCGACGTGAAAGGACTTTCAGGCGATGACCGGGTGCGGGAGATCGCGCGAATGCTGGGTGGCGATCCTGAGTCCGAGACGTCGCAGGACCACGCCAGGGAGTTGCTCGCGGCTGAAGACTAGTCCCAGAGGCCTCGATAGAGGCGAAGCCCCACCACGAGGCGCCAGGTCTTGGGCGTCGCGCCCCCACTTCCCGACACCGCTTGCTGGACCAGGAAGCGGGCCTCGCTCGGCCGGCCCCGGCCGCTTTGCACCGTAGAGAAGACGAGGCCACCACCCACCTCCAGCGACTGCTGTTTGGTCTCCAAGTCGAGTGAAGCGGGATCGGGTCCCACTGCAGCGTCGACGGAGCGGTAGCGATCCGCCCTCTTCGAGAAATACCGCACATCGAACGCGACGGCGACCTCCTTCGTCAGGTTCACTCGAGGGGATATACGAAGCTGCATGTAGTCGCCGGGGTTCCAACGCACGACTTGCTCATTCGGGGTGCGGGGCGCGAAGACGCGCTCAGGAGCCGTGATCCGCTTGAGGACCTGCACCGGTTGCTGGATCCCATACGTAAAGTCTCCCACGATGCTGAGGCGTCTTCCCACGCTCATCGTTCCGAACCCGCTCAACTCGATGTCGTACTGGCCGTCTCCGCTGCCCGTGTCGATAAAGTTACGGGGAGAATCCGTGCGGCCCGTGCCGAATCGAAAGAGCGCACCCGCACCGATCTCCAGGCGGAGGGTGGACGCCGGCCCGTCTGGGCTGGCTTGTTGGCCGAACTTCCACAGACGGGCGTAAGCATGGATCTCCACGTCACTGAGCTCCCAGGGGCTCCTCCAAGTCTTGAGGGAATCGCCCTCGACGCCGAGTTGGGAATTCGTCACTAGGTCCAGGTACGTCGCTTCGGTCAACACTTCGGTGGCCAAAGGGATGGACTTCGGAAACACCGCGACGCCGACGGCCTGATAGGCGTTCACAAGCGTGGTCACACGATCCTGGAGCGCGACTCCCGTAGCGGAGCCTTCGAGCGGGTACACGCCGTAACCCACCCCACTCGTCAGGGCCCTGAGGAAGCTCTGGCCGTCCGCCCAAAGGTTAGAGGCTTGCGAGCACTCCGGACTCGACGGATCCGACGTGCACAACGTCGTAGCGATTGCCGAAAGGGCGGAGTTCGCCGCTGACACGGACCCCAGGAAGTCCCCGGCCGTGCTCGGTGTCACGCCAACGTTGGCCCCCGCGGTCTGGATGGAGGTCTGGAACTCGGCGCGGCGTCGTGACAACGGAACTGTAGCGCCCACGCTCAACCAGTCGAAGACGCCCAGGTCCAGCCGGATCGGAATCCAGACGGCGTCCTTCGTCAAAACCGCCCGAGTCTGGCCCAGCACCAAGGGCGTAATGGCTGCCCCCGTGGCCGTCGCAAGGTTGGTCTCTAGATCTTCGAGGCGAGGGAAGAGCCGGGCGCCTGCCGCAGTGTCCTCGAAGTCGAACCCGAGCGGCTCGCCCTTCTCAATGATCGATCCGCCCTCCACCCGTCGGCCGAAGCGCTCGTCCGCGAACAGGAAGAGCGAATTGACCTCAAGCCGGAGCTGCCCGGCTGGGAGGAGTGGTCCCGAGAACTCCTGGGCCCCGAGGCCGAAAGGCATGATGATCGAGGCGAGAACTGCGAGAGCCACCTTCATTCGATGTTCGATTCCCCTCAGCTATGGGCTGCGTTCTTCCGTCCCCAGGCCAGGACGAAGGACATGGCCGGGGAACATAATGGGGAAAAGAGGCCGTGGGAACTTGACATTTCAAGGTCCCTTTCTAGGTTCCAGCGCACAAATGAAGGGTGTTTCGGCAACGTTTCAGGTAGGTTTGGGTAGACTTCCGAGACACCTTTTTCTATTGCGGGAATAGCTCAGTTGGTAGAGCACCACCTTGCCAAGGTGGGGGTCGCCGGTTCGAGTCCGGTTTCCCGCTTTTTTGGGGTGAGCCCGTCACTCACGATGGGCAACCCCCTTTTTTTAGGCGTCGTAGCCAAGCGGTAAGGCAGAGGCCTGCAAAGCCTTTATTCCCCGGTTCGAATCCGGGCGGCGCCTCTAGGGATTACAAGGGTTCTGACCAGGACCATCTCTTAATGGGCCGCGGTGCGCTCGGAGCCTCAGCCTCTTCGACGCAACCATGATCGGTGTCGGAGCCATGATCGGCGCCGGCATCTTCGTGCTCACGGGCATCGCGGCCGGCGTATCCGGTCCGGCCTCGATCCTGGCGTTCTCTCTGAACGGGGCCCGGCCTCCGTACTGGTCGTGAAGCAGTACGAGGGTCATGTTCGCTCGATGTTAAAGCGTATGTTCGGATAGCCGAAGGATTCGACCCGACGTGGGCACTCCTCGGACGGACGCCGCCACGCTCCGCTCAGAGCTCCCGCGGAAGCTGGTGCACGTCGGCATGGGCGCGTTTGCGCTCCTGCTGCGTTGGCTGACGCCATGGCAAGCGGTTTTCATGGCAGTGGCCGCTCTGATCCTGAATTCGTTTTTTGTCCACCGGATCACGCGAGGGGCCTTACTTCGGCCTGAGGAGCGGGGCCCTCGTTTCTCGCGCGGGGTGGTGCTCTACCCGGCAATCCTTCTTCTGACCTTCATCATTTTTCGATATCGGCTGGAGCTGGCGGCGGGGATCTGGGCGCTGCTCGCCGTCGGGGACGGAATGGCCGCGTTGTCGGGCCTCACGCTCCGGGGTCCGGCGTTGCCCTGGAATCCCAAGAAGACATGGTCGGGCCTGGCGGCGTTCGTCGTGTTCGGCACCGCCGCGTGTGCCTGGGTCATTCGTTGGACTCAGCGGGCGGGCACGTGGACTCTGGGTGACTTCCTCGTTCCCGGCGGGCTGCTCACGCTAGGCGGGGGCGATGCGTCCGGGCGGATTGGGGACGCGTTCCTGATGGGTGGCGTCGTCGGGGACGCCGGCGCCGCCGGTGTGCCGGGGTCGCTGTCACTTCTGGTCATCGGCTGCCTCGTGGCGACCACCGCGGCCGCGTTCGCCGAATCACTGGAAACGAACGTCGACGACAACATCCTGGTGCCTGTCGTCGGCGGTGCGGTGCTGTGGGCGGCAACGCTCGTGGACCCGGGATTGCTCTTTGAGGGCCAAGCCGCCTCCACACCCTGGTTGACCGGTGTGGCGATCACGGTGCCTGTCACGGTCATTGTCTATTTCGCACGCGCCGTGGATCGCTCCGGGGCCGTCGCGGGGGCACTCCTGGCCATCACCCTCTATGTATATGCGGCTTGGCCGGGGCTAGTGATGCTGGGGGGTGTCATGGTGATCGGTATGGTCGTGACCCGACTGGGCCGCGCACGCAAAGAAGCGTTGGGGCTGGCGGAAGGGAGGGGTGGGCGCAGAGGTATCGGCAGCGTCGTGGCCAACGCGGGAGCGGGTGTGGCGTTCGCGTTCCTGGCTGTGACGACGCCTTATGCTGAGATGTTCACCATTGCGATGGTCGCTGCGTTCGCCACGTCGCTCTTCGACACTGCAGCGACTGAGTTCGGTCAGGCCTTCGGGCGGCACCACGTTCTCGTGACGACCTGGCGGGCCGTCCCGGAGGGCACCACGGGTGGCGTGTCCGTGGCGGGCACCTTTGCGGGCGTCTTTGCGGCTATCGTCCTGACGGGTGTGGGCTGGTCTATGGGCCTGATCGCCGGTGCCGCGGGCCTGGCCGTGATCTTCGGGGCGCTTTGCGGGTCGACCCTCGAATCGTTCCTGGGAGCGGTGATGGGGAAGGGGAGCCGCTCCGATCACCACCTTCGCAACCTGGCCAACACGGTCGTGGGGGCGGGTGTGGCCTGGGGGGGGCTGGTGGCCTTGCAGGCTTGGAGGTCGCTGTGAGCTTCCGTAGCCATTACCTGCGGCGTTCACGAACAGGATGGATGGCCGTCCTCGCCGGCGTCGGCGTGGGTCTAGCCGTTCTTTACGTGACGCTGGTGACGGTCCCCCACGCGCTGGGAGTGCACGGGGCGATCTGGTCCCTCGCTGCGAATTTCGCGACGTGCATCACGGTGTCCGCATTCACGAGGCCCCCCTCCGATGAGACCGTCGAGCGGATCCACGGTGCCGTCGAGGACTACGTGTACGGATCGGGTGAAGCCGGGTCGGAGGAGGCCCTGAGGAGCTCCTAAGAAGGTTCCGAGGGGCTCCTCAGCAGGTCCCAAGGAGGATCCCGATGAGGTTCTCCTAAGGGGGCTAGTCCCTGCCCGGTCCCATCAGCGCCTCACGTAGCAGACTCTGTGTGACCTCGGGATCGGCGGCTCCGTTGGTTTCCTTCATCACCTGACCGACGAAAAAACCCATGAGGCCGGTCTGGCCGTCGCGGTAGCTTTGGGCTTGGGTCGGATTCGCTTCAACCAGGCGCGCGATCATTGGCTCGAGCGTCGACGCATCGCTCACCCGGCCCAAGCCCCTCGACTCGATCACCGCCTCGGGATCTCCTCCTTGTTCGGCCAGCACCGCCAAAACGTCCTTGGCCGCGCGTCCGGATATTTCTCCCTTCGAGACGAGCTCGACGAGGCGGGCCAGTTCCCGCCCCCCGAAGAGCAGCGCGTCCACCGGGCGGTCTTCGAGAACACGGGGCACCTCGTTCACGGTCCACTTCGCCAGCCCGGACTCGTCGGCCGTGTGCTTCGACCCCTCTTCGAAGAGCGCGAGCAGTCCGACGTCCTGCGCCAGTACGGATGCCTCGCTCTCGGCCAAACGGTGCTTCTCACGCAGCCCGTCGTACCGCGAAGCTGCTCCGGGATCCTCCGGACGCGGGCTGGCCAACGGGCGTTTTGTGTCCTCGCTCTTGGTGCTAGATCCATCCTCTGACTGGGACGGCTCCGACTCCGCCCGAGCGCCTGCCGCTCCACTTGCCGCCACTCTCAGAACTTTCGCCCAGCTGTCCCGGAGCGTGACGACGCGGTTGAAGACCAGGTGGTCCGACTTGGAGTCGACGGCGTCCTGAACGAAGTAGCCGGTGCGCTCGAATTGATACGTAGTATCGGGAGGATCCGACGCGACGCTCAGCTCGACTCGGGCGTCCGCGAGGATCGCAAAAGACTCTGGGTTCAGGTGCGCCGTGAAGTCCTCACCCTCTTCCACGTCCTCAGGGTCCGGCACTGAAAACAACCGATCGTACAAACGGACTTCGGCGGGAACGGAGTGGGGCGCCGAGACCCAGTGGATGGTGCCTTGCACCTTGCGCCCGTCCGGCGCCGAGCCACCTCTCGTTTCGGGGTCGTACGTGCAGTGCACCTCCGTGATGACCCCATCTTCATCCTTCACGACATCGACACAGCGGACGACATACCCGTAGCGCAGGCGCACCTCCCCACCCGGAACCAGCCGGCGAAATCCCTTTGGCGGATCCTCCTCGAAGTCGTCGCGCTCGATCAGAAGCTCCCGTGTGAAAGGCACGAGGCGTGACCCCTCTTTGCCGATATCGTCCGGGAAGTACGGCGCGTCCAACTCTTCGAACTCTCCCTCCCCGAAGTTGTCGACGACGAGCTTGAGAGGACGAAGTACGCACATGACACGGGGCGCGGTCGGATTCAGTTCATCCCGGATCGCGTACTCGAGCTTCGCGTAGTCCACTCGGTTCTCGGTCTTGGCCACGCCGATCATGTCGCAGAAGGCGCGGAGGGCGGCTGCGGGAACCCCACGCCGGCGCATTCCGGCGATCGTGGGCATCCTCGGATCGTCCCATCCGTCTACGTACTCATCCTGGACCAAGCGGAGCAGATTTCGCTTGCTCAGGAGGGTGTATTCAACGTTGAGCCGCGCGAATTCGTACTGCCTCGGCTGGGGACGAGGGACGTCGACATGATCCAGAATCCAGTCGTACAACTGCCGGTTGTTGTCGAACTCGAGAGTGCAGACAGAGTGCGTAATGCCCTCGATGGAATCGGACAGACAGTGGGTGAAGTCGTAGAGCGGATAGATGCACCAATCGCCACCCGTGCGGTAGTGGTCCGCATGCCGAATCCGGTAGAAAACGGGATCGCGCATGAGCATATTCGGTGACGCGAGATCGATCTTCGCCCGCAGCACGTGGGCGCCGTCGGCGAACTCGCCTTCGCTCATGCGGCGGAAGAGATCCAGATTCTCCGCGACGGACCGGTCCCGGTAAGCGGTCGGCCGTCCCGGCTCCGTCACGGTGCCTCGGCAATCCCTGATCTCTTCCTCGCTCGAGCTGTCCACATACGCGAGGCCCGCCTCGATGAACTCCATCGCGTATTGATACAAGCGCTCGAAGTAATCTGAGGCGAAATAGAGGTGATCCCCCCAGTCGAACCCGAGCCAGCGCACGTCTTCCTGAATCGAACGGACGTAGAGTTCGTCTTCGGTCTCGGGATTCGTGTCGTCGAATCGAAGATGGGTGACGCCATCGTGATCGGCGGCCGCGCCGAAGTTCAGACAGATCGACTTGGCGTGGCCGATGTGTAGAAAGCCATTCGGCTCGGGGGGGAACCGAGTGACGACGGCGCCCCCATGCTTGCCCGTCTCGATATCGGCGGCGATGATGGCACGCACGAAATCTCGCCCGGCAACGGTACGATCAGGATGGTCAGTCATCTTCGACATCGGAGTAGAACCGTGGTTGTGGCAGCCCGTGGGGCCGCCGGGTTCGAACCAACGAAGTCTAACTCTGGTATGAACCTATGGTCCACGGGTAGGCGACCCCTCGGGGCCCAAGGATTTCTCCAACTTGGAGCACATGTGACTAGGATCGGGTCCAGGACCGCGCTTCCCATCGTTGCGGCCCTCTTGGGCCTCGTGCTTCTGCGCCCTCTACCGGCGGCCGGCACCCAAACGCGGCTCGATGGAGAATATGGACTCTGGGTGATAGACAGCGGGGGCGAGCTCGGAGTGGGGTGGCTCACATCCGCCGCCGAGGAGGGCGTCCTGGAGGGTATCTCCGAAGGTCGCTTGGTCTACTGAGTCGAGACAACGTTTCGACAGGCGCGCTTCGCGACGTTTCCACGCCCGAGTGGAAATACGGCGCTTCTGCGCTACGGTGGATTGGCGGACGCTGAGGATCTCCATGAGACAGTGTTGTATCTGAACGACGAGGGGCTGAGGCTCCCCGTAGTCCTCACCGATGTGGATTTCCTCTTCGTGGTGGGAGATGAGCATGGAGAGTTCGAGCGAGTCCTCAGTCTTCCGGGAAACGCTGGACTCATCGACGCGAACCGTAACTGGGTCGGGGGAGAGAGGCACGTGGTATTCCTCGGCGACATCTTCGATCGCGGCCTGGAAGTCACACGGGTCCTGTGGTTTCTCTACGGATTGGAGCACCAGGCCCCCGGGCGGCGGGGGGAGGCTCCCATATCGTGCTGGGGAACCACGAGACGATGATCTTCACGGAGGACATCTGCTACGTCACCACGAAGGAGCAGTTCATCGCTCGCTTTCACGGGACTTCCTATACTTGTTTGTTCGATATTCGCCATTCCCTTTTGGGTGCTGGCTCGTCGGCCGGGTCTCATGAAAGTAAACGGGGTGCTGCTCGCCCATGGCGGTGTGGCTCCGGGGTCGAGTCCCCGTTCCGTAGAGACGGTGAACGATTCGATACGGACCTTCATGTCGGAGGACATTTTCTACCAGTGGGGCGACACGACCATGGCTCTGATCACCGACGCTGAGACGGCTGAGCGCCTAGCAGATCAGCACTTGAGTGTGATCGTGATGGACCCGGCGGCTGTCGCGCGGCGGACGGAGATCCTCTTCGACCAGACGGGTATCCTGTGGTTCTTAGGGTACGTGGAATCGGACACGTTGGGGGCGGCGCTCGATGACGTTTTGGAAGAGTTCGGGGTGGAGATCCACATCGTGGCCCATACGCCGTTGAGTACCATCGCAGCCCGTTATGACGGGAAGCTCCCGGCGGTCGATCTCGAGAGACCGGCTACCGAAATGTTGCTCCTCGAGTGGGACGCCGGGGAAGGTTGCTACCGGCGATGGAATGTCACTCTGGACGGTCCTCCGGAGCCGTTCTAACAAAAGAGGGGGTCGACCGTTTCCGGTCGACCCCCTTCTCACACCCTCTTTCAAGGATGGCGCTTTGGCGGGGAAAGCTCATTTAAAAAACCCGCGAGGGGTCCTTAGCAATCCTTATCGCTAATACTAATGATTACTGACAAGGTGTCAACGCGGCGAAGGCGCTCGCCAGTCGAGGCGCCGATCGCCCTTACGGCGCTGATCCTTTCGCCGTAGGTCGCCGCTGCGCCGGGAGGTTTCTGCACGGCGCTCACCCTCACGATTATCCTCTTCGACCTCGATGGCCTCGTCGCCTTCGTCGCGCCGAATCCAGATTCGGCAAGCCGGTCGGCTTTGCGCCGATCTTCCCGTCGGCGGTCCTCAGAATCGTCCATCGGTCCTCCTCCTGCCCGATGACGTCCCCAGGGCCGACCTACGACTCTAAAGACCGTCTAACTTACACGCGACCGTACGAGGCAGTGAAGGGCTTACGTGGTGCTTCGGTGGCGCGTGAACTCCTGGAACACCACACTGAGGTCTTTAGCGACGAGGCCGTTGCATACTCCCGACTGCGGGTCGGTGCGGCCGCCCTCGTGCGCGCAGCTCCCCGGGGGCGCTCCACCAGAGGATGCGCGCGCGCGGAGCGGTCGCACGGGGGGCTGCCGATGGCCGGGCTGCCCGGCCGGGGCTGGGAGATGCCGTGTTGGCTTGCGGTCGACCTGAGGTCTGAGGCCTTGTGTTGGGAGTGGACTGTGGCGCCGGCGCCCGCTCTCTCAAAGCACGTGACCGGGTCACCGATTCAGGGCGGGATTGGGCTGCTCCAGAGCGAGATCGGGATGTGGGCTGAGGTCCAGCGTCCGTGGGAGCCGGGCTTGCCGCCCGGCCCGTGGTCGGTGCTCGCGAAGGCCGATTCGGTCCGGCGGCAGACGTCGGTGCGCTCCGTCGCGTCGTGCTCGTGAGTTCACGGTCACTCGACGTCGCGGGGCGACGTGTCGTGGCCTGAGACCTCGGGAACACGCGTGTCGGATTAGCGCGACGGGCACTCAAGCCATCCGTGCGGGGAGCTGCGCCTCGCGAAACCGCCTCCGAAGGTCGAGCCCGTGCTGAGCGTGCATCCGCCACACCCGCCGGCCCGCGAGGAGCCTGGGCCCGGCTCGGCGCTGCCACACTGGTGGCGCGCCTCCGAGGTTGCGGCGCGGCGCGGTCCCTCACACTACTCAGCGCGCTCGACGCCCTGGCCCTCCGGTCCGTGATGGACCGTGTGGGTGTCGTTCTTACGGAGGCTATTGAGCGGAGGGTCGCAACGCGTTGCGACCCCGCTTGCGGAGACTCCTTGTACAGTAGCTCAAGGAGAAATGGGTGTAACTGGAGTAGCCGTAGGGCCAGTAGTAGTGACGCCGCCGGGGGCGGTAATACGGGTTCACCGAAACAACGGAATAATTCTGGCGAACGTGGATGCGGTCGTGCCCCGAGTAACATGCGTGCCGGTACCTCCCAGCAGGGATCCTCGAAGTAGACATCGTACAAAGGATCCACGGCCGTGTACGATGCGCCGATTCCCAAACGGGCGCTCCCGGTTCTGAGGCCCACGGAAACCGAAGAGTTGCTCAAGGAATACTGTGCAGCCGCGGCGCCAGGGCGCCAGGTGGACGCGAGTCCGATCAGGAAAGCCGTTCGCATCAGTTTGGCCACGATGTCCTCCTTGGGAGATCCTGTCCTCGTCAATTGCATAGGCCGTGCCATCGGATCTCCACGAGCGGAGACTTATATTTGTTGCGGGCAAATGGCCATAAGGACCTGTGTGGCCCACGCCGGCCTGTCCTCGCATGAGGACGGACTGGGGTCGGTCACGTGACAGAGTGGTTGGACCGTCTGAGGCTCTTGCATTGCCTCGACGGCGGCGTGTCCGGGTCCAAGACCCTTGCCCCGGAGACAGAAAGAGCGGAAATTAAGATCCACCCAATCGGGTGCCCGGAACGAAGGTCTTCGATTCAACGGGCCGAACTTGAGTCGTTCCAACCTCGGACACCGTCCTCCCGTGGCTTCGGCCGTAGGAAATGCCCGGCGCGAAAGCTGGACCCGGGCTCAGACGATGGACGAGCTGCCCCAAGACAGCCGGGGTAGGATTCTTTTCGGCCTGGAACTGTCGGTGGCAGATCCCGCTGTTTCGACGTTGCAAACGTCGCGGCGGGATGAGAGGCCGGCTTCTCTCGTTCTTTTTCGTAGGCAGCAGTTTAAGGCCCGCCGAACGGGCGGGCCCACATAAGGAAATCCAAAACAGTGGACGGTAATTCACCCAATGATGGGCGTGCGGAGACAGACCCGCGCGATCAGGAACAGCGCGCCCCTGCGGAATCGAGCGAGGTACGGACCGACACCTCGGACGATTCGAACCAACGCCAGGAGGCGACTGGGGGCGAGGGCTCGAGAGATTCGAGGGCTTCGGGTCGCCAGGGAGGTGGCAGGTCCCGCCAGGGACAGGGCGGCGGCGGCCAGGGACAGGGGCAGGGCCGGAATAACCGGCAGGGTAGGGGTGGCCAAAGGAACCGAGGAGGACGAGGTCGGAGGCGCCAACGCGGCCCAGAGGGCGGTGGCGATCGCCAGAGCAACAGCCGCCAAGATGATGGTCGAAACGACGATGTCGAGTTGGCCAGTCCAGACGACAGCTCGGTCGAGTTGCTCGGGATTATTGAGGTTTTGGGCAATGGCTCCGGCTTCATTCGCCGCCGTGAGGCGGGCTATACACCCAGCAACGAAGACATCTACGTCGGGGCGAAAGTGATTCAAAAATTCGGACTTCGAACCGGTGATGAGCTCACCGGATCGGTAGGCCCGAAGCCCAGGAGCGGAAAGAGTCCGCCCCTCACGCATCTAGCGCTCGTCAATATGAAGCCCCCAGACGATGCGCTGAGACGGCCCGACTTCAACCGTCTCAGCGCAGTGCATCCGAGCGAGCAGCTCGTTCTGGCGTGTGATCGTATGATCGGGGGGCAGCCCGACTACACCAACCGGGTCATCGACCTGTTCTGTCCCTTGGGCAAGGGACAGAGGGCCATGATCGTGGCGCCCTCAAAGGCTGGGAAGACGATGGTGCTTCAGTCGATCGCTGAGGCCATCGTCACGAACCACCCGGAGTGTCGTCTCATGATTCTCCTCGCCGACGAACGGCCGGAAGAAATCACTGATATGGAGATGTGTGGGTTCGGCGAGGTCATCGCATCCAGCTTCGATCGGCCCGCGGAACGGCACTGCCAAGTCGCTGAGATGACGCTCGAGCGGGCGCGGCGCTACGTGGAAGGCGGGGAGGACGTCGTGATCATCCTCGACTCCATCACCCGCTTGGCTCGGGCGTACAATACGGTGGAAGAAGGAAGTGGACGTACGCTTTCGGGTGGCCTGGATGCGAACTCCCTCGAAAAGCCCAAGCGGTTCATCGGGAGCGCGAGAAAGATCGACCCTCGGCAGGGCGGGGGTTCGCTCACGATCGTCGCTACCGCGCTCGTGGATACCGGGTCGCGCATGGACCAGGTCATCTTCGAGGAATTCAAGGGCACGGGTAACAGCGAACTGGTGCTGAGCCGGGAGTTGGCGGACAAGAGGATCTACCCTGCCATCGACCTCAACCAATCGGCGACCCGGAAAGAGGAACTCCTCCTCGACGCCGATTCCCTTTCGGTGTCACGGGCCATGCGTCGTCAGTTGGCGGATGTGTCGCCAGCGGACGCGATGATCGAGTTGCTGGGGGTAATGGGGAGAACCCGTACGAACGAGGGACTCGTAGCGATCGCCAATCAGAAGATATAGCGCAGCTTTTCCAACCCCTCGGCAAGCTGCGCCCCCTGTGACTTGGCCATGCCGCGGGCTACGTACCCCATCAATGGATTGCGCCCGAAGTCTCCCTCTTCCTGCCAAGTCACCCGGCTCACTCCCCCGAGAGCCTCGATCCTGAGTTCGCCGCCAACTGAGGCGCCACCCTCGACCTCCACCTCATAGCGCACGAACGTCGGCGGTCCGCTGCTCGTGATGGTCACCGAGCCGGACCCGAAGTTCGGATCGTCCCAACGTCGGGAGGCGCCGACACCCCGGGACGGGTCACTCAACTCCGAATCCAGTTCGCCCCAGTTGGTCCACGCATCCCATCGGCTCAAGTCGTTGAGGAACGGAAAAACCTCTGTCGGTGCAGCCTCGATTTGGATCGACGCCCCCGCGGACCACGTGCCGGGGAGCACGAAACCGATCACCATGAGGGTGACGAGGACTATGCCGATGCCACCGAATACCTTGGCGAGGGGAGCCATCATAGGCCGATCGGCTGCTCCGTGTCGAGGTCATCGAGAATGGGACGGAGGTACCCCCAGACGGTCTCCGCAATCATCCGGTGGCCCTCCGGAGTCGGATGAACACCGTCGGACTGGTTCAATTCGGGGACGCCTGCGACGCCCTCAAGCAGAAACGGAATCAGGGTGCCCCCATTCTCTCGGGCGAGTTCGGAGAAAACGGACGAGAAAGCTGAGGCGTATGCTTGGCCCAGATTGGGGGGGGGCTGCATTCCAGAGAGTAGCAACCGAGACTCCGGATAGTGGGTCCGGGTGCTGTCGATGACCGCCTGGAGGTTGGCTTTCATCGAGTTGGGTGATAGGCCCCGAAGGCCGTCGTTGGCTCCGAGCTCTAGGACCAGCACGTCGACAGGAGCCCGGAGAAGCCAAGTGATTCTCCGAAGCCCCCCTGCGCTCGTGTCTCCGCTGACCCCGGCGTTGACCATCCGGAAGGGAAGCCCCGCGGAATCTGCCAGGGCTTGGATCTGATCCGTGAAGCGGTTCGCCGGATCGGCCAGACCCAAGCCGGCGGTCAGGCTCGTGCCGAGGAAGACCACACGGCTTCCCAGGTTGGCCCGCTGAGCGGGATCCAGCTCGGTCGAGGGGGTGTTGCCTCCGATGCCCAACTGGCTAACGTCCACTGGGCTTGAACCTTCCTGGCCCTCAGAGCGTACCACGTCCGAGTCACCACCTGAGCCACAGGCGGTTTGGGTGAACCCCAACGCCAAAACCCCGATTGCCGCCATGATTCGTGCAGAGGGTCTGTCGAAGGCATACATGAGTGGGGGTCAGCCCCTTCGTGTGTTGGACCGGGTCGATCTCTACGTGGAGCCGGAGAGCTTCGTGGCGGTCGTCGGCCCCTCAGGTAGCGGTAAGACCACCCTGTTGGGTCTCCTCGCTGGACTCGACGATCCGACCGAAGGGACGGTAACCGTAGCCGGTGAAAATCTCCAGACTCTCACCGAAGATGGGCGAGCGAGGTTTCGCGCAGACAACGTGGGGTTCGTATTCCAGACCTTTCACCTCCTGCCCACGCTCACCGCTCTCGAAAACGTGATGGTGCCTCTGGAGCTTCGGGACGGCGCCTCGCGCGAGAACGGGCGTTCGATTCGCGCCAGAGCGACGGCGCTTCTGGAGCGAGTGGGCTTGGGAGACCGAGCGGGTCACTATCCGGCTCAACTCTCGGGCGGTGAACAGCAACGGGTCGCCCTCGCGCGGGCGTTCTCCAACGAGCCGCGGATTCTGTTCGCCGATGAACCGACAGGGAATCTGGATCGCAAGACGGGCCAGCGTGTCGTGGAGCTGATCGAGGAACTCAACCGGGAACTCAGGACAACATTGGTGATGGTCACCCACGACCTCGATCTCGCTCGACGTGCCCGCCGGACGATCTCCCTTGAGGACGGGCGGATCGTTTCCGATGATGGCGCACCCGCCGCCCCCTCTGAAAGTGCACCCGTGGTCTCCGACGAAGGCGGGACGGGCCGGTGATCCGAGGCTTCGCGGCCCGCCTTGCCTGGCGGGAGGGGCGGGCGGGGTACCGGCGCCTCTCGGTGTTCGTCAGTTCGATCGCTCTGGGGGTCGGGTCGCTCGTGGCGATCCACTCGTTTCGGGCGGACGTGCAGCGTTCGCTCGGGGACCAGGCCCGGGCCCTCCTCGGGGCGGACGTCCGGGTTTCGTCCAACCGGGAGTTCCCTGAGGCGTTTGACGCGGTGCTCGACTCCATGGCGGGCCAAGGGAGGGATGTCGCGCGAACGACCACGCTCGCGTCGATGGTGCTCGACACGCGGAGCGAGGGGGTTCGGCTCTTCCAGGTCCAGGGCGTGCAACCCGGTTACCCGTATTACGGTGACATCACCTCCTTGCCGGACGAGGCGTGGGCCGAGATTCACGAGGGTCCCTGGGTGGTGGCCGACCCGGCCGTGTTCATCCAACTCGATGCGACTATCGGCGACACGCTGCTGGTCGGGGAAGCCCGGCTCGTTCTCAGGGGTCAAGTCATCGGAATGCCCACCGAGGTGGGGTTCCAGTCGGCGATTGGCCCGCGCGTATACATCGCCCATGACCGCATACCCTCGACGGGGCTGCTCACCTTCGGATCCATTGCTCGCTATCACGCCAACTTCAGGATGCCGGAGCGGGTGGACCGAAACGAATTCAGAAATCGCAACGACGAGATTCTGGAAGTGAACCAGCTCCGGTACACCACGGCCGCGGGTCAAGCCCGAGAAATTAGTTCAGCCGTGGAGGACGTCTCGCGCTACCTAGGCCTCATGGGTCTGGCGGCACTCTTCCTCGGCGGGATCGGAGTGGCCAGCGCGATCCACGTGTACATCCGCGAAAAGGTGATCACCGTTGCCGTTCTGCGTTGTTTGGGGGCGGTCCAGCGGACGCTCTTCACCGCCTACCTCCTTCAAGCGGCCGGTCTTGCCCTCATCGGATCCCTGGTTGGGGTCGGATTGGGGATGGCAGTCCAGCGCGGGCTGCCGCTGGTGCTTACCGGCCTGTTACCGGTGGAGGTCACGACGCAGGTGTCGTGGCTCGCTCTTGGCGCGGGTGTCGCTCTCGGTGTCTGCGTGGCGATCATGTTCGCGCTTGGGCCCCTGCTGGAGGTTCGGGGAGTCTCCCCGCTCATCGCTCTCAGACACGACTTCGAGCCGCCGAAACGCACCGATGCTTTGCGGGTCGGCGCGTTCGTATTGCTCGCAGCCACTTTGGTGGGCCTCACGGTTTTGGAGGCACCTGAGGTGGATCAGGGGATCGGCTTCGCGATCGTGCTCGGGGGGGTGGCGCTCGCGCTATGGGCGACGGCACGGGTGCTGATATTGGCCACGAAGCGGTTCTTCCCGCACGGGATGTCCTACCCGGTACGGCAGGGAGTGAGCAACCTCTTCCGTCCCAGGAATCAGACCGTTTCGGTGATGCTGGCTCTGGGCTTCGGCGCGTTCGTCATTGGAACGGTGGGGCTTGTCGAGACCAGCCTCACTCAGGCGTTTTCCCTCGAGGCCAGCGCCGGCGAATGGAATCTTCTGCTCTTCGACGTTCAGTCGGACCAGCGTGAGACGGTGGAGGATTTCCTCGACTCACGTGTGGACGGCCCTCTCGAGGTTACGCCTCTGGTGCCGTCGCAGTTGTCGGCGATCAACGGGATCCCGGTCGAAACCTTCTTGGAACGGCCCCGCGCTGAGCGACCCCGATCGTGGGCTTTACGCCGGCAATACCGGCACACATACCGGGCCGAAGTCACGGATTCCGAGGTTCTGGTGGCGGGTGCTTGGTGGGAAGCGCCGGCCGCCGACGAGGATGCTGGTGTGGCCAGGATCTCCATGGAGGTGGAACTGGCTGAGGATCTTCGCGTCGGGCTCGGAGACCACATCACATGGGACTTCGCGGGTGTGCCCCTCGAATCGCGGATCACGAGCCTGCGGACCGTCGACTGGGCCCGCTTCGAGACGAATTTCTATGTGGTCTTCGAACCCGGCGCCTTGGAGGAAGCTCCTCAGACCGCCGTCGTCTTGGCGCTCATCGAGGGAGAGCAGGAGAGAGCCGAAATGCAGCGGGATCTCGTCGTCCGTTTCGCGAACGTTTCGGTCCTGGACCTCTCCCGGCTGCAACAGACGATCGATGACATTCTCGCGCGGGCGAATCAGGGGATTCGTTTTCTGGGTGTCTTCACGACGTTCGCCGGCGTCTTGGTGCTGATCGGGGCGCTCGCGACGTCGCGCTATCAACGGATGCGCGAGAGCGCACTCCTCAAGACGCTCGGGGCTAGGCGAAGCGTGGTGCTCAAGGTTCTCACGGTCGAATACGCGATGCTGGGCTCCCTCGCCGCTGCCGCCGGGGTCGTGTTGGCCATCTTTGCGGGATGGATGATGACCTCAAATGTGTTCGAGGTTCCGTTCCGCCTGGACCTCGCCCGACTCGGAGTCGTGTGGCTGTGGGTTACGGTTGTGACCGTGGTGGTGGGCTTGATCGGAAGCTGGGGCGTGCTCGCCCGCTCGCCCCTGGCCGTGTTACGGGACGTCGCAGGGTAGAGGCTCCTTAGACATCGACCGATATCGCCAACTCGTAGTGGCAGGACGGACAGGGAATCGGGTGCGGGTGGCGGAGGCGGCTCGAGCGAGTGACTGAGATGCCCTCTCCGCATCGTGGGCACGCGCCGGTCAAGGAGTGGAGCGTGTGTTCTTCGGCCCAGCGCCGCCGGGCCGTTAGCAGACTTATCCCGAGTGCTCCCAGAGCCCACGGAGCGTGAGGCGGCACCAGGGCGGCAGCCGGAGCGGCGACCAGCCCAGCCGCCAGTGCGATGGCCGCCCTGCGCGCCCGCCACCCCGTGCTTCGTGCCTCGATTCGGGCGTCCGCCGGGACGACGCCGAATCCGAAGAGCGTGATGTGCGCCGGTACGGCAACCCCGGGCGAGATCGACGGGGGGGGCGCGGAAGCACCTTGCGAGTCACCGACCAAGCACGGGCCCCGCACCCAACGTGTAGCGGCCTTCGAGGGCGGCGTTCAGGCGGAAGATCGGATCGGACACGATGGCGTGCTCAGCTAGGGAGAATCAAACTGAGGTCATTATCCTATACGGAGAGTGGAACGGCAAGCAAAAGACTCTCGCGGGTAGGTGTGGGGGCTCCTTCCCTCCCTGCTGTCCGGGGCCTCCCCCCGCCCCCGCTCCACCGGCCCCAACCAGACGGTCGGTCAGGAGCCCCCACACCTACCATGGTCACCCCCGGCCCTCGAAAAAATCACGAACCCGCTCACTGGCCTTTTCCAGGGTCTCCAATTATCAGTACGGTGTCCCCGGTCGCCCGTAGATCCCGGTCCTGCGGCTCATGTACAGGTCAGCGCGCTCGCGCGCTCGCCCCCGAATCCGCCATGTCGACGAGTGAAAGAACGATGACGATGGACTTCTCTCAGGACTCCCGGGGCTGAGACATGCCTGCAAGAGCCACGCTTGCATGAGGGCACTGCCCCGCACCGCCGAGGGAAAGCTCGGCACGTTCATCGGCGTGTTCACACCGACGTTGCTCACGATACTCGGGGTCATCATGTACCTGCGGGTGGGCTGGCTCGTGGGGAACATGGGACTGCTCTATACGCTTTCGATCGTCGTGCTAGCCAACCTGGTAACGCTCACCACAACCCTGTCGTTCTCTTCCATCGCCACGAACCGACGCATCGGGATTGGCGGTGCTTACAACATTATTTCGAGAAATCTTGGTCTGGAAATCGGCGGCGCCATTGGGCTCCCTCTCTTTCTATCCCAAGCGTTCTCCGTCACGCTGTACGCGTTTGGGCTGGCCGAATCCGTCCGGTTCATTTGGCCTGGCGTACCCGTCGCGCCCGCTGCCTTCGTGTTTGTGCTGGGCATCGGTTTACTCGCCTCCAGGGGATCCGCGATCGCGCTCAAGACCCAGTTGCCGCTCTTGTTTCTCGTTGTTCTTTCACTGGCTGCGTTGGTTGTGGGGTCAGCAGCCAACCCGCTCCCCGACCCTCCGCCGATGGCCCAGGCTACTGGCGACGTCGAGTATTGGGTCGCGTTCGCTGTGTTCTTCCCGGCCGTCACCGGGGTAATGGCTGGGCTCGGACTCTCTGGTGATTTACGCGACCCCAAGGCTTCTATTCCTAGCGGCTCCATCGCGGCTGTCCTGCTGGGTTTCGCGGTCTACATAACCATACCCATCCTCCTGTTTTTCGGTGCAGATACTCAGTTACTTATCGATGATCCTATGGTCTGGGCTCGCATCGCCCCTCTTGGTGCATTACTCATTCTCCCCGGGCTGTGGGGGGCCATCTTCTCATCCGCTGTGGGTTCTGTGTTAGGAGCGCCCCGAACCCTTCAGGCACTGGCCCTCGATCACCTCGCACCCAAACAACTCGCACGCACGATGGGGCCTCATGAGGAGCCCATTCTGGGGCTCCTACTGACCGTGCTCATTGCACTCGCCGCTTGCCTCTTGGGCGATTTGAACGCGGTCGCCCCCGTCGTCACGATGTTCTTCCTTACTGTCTATGGGACGGTGAATCTCGTAGCGGCATTTGCGTCCTTGAGCGGTGAGATTTCCTGGCGACCAACGCTCCGTATTCCATGGATCGCGAGTCTGACGGCGGGAATTGCGTGTATCGTCGCCATGTTTCTCATCAGCCCGCTGGCGGCTGTTGCAGCACTCGCAGCGGAAGTCATTGTTTGGTTCATTCTGGCCCGTAAGGAACGTACGACGGCCTGGGGAGACGCGCGCAGAGGTCTGTATGAGGCGCTGATGCAATGGGCTCTGGTTAGGATATCAGCCCACCCCATGACTGCTCGCAGTTGGCGTCCCCATATCATGATGTTTGTGCAAAAGATCGAACGGAGTTTGGATCTTGTTCACTTTGGCCGATGGTTTTCTCAAGGGCGCGGCATCCTGACGATATGTGAGCTCGTGGAGGCAGAATCGGCCCCAAAAGGGTTCGACACCCAGGCCCGTAGGCAGGAGATGGAAGGCTTCCTGAAGCAGGAGGCCGTTATCGCCTTCGCCGAAACCGATGTTGTCAGGAACGTTGAAGATGGCCTCGTTTCCGTAGCTCAGGCGAATGGAATGGGTGGACTCAACCACAACACGCTCCTGATGGGGTGGCCAACCGGGACAAGAGGACTCGAACGAGTACTGCGCTCGCTCCGGGCGTTTTCCCAACTCGGGAAATCACTCATCCTTGGTCGGATCGACACAGACCGTCTGCGGGTGTCACCCCAGGAACGCGAGATTCACGTCTGGTGGGGCGGTCTCCAACGCAATGGCGATCTCATGTTGCTGCTGGCCTACTTGCTCTCACGCAACGCAGAGTGGCGAGGTGCGGAACTCGTGGTGACCAGTTTGGCATCCAGTGAGCTGATGCGGGAAAGAACCCAACGCCATTTGAATGAGCTGCTCCCGGAGCTGCGGATCAAGGCACGCACTGAGGTGCTCATAAAGCCAGACGACATGACCGTTCGGGAAATGATCTTCGCGCACAGCCAAGATGCCGATGTCACTTTCTTGGGCTTGCCTGTGCCCGAGGTGGGCGGCGAGGCGGAGGCCGCTCAACGAATGGCGGACATGGCCGAAGGGCTTTCGACGGTATTCTTTGTCAACAATTCGAGTCCGTTCGGCGGCGAACTCGTCGAACGCTCTTCTCAGCTGACCTGATAGACGAGCTGATTGCCGACCGACCGTAGGTGTGGGGGCTCCTTCCCTCCCTGCTGTCCGGGGCCTTCCCCCCGCGCCCCCCGGCCCCTACCAGACCGGTCGGTCAGGAGCCCCCACACCTACCATGGTCACCTCCGTCCGTCGGCGAAATCACGAAGCCGCTCAGCGGCCTTTTCCAGCGTCTCCAATTTCTTGCAGAACGCGAAGCGCACGAGGGATCTCCCGAGCTCCGGGGGCGAAAAGAAGCTGGACCCAGGCACAGGCAAGACCCCAGCTTCGCTCGCCATGCGCCGCGAGAAGGCATCGTCCGACTCGTCGCTGAGCCCGGAGAAATCGGCTAGTATGTAATATGCTCCCTGGGGCTTCTCGCAGCGGAATCCGGCGTCCACCAGGGCGCTATGCAGCACGTCCCGGCGAGCGCGGTAATCCTGCAGCATGCCGGAGTAGTACTCCGGACCCAGGGAGTCCAAGCCGACCGCGCAAGCTTCCTGAAGCGGCGCTGGGGCACCCACGGTGAGGAAGTCGTGAACTTTCCGAATGGCTCCCGTCAGGTTCGGCGGCGCGATGATCGTGCCGATCCTCCAGCCGGTGATGCTGAACGTCTTGGAGAGCCCGCTGACGGTGATGGTGCGATCGCGCATTCCGGCCAGGGTCGCGATCGGAATGTGCTCTCCCTCGTAACAGATGTGCTCATAGATCTCATCCGTGATGGCGAGGAGATCGTGCTTGAGACAGAGCGCCGCGATCGCCTCCAGTTCGGATCGACCGAAGACCCTGCCGGTCGGATTGTTGGGAGTGTTGACCACGATGGCCCGTGTACGGCTCGTGACGAGAGAGGCTAAGCGATCGGGATCGAGACGGTATTGCGGAGGCTCGAGTGGCAAGAAGACGGGGTCGGCCCCGCAAAGTACGGTGTCCGGGCCGAAGTTCTCATAGAACGGTTGGAGGATGATCACCTCGTCCCCTGGGTCGATGAGCGCCAGCATGACGGCGGCCATCGCCTCCGTCGCGCCGCACGTCACGGTGATCTCCCGATCACCCTCCACCTCCATGCCGTACCGCTCGAGATACTTGGTCACGAGAGCGTCGCGCAGTCGGGGTGATCCCCAGGTGATGGCGTATTGATTGCGGTCGGCACGGATCGCGGCGCAGGCTGCCTCCTTCAGCAGCTCAGGAGCGGGGAAGTCCGGAAACCCTTGAGCCAGATTGATGGCGTCGTGTTCTCGTGCCACCCGTGTCATCTCACGAATGACCGACTCCGTGAAATCGTGCGTGCGACGGGCTGTACGTAGTGCGGCCATGGTGTTCGTTTTCGTTTTAGGTTGGTCTGGTCCTGAGCGGCTCAGAGTGCTGAGACAATTCTGCAGCACGACACTACTATACCCAACCGATCCGATCAAAAGAGGAGAGACGACACTGAAGGTCTCCGCGGTTCTTTCAAGGGTATCTCACGTGATCGTCCTGCTGGGGACACTTCTGGTCCCAACCCGGGGCGACGCGCAGATCTCCCCCCTCCTGGTGGAAGTACGGGGAGGGTCTTGGATTCCCACTTCCGATCTCGTTGGGGCTCAGGGTTTCGAGGGAGCCGCATCCACGGACGTCAGCGTCGGCGTGAACTTCGTGCTGAGGAGCGGCCCGTTCAGTTTCGTGGCCGGCTTCACTGAGCAGCGCTTCGGCTGCGCGGTGACCCAATGCGGTGAGTCGGCCGACTTCGTATCCACGGCGTGGGACTTGGGCGTACGGGTGAACTTTCGCGAGGCTGGGATGGTGCCGTGGGTGAGCCTCGGCGGGACGGCGGCGCTTTTCGATGCGCATGTGGACACCGGCGGTGGCATCGCGCTGGAGGCCTCCGACCGGGGCTGGGGGTACGAGGTGGGCGCCGGGGTTCTGGTCCCGGTCGCGGGACTCTTCGCCCTCGACCCGGGGGTGCGCTATGGACGAAGTGATGCCGGTTTCGGCACCCGGGGCACGATGAAGACGCGATACATCATCGCGGACGTAGGCCTCGTCCTCGCCTTTTGAACGGCCACGCGGCCCCTTCTTCGAGGAGCATGACGCCCGTTATGAAGTCAAGAAGGCTGTTGAAGAAGTACAGCGGGTCGCTTGTCCCTCTCCTGGCGCTATCCCTGTTCGCAATGCCTGCTGCCGAGCCGGCCATGGGACAAGTGAGCGCCGACCAACTCGCGGGGATGTCCGCACGGAACATTGGACCCGCAGGCGGAACGGGGCGGATCTCCGCCATCGATGCGGTCGTGGCGGATCCGAATGTCATCTATGTCGGGGCGGCTTCCGGCGGGCTGTGGAAGTCCGTCAACGGGGGCCAGACCTGGCGTACCGTTTTCGACGACCAGGGTGTTTCCGACATCGGCGCGGTCGCGATCAACCAGGCCTTCCCCGACGTGGTGTGGGTCGGGATCGGGGAGAGGAAAGGAGCCATGGATCCGGAGGCCGCCGCCGTATACCGGTCCCTCGATGGCGGCGATACGTGGGCCCCCGGGGGGCTGCCCGGACTCGAGGGTGTCCATCGCATTCTTTTGCACCCCACGAACCCGGACGTCGTGTATGCCGGAGTCTCGGGTGTGAAGTGGCAAGACGGAGGAGACCCGGGGGTCTACAGGACCATGGATGGGGGGCAGTCATGGGTCAGCGTGTTGTCTGTGGACGAAAGAACCAAAGTCTCAGATCTTGTGATGGACCTGAGCGATCCCGCGCGCCTGCTAGCGGCCATGTGGTCCAGCCGAGCGTATCCTTGGTCCGTTGAGCCGAGAGGTCCCGGTAGCGGGATCTTTCTGACCCGGGATGGCGGGGACAGTTGGATCATCCTGGGGATAGAGGACGGGCTTCCCGAGGGAGACTTGGGCCGAATTGCGCTGGACGTATTCCGGGGTGACCCCAGGGTCGTTCACGCTCTCGTGGAGTCTGATGAGGGCGTGCTCCTTCGTTCGTACGATCGAGGGCGCCTATGGCAGACGGTGAGGCGGGGTCCCGATCTGATTTCGTCCCTCGATGATCCTAGCGGGATCCTGACCGATCCACTCAACGAGTCGAGGCTGTTTCACCTCTCCGCTCGTCTCTCCGTGAGCGACGACGGTGGAGCAACCTTCCGGAGCGACGGGCGCGTTTCCGGCCCGGGCTTTCGAGTTCTATGGATTCACCCGGAGGATCCGCGCCGGATGTATGGAGGGACGGACCGCGGCCTCTATGTCTCACGGGATGGTGGGGAGCACTGGGATACGGCGGGGGAGCTTCCACTGGGCAGGTTCGACCACGCATCGGTGGACATGGAGGTCCCCTTCAACGTCTACGGGGCACTGGAGCGCAACGGAGCGTGGATGGGACCCGCGTATGGGTGGACGGAGGGCGGCGCCCGAAACCGTGATTGGATGGAACTCGGGTCCGATGACGGCTTCGGGATTCTGGTCGACCCGAATGAGGCGAACCATGGATACGCCGTCGCCCGGAGCGGGGATCTCATCCGCTTCGACGTTCAGACGGGCGAGCGGAAGCCTATTCGACCGTGGGCTCCGAACTTCGCCGACTTGCGCCTCAATCGGAATCCGCCGATCGCGCTCGATCCGCATGAACCCGAAGGCATCTACTACGGGAGTCAGTTCGTCCACAAGAGCGTGAATCGCGGTGACACCTGGCAGCTCATCAGCGCTGACCTGACTGCCAACGATCCGTCCGAACGACGCGAGAACCGAAATGGCGCTCCGGTCCCCGGTGGGTTCGGAACGGACGCGTCGTCTGGAGACGGCCCTGAGGACCAGGGCGGTGCCACGATCACGGTCATCGCTCCGAGTCCTGTAGATCGGGACGTGATCTGGGTCGGCACGGACGAGGGCGACGTCCAGGTGACCCGCTCAGCCGGTGGTGAGTGGGAAAGCGTGAGGCGCCGCATCGGCGACGTTCCAGATAGCGCCTGGGTGGCCCACATCGAGGCTTCCGTCTCCCGACCGGGGTCCGCCTTTGTGACGTTCGACGCGCATCGAACGGGGAATCTGGAGCCGCTCATCTTCTGGACCGACAACTACGGGCGTAACTGGAGGAACATCGCCAGGAGGGGCATCGAGGGCAGCGTCCATGTGGTCGAGCAGGACCCGGTCGTGGAGGATCTGCTGTTCGCCGGCACGGAGGCGGGGCTGTACGTATCTGTGAATCGAGGCGAGGACTGGACCCGTTTGATTCACGGGCTGCCACCGGTGCCGGTCCACGACCTCGTCCTGCATCCGCGTGACCACGATCTGGTGATCGCGACCCACGGGCGAGGAGCATATGTGCTCGACGACATCCGACCCCTTCGCGAGCTCGCCGGAAATCCAAGGACCGCAGAACTAGAGCTCTTCCTCTTCGAGCCGCCTCCCGTGTTCATCCGAAGCACACCGGCGTCGGCCCGAGTGTCGGATGGAGACGGGACCGCCGCCGCCCTGGAGGCGGATGGGACTCCCGGGCGCCAGGAGCGCGCCCCTGGGGTCATCCTGACGTATTGGCTTGGGGGAGAGCTGACTGGCGGCGGCAGGCGGGGAGACGACGATCAGGATCAAGTCGACGTCGCTGGTGGGCGCGTCGTCACCGTCGAGATCCTCGACTTCGAGGGACTCGTGGTGCGGACGCTCGTCAGTCCTGCGGTTCCAGGGATGAATCGCATCGCCTGGGACCTCCGGGAGGACCCACCGACGTTGACCGGGCCGTTGGCGGAGTTTTCCGACGAGGTGCTCGGGACCGATGACGGAGGGCTTCGATCCGCGGATGTGTTGCCCGGCTCGTACACGGTTCGACTTTCCAGTGAAGGCGCCGAGAGCGTCCGCATGTTGGAGGTCGAGACGGATGCGAGGGTGGACATCGATATCGTCGAGCGGATCGCGAAGTATCAAGCGGTGAAGCGTGGCTTGGACCTCTACGTGAGACTGAGGGCGCTCCGCGCGGCGATCGCCAGCGTCCAAAGCGAGCTCCGAAGAGTGAGCGAAGTGGTGGACGGCCGTGGCTTCGCGGGGGACGTCGAGCTGCTCGAGACAAGCCAGAGGCTGGGTGACGAGCTGAGAGAATTGGCTGATTTCCGAGGGGTGATAAGATACCGTTCCGGGGTCCTTGCACTCGCCTCGTCCTACGACGGTCCGACCGAGGGGCAACGACTCGATCTGATCCGCATGGAGGAGGAACTCGATGGGCTCATCCGGAGGATCGGTGATTTCTTGATCATGGACATCAACCGCTTTGCTCGCAGCGTGTACGCGACCGGTCTGGATGTGTCCTTCTTCGTTGGGCCCATCGGTTGACCGGCCTCCTCCGCAAGCTTCTCCTGTGGGGATCGGAGAACGTGTTCTTGAAGGAGCGCATGTCGCGCCTCGCGTTCGTGCAACGGGCGGTTTCGCGGTTCATGCCGGGGGAGACGTCCGAAGCTGCGATCGAAGAAGCGGTGAAGCTTGGTGAGTCACGAATCACGTCCTTGCTCACTCTCTTGGGCGAAAACGTAACGGATGCGGATGAAGCCGCCGATGTCGCCCGGCATTACCGGACCGTATTGGAGGCGATCGCCGACCGGGGCCCGGAGGCTGAGATTTCCGTGAAGCTGACACAGCTCGGAATCAACATCGGGCACGACGTCGCGGCGGCGAACCTCCAAAGCATCTTGGCCGTCGCAGAGGAGCGTGGACGATTCGTCTGGATCGACGCCGAGGCCAGCGCCTACGTCGACAAGGCCCTCGACATGTACCGTGCCGTGCGTTCACGCTATGTGAATACCGGCGTCTGTCTTCAGTCCTACCTCTATCGCACCGCCGGGGATCTCGCTGCTCTGCTCCCGCTCAATCCTTCGATCCGGTTGGTGAAAGGTGCATACGCCGAGCCCCCGGAGGTCGCGTTTCCACGGAAGAAAGATGTCGACCGGAACTACCGCGAGTTGGCGAAGACGCTTCTCGACGGAGTACGCCGCCGCGAAGTGCGGGCGGCCTTTGCGACGCACGATGAGCGGCTGATCCGCTGGATTGAGGAAGAGGCCGCACAGCGCGGAATCGCCCGCGGCGATTTGGAGTTTGCGATGTTGTATGGGATTGGGACCGCCGAGCAAGAGGAGTTGGCCGCCAAGGGCTACAGGGTCGAAGTACTGATCAGCTATGGGACGGCCTGGTTCCCGTGGTATATGAGGCGCTTGGCTGAGAGACCCGCGAACTTGTGGTTCGTCATGAAGAAAATGGTGTCTTCCTGAACACCGACCGCAACGCCGATCCCGACGCTGAGCACAACGGGCCGATCCCGGCGAGGGCGACCGCGTAAATGGCCGCCGACGGTTTCGACAGCCACGTCACTAGAGTTCGTCCGATCTCGCGAATCGGACGGGTCGGCAGCAAGCGTGCGAGGAGCCATGCCACAAGCACAGTCACGATCGTGCCCCACCACGCCAGCTGGAGCGTCACCTCCGCTACCTCGACGCTGACCCTCGGGTGGGGGCGCGTCCACGGAGGTGTCCATCAGCCGGTAGATCGGGACGAACGCAAGGACGATCAAGACCGCACTGAGGGCTTGGCGGAGTCTCCCAAGTGACGCGCGAGCCGGCGCCGCGGGCACGGGGGCTTCCCCGAGCTCAGTGGAATGCGTCACGGACTTATCCCGCGATCTCGAGGCCGGTGGGTGTCACGATTCTCTGGAGGACCCCGAGGGCGCCGTCCACGAGAAACGCGAGTATCGCGGCGGGGATTGCCCCCGACAGAATCATCCAGGAGTCACTGAGGGCCAGGCCGGCCACGATCGGGTCACCCAGGCCCCCGGCACCGATGAACGCGGCCAGGGTCGCCGTTCCTACGGTAATAACAGCCGCGGTACGGACGCCCGCCATGATCACGGGAATCGCGAGGGGAAGGCGTATCTGTTTGAGGATCTGTGCCTCCGTCATCCCGAGTGAGCGGGCCGAGTCCACGGCGGCGGGATCGGCATCGGTAATGCCCGTATACGTGTTCCGGAGGATCGGGAACAGCGAGTAGAGAAAAAGCGCCACCAAGGCGGGCACTACACCGATCCCAAGCAGCGGGATCATGAACGCGAGAAGGGCGATGCTGGGGATGGTCTGGAAGAGTCCGATGGCCCGGATGATCGCCTCTGCACTTCGTCGGGCTCGCTCCAAGAGGAGCCCGAGCGGAATGGCCACGAGCGTGGCGCTCACGAGTGACACGCTCACAAGCAGTATGTGCCGGATCGTGAGGTCGAGGATCTCGATGCGGCGGGCCAGAAGGTAGGCTCCGAGCGACCCAGCGCGGCCCTCAGGGTCGCTCACCATGCGGATGGCGGGACCCGCCACCAGCCCGATGTCAGTCAACGCGTCTCGTGCGACGGTCTCGAGTTCCTCTTCGTCGACTTCAATCCTACGGTTCAAGGCGCGCATTGCTTCGTCGTCCAACATGCCGGCCAGTTCACTGAGAGCGCGTACGGCGTCTGGACGGGTGTCCCAGAGTCTTCGTCCCACGAGCGGTGACGCCTCATACGGCGGGAAGAACTCACGGTCGTCCTCCAACACGACGAAATCGTACCGATCGATGCGACCGTCCGTGGAATACCCGTCCACCACGTCCACCTCCCCGCGGTCCAGCGCTTCGTACTTCACAGCCTGGAGCAAGGATCGTTCTGCCTGGACTCGCAAGCCGTACGCCGAGCGCAACCCCGGTAGCCCGTCCAGCCGGCCGATGAAGTCCGGGGAAAACCCGCCAACGTATCCGTCGGCCACACGCGCGAGATCGGAAAGCGTGCGCAACCCGTCGGCCTCCGCAGACTCACGCCGCACGGCGATGGCGTAGGTGTTCTCAAACCCTAGCGGCGGAAGCCAATGGACCCCCCAGCGCTCGCGGAACTCTCTGGATACGGTGCGAAAGACGTCGCCCGCCGACCCCTCCGGGCTCTGGTCGAGCACTGCCACCAATCCCGTGCCGGTGTACTCGGGGTAGACATCGATGGCTCCGGTCCGGAGAGCTTGAAAGGCGATTTCCGTGGCTCCGAGCCCGAGACGGCGTTCCACCTCGAATCCGCGGCTTTCCAGAAGTTGGGCAAACATCTCGGCCAGGAGAAACGACTCCCCGAACGGTTTTGAGGCCACGATGACGGGGGCGCTCTGAGCCGACGTCGCGGTGGGACACAACGTCAGTGCGAGGCCCAACCACGTGATGGCGAGGCCCGCCGAGCGCAGCCAAGGGAGCTTTCGGAACTGAGTCATCTATGCTTCGCCTGCACGCTGCAGAAGTTGTTGCACGTACGGTGTAGCTGGAGATGATCGAAGCTCTGCTGCCGGAGCGACTTGCTCGAATCTCCCGCTGCGGAGCACGGCCACTCGGTCGGCGATGTCCAGTGCGGTCCTGATATCATGTGTGACCAGTAAGGCGGTCACGCCGATCTCTCGAAGAACAGCATGCACGCTCTCGACGAGCTCGGCACGTGTGATGGCGTCGAGGGCGCGGAATGGTTCGTCGAGCAAGATGATCTCCGGCTCCGCCGCCAACGCCCGGGCGAGGGCCACTCGCTGCTCTTGGCCACCGGAGAGTTCGCCGGGCCTACGTGAGCCGAATTCGTCGGGTGACAAACCCACGAGCTGGAGCGCCATGGACGCGAGTTCGTCCGGCGATGCCATCCTTCGCAGCCTCGGCACCAGCGCCACGTTCCGGAGCACCGTCCAATGCGGAATGAGTCCGCCCTGCTGCTGTACGTACCCGATGGAGCGGCGCAGTTGCACCGGGTTCAACGTGTGGACGTTCCGCCCCCCGACGCACACCTCCCCGTCGTCGGCCGTGATCATCCGGTTGAACAGGCGGAGAAGGGTGGTCTTGCCCGAGCCGCTTTCACCGACGAGCGCGATGATGTCACCTCGTTCGGCGGATAGGGTGACGTGATTGAGGACGGGTACGGAGTCGAACCGCTTCACGACATCTTTCGCCGAGAGGACCGGTCCGTCGGTGGGCAGGGCCTGATCGCGCATCCTCCACGATAGCGTCGGGCGGTCGCGTGCGCACTGTTATCGGTGGGGAATAGGGAAGGGTGATCGGAAAGGGGGGTGGGCCGCGTTGGGGCCGTGCCCCCCCAACCCTTCAACTCGTAAGCTTGTGTCACTCATGGCCCTGTGCGCGACCCGCCCCCTTTCCGATCACCCTTCTAGGGTTCGCCCCATCTTCACCCGCAGTTAGGTTGCGACCGGGAAACACCCTCCCACGGAAGTGGAACGTAGGCGGAAGGCGATCATCCAGGGATGGGCTTCGAGATGGACCTTCACATGGGACGGTGCCTCGACGCGGCCGAAATCCGACACCTCCTCGAAGAGGCACGTGCGCGTACGGTCAGGCTTCTGAGTTCTGTGTCGGAGGCCGATCAGCGTCTCCAGCACGACCCGCTCATGAGCCCCATCCTGTGGGATCTAGGCCACATCGCGCACTTCGAAGAAGTTTGGCTCATCGATAATCTCGGGGGCTCGCTGAATGGCTCCGAGGGTCTCCGCGGCATGTACGACCCGGTCGAGAATCCCAGGAACACCAGGGCAGAGTTGCCGTTGCCGGGTGTCGAGGAGTGCCTCGAGCAAATGTCCGGAGTCCGGGAGGCCGTGCTGGAGAGACTCGCCATTCTCGATCTCACCTCCGAGGATCCGCTTCTCGATCAGGGCTTCGTGTTCCGGATGGTGCTTCAGCACGAATACCAGCACAACGAGACGATCCTCCAGACGCTGCAACTCAAGTCGGGTGACCCGTACCATCCGGGCGAGTCCGTTTCGCACCCCGTTCCACCGGAGGATGACCCCTTTGTTGACGGGGCGATGGTCCGCTTTCCGGGGGGTACCGTGGAGATCGGCACCGATGATCGAAGCACCGCCTACGACAATGAGCGACCCCGCCACTCAGTCGAACTCGCGCCGTTTCTCATGGACCGGATAGCGGTTACGGAGGCGGCGTACGCCATCTTCATGAGTGAGGGCGGATACGACACCCGTGAGCTGTGGTCGGACGAGGGCTGGGCGTGGAGAAACGAATCAGGCATCCGACACCCCAAGGACTGGCATGCCGGAGAAGATGGGTGGGAGATCCGGGTCATGGATCGCGTCCATACCCCGGACAACCGAAGGCCGGTCTGTCATGTGTGTTATTACGAGGCGGACGCGTACGCCACCTTCGCGAGAAAGCGTCTTCCCACCGAATTCGAATGGGAGGCGGCGGCCACCTGGGATCCGGCGACCGGTACGAAGAGAAGTCACCCGTGGGGCGAAGAGCCGCCGACACAGGAGTTCGCCAACGTCGACATACTGACCTTTGGCCCGGCGCCTGCCGGGAGCTACACCCGTGACGTTTCACCGATCGGGTGCTACGGGATGATCGGGGACGTGTGGGAGTGGACCTCGTCGGGTTTCCAAGCATACCCGGGGTACGAGACCTTTCCTTACGCAGAATACTCTGAGGTCTTCTTCGGCGACGACTACAAGGTCCTGAGGGGTGGAGCCTGGGCCACGCGCGGTGCCGCGATCCGGGGAACGTTCAGGAACTGGGACTATCCGATTCGGCGCCAGATCTTCAGCGGGTTCCGTTGTGTCCGAGATCTGTGACCGTGCTTGGCGCCCGTGAGCCCGTGGAGGCGGGACCGCCGATGGAGATGCTGGAGGAGATCCAGTGGGGATTGAGCCAACCCCAGAAGCAACTCTCCTCGAAGTTTTTCTACGACACCCGCGGATCTGAACTCTTCGAGTCCATAACCCAACTCCCGGAGTACTATCTGACCCGCACTGAGACCGGTCTTCTCGAAACGCCGGTATCCGGTTGGGTTACTGAGATGGAGCCCGCGTCCCTCGTTGAGCTCGGGGCCGGAAGTGCGCGCAAGACGAGGATCCTACTCACTGCCATGGCGAACCGGACACCAGAGCGTACTTACGCGCCCGTCGACGTAGCCGGCGATTTCCTGCGCGCGTCCGCTGAGACGCTGAAAATGGAGGATCCTTCACTCGATATCCGGCCCCGAATAAGGGACATCACATGGGATCTGGATTTCGTCGATGAATTGCCGGGGCCGGTGCTCTTCGCACTCCTGGGCAGCACGATCGGCAACTTTGTGGGGGAGGCCGCAGGGGGACTGCTCTCCAACGTGAGATTGGCGATGAAGGAGGACGACCTGTTTCTGCTGGGCGCGGATCTGCGTCCGGGCGAGGGCAAGTCGATTGAGCGCCTTGAGGCTGCGTACAACGATGCGCAAGGAATTACGGCTGAGTTCAACGTCAATATGCTGCGCGCCCTCAATCGGGGCGCGGGTACGAATTTCGACCTGGCCGCTTTTCGGCATCGAGCGCTCTACAATGAGAGTGAGGGGCGGATCGAGATGCACCTGGTGGCTGAGGTCGTTCAGGAGGTGCGAATCCCCGGAGACAGGATTGTGCGGATCGGGGCGGGGGAGTCGATCCGTACTGAGTTGAGCTGCAAGTATGATCGGCCGGTACTGACCCGCATGCTCGCGTCGGCTCAGCTGGAAGTCACGAGATGGTGCGCGGACGAGGACGGCCTCTACTCAATGGCGCTCGCGTCGCCCGCCTGAGTGCCGAGGTGTCAGCTTGCCGGGGTCTTTGGATCCACTTCAGAGATTTTCTTCGCGCGCATTTCAGATGTTATAACCCAAATTATATAACAGCTGTTAACGCTTTACATAACAATTAGTTCAAAGTGTTCATGTGGCGCAACTCGTTCCCAAGACGCATGGTTGTCGAGAGGCTCAGAGGCCAGGAGGGTGCCCTGAGGCGCCAACGGGTTGCCGCGGGCGAGATACAGGGAGTTCGTGGTGGTTTCGGAGCCGGTGTGGAGCCCCACGATGCCGTCTCCGTCGGCCAGAACCATGGTAAGCTGTGCGGTGTGATTTTTCGTCTGCACGGCCTCGAGCACCATGTCCCGCACACTCCGCAGTGCGTCGAGGTGTGAAGCTCCCGCCTGGACAGCAGCGACGGTGAGCAGGAAAAGCGTTTCGCTGTCTGAGGAGCCCGCGAGGTGTCCATAGAGGTCGTCCGGGAGGTGAGACCGCAGCGCTCGCATGTGACTTTCGCGGAAATTTTCGACGAAGCCATTCAAGATGAAACTCCAACGCCCGTGGACGAGCGGCAGATTCCCACCGTCGATGGGAATGCCAGGCGTAGTGTTACGGACTGCGGTGAGGATCGTGGACGACGACGTCCCCGCCAGGAGCGTGCGGAGATCCTGGTCCTGCCAGATGGGGCGGGAATAGCCCGTCCGCACGGGCCCAGCGCCCCTGTACCACACGACTCCGTACCCGTCGGCGTTCACGTGTCCCTGAAGGAGCTCCCTCGGCGCGTAACTCTGTTCAAAGAGAGAGTGCGTTCCACCGAAGACCAACGCGTCGGCCGCCAGGGGTGCGCCCGTGTAGGCGGTCAGGCGGCACATGGGGGGTCTGCATTTCCCGTCATGAAAAGTCCCTTCCGGCCCTGAAAGACCGTATATAAAACGTCTCAAACCCTTCGCCTACCCCGGACACTACGAAGTCCGTGAGGTCAGTGGCAACAGTGGCGTCCGGTGGACGACTACGTAATTCGCAGCCCCCGTACGTCATTTGACGTACGGGGGCTGCGAATCGTTTCCGGCATCGTGGAGCAGAAGACGAGCGTTCCGGAAAGCGAGAAGGGCAGACGGAGGACCGTGCACCTCTTCACGGGATGAACAAGAGATCTTCATTGCTCACACCCTATCCCCCAAGCAACTCTTCAGCCGCCAGTCGACTCCTTAATCGGAGGACCTATCATCCGTATCAAGGTGCCTGTCTGGACACTGACTTTCGGCTTGGTCTTGGCCGTCGCGCCCTTCTCGCTCTCGGCCTAGCATTGGACGCTGACCGGAAACGTGGGCGGCAGGCTGACCGGTCAGCTGGTCCCTCTGGCTGACATCCAGATCCAGGGCGGGGGCGAGACGCAAACTGTGCGGACCAACGGACACGGCCAGTACAGCGTTGAGCTTCCGGCCGGGAGATACGGCTTGGTCGTCCAGAACACCTTGTACAGCGATGGACGGTTCAACAACGTGCGGGTCCAGGCAGGCCAGACGATCACGAAGGATCTCACGCTTGAACCTTTTGTGCATCAGCCAATCACCGTAACGGTCGAGCCGGCGCAGCTGGACGGTCAGGACTGGGGCAACCTTCCGGGGACCGCCTTCGGCGGGCCTGCTCAGGATATCGTTCAACGAGTCACGACCAACCCGTCGGATCCCCTCGTCGTCATCCCTGGGGTCGACATCATCAAGCCCGGGGTCCAGACCGTGCACGTGGTCTTGCGGAGCTTCAACAACATCTTCTCCGGCGCGCTCCATATGCTCACCGACTACCGCTTGGCGGGCGGGCCGTCCCTACGCGTGAACCTCATGCATTTCATCTCCTTGGTCGATGAGGACATCGACAGGATTGAAGTGGTTTTGGGGATGAACTCAGCGCTATACGGACCGAAAACGGCCAACGGGATCGTGCATTTTATCACCAAGTATCCTCTCCAGAGTCAGGGCACGACCATGACCCTCAGAGGCGGTGCGCGCTCCGTCGGCCAGGGCGCCTTTCGGTCGGCGTTCCTCCTGAACGACGACCTCAGATTCAAGATCTCAGGCCAGTACATGAGGGGGAGACGATTGGAACTACACCGACCCCAGCGAGGAGGCGGGCCGAATTGCCGCCGCCGCCTTCCCCGACGTGTGTACCGAGGACAAAGAGACGCGTGGTCTCAGCCCCGCGGAGGCCGTGATCGCGTGCAACCGGCTCGGCGTCCGGGACTTCGACGTGGAGCGGTGGAGCCTGGAGGCGAGGGCGCGGACTACCGCTTCCCCGCCGACGGGACCGTGGTGGGGACGTACGGCCGCAACACCTCGTCTGGCATCGAGCTCACGGGTCTCGGAGCCGGTCAGACCTATGAATGGGCTTCCGATTTCTTCCAGGCTCGCGTCAGGAAGGGTCGCTTCTTTGGACAGGCGTACTACAACACGAGCGACGCGGGCGACAGCTTCTTGTCGCGTGACCGTGTGGCGCTCGTGGACCAGTCGGCACTCTGCGGGGCGCAGGCCCAACACGGTTTCACGCTGGCGGACGATCGCCAGGAATTCACGTACGGCGGGGACGACTTTGCGACGCGACCCGATTCTCGGGGCACGATCTAGTGGACGTACGAGGACGTCGACGACATCAGCGAGTGGGGGGCTACCTCCAGTCGAGGACGGGGATCCGAGCAGCTCGGCTTCGTGGTTGCGGGCCGTCTGGATTCGCACTCAGTGTTGCCGAGCAACGTGTTCTCCACGAGGGCGGCGTTCGTGTTCCAACCAAGGCGGGGTACAGCATTCGCGCCTCCTACAACCGGGCCTTCTCCACCCCGACCGCTTTGAACTACTTCCTCGACATTTCGGGTGGCGTCGCCCCGGAGCCACTTGGAATTCTCAGTTACAGCGGGCGGGCGTGACGGGTGGTCACTCCAGAATTCGGACGGGACCCTTCGTGGCATGCGTTCGCCGTTCAACCCGGGTGGGGTGGATCAGTTGCTGAGCGCGGACGCCACACCGTTGTGGCAGATGGCGGTCAACGCCCTCTTTGCAGTGGGCGAAATAGACGCCGCCACTGCCGCATTGTTGGGAGGGCTGACGCCCACGAACAGCGACATCACACGCCTGCTCCTCGACACCAACACGAACCTTGTCGTGCCGGTGGATGGTGCGGTTCTTCCAGACCTTCCTCCCATCGATGAGGCGTACACGGAGACGTTCGAATTGGGGTGGAACGGACTTCTTGCCGGCGGCAGGCTCTCAGTCACCGCGGACGTGTACTACACGAAAAAGAACGATTTCGTGTCGCCGCTTATCACCGAGACGCCGCTCCTTTTTCTCAACGAAGCTGATATCGTCACTTATCTGACGCCCATCGTGGGTGCCCCGACGGCCGCGGCGTTGGGGGCGGGCGCCGCCATGATTCCACTCGGCGTGGTATCGTCCGACCAGGTGGGCGCGCAGGGCGCTGATCTGATCGCGTCGTACCGCAACGTCGCTGAAGACATCGACCTTTGGGGTGCGGACTTCACGTTCCAGGCGAGCCTCACCAACCGCCGGACGCTGGGCGGTTCGTACTCGCACATTAGCGAGGACTACATTCCGGTCGCAGGTTTCTCGCCCGTCGCGCTGAATGCGCCCAAGGATAAGGGATCGCTCAGCCTGACCTTCCGTGACGCCTTGTCCGGCGTCAACGCTTCCGGAGGTGTCCGCTTCACAAGCTCATTCCCGGCCCACTCTGCGGAGTTCAGGGGAACCACATGTGTCACGGGCGGGACCGGTGGCCTCTTCGAGGAAAACTGTGTCGACACGTACGCCATCTTTGACCTCAACGCGGAGTACGAGGTGCCCAACATGGCCGCGACGTTGCAGCTCTCCATAAACAACGTGTTCGACACGGGCTACCGGTCGTTCCCCGGCGTGCCGAAGATCAGCCGCTTCGCGATGGTCCGTGTCAGGTACGAACTCTTCTAGGTAGATTAGGGAAGTCGTTGCCCCCCCCTCCGGAATCCACTCGATCGCTTTCTAAGCGGAACTGAGGGCTCGCGTGGCGGGTTATGGAGCGAAGCCTTTTCCTGGAGCGGTCCTGTGAACGAAGTCTCAGCCAAGAGCAAGGTCACCCTGCGGTGCCCGTTCTGCCTGACCCTTAACACCGTAGATCTCAGCAAGTCGACCGACCGACCGAAATGCGGTGATTGCGCGAAGCTCCTCCTTCTCGATCGGCCCCTCAAGGTCGGTGGGGAAGACTTCGATCGCACGGTACTCGGCTCGGAGGCACCTGTGTTGGTGGATTTCTACGCGGATTGGTGTGCGCCGTGCAAGTACGTCGCGCCGCTGATGGATGAACTCGCCCAGACCCATCAGGGGTCGCTGCTCGTGGTCAAAATCGACACGGATCAGGCACCAGATTTATCCCTAAAACTGGGCATTCGGAGCATCCCCACCGTGATTCTCTTCAAGGATGGGGAGGAGGTGGGGCGAAGCGTGGGATTCGAGCCGGAGAGGGTGAAAACAATGGCCGATGAAGCGGTGAGACCGGCTTGACAGTGACTTTGGCCCGGATGATATTATCGGCGCATAAACGCCCGGTTCAACTGGGTATTTAGCGAATATTGTCGGTTTCGGGAGTGGTGTAAGACGGCTCGCCGTCACCAGCGCTTTGGCGGGAAGTGGCTGGTTCTGCTCCCGGCCCGCGTTTTTGTGTGTGTACGGCATAAGAAGAGGCAGTCATGGGGCTCAAGGTAGTGCTCGCGTACTCCGGTGGATTGGACACGTCCGTCATCGTTCCTTGGCTTCGTGAGAATTACGACGCCGAAGTGATCTGCGTGGCCGCCGATGTGGGCCAGCCGGGCGGCCTCGAAGGGCTCGACGAGCTGGCGAAGGCAGCCGGGGCGGAAGAATTCCACGGCGAAGATTTGCGCAGGGAATTCGTCGAAGACTTCGTTTGGCCCACGCTCCGTTCAGGAGCGGTCTACGGTCGCAAGTATCTCCTGGGTACCTCCATGGCGCGTCCCATCATTGCGCGCCGGATGGTAGAGGTGGCCCGCCAGGTGGGAGCGGACGCGCTGTCGCACGGATGCACGGGCAAGGGTAATGATCAAGTTCGGTTCGAGTTGACGTTCACCGCGCTCGCGCCGGATCTCAGAGTGATCGCCCCCTGGCGTGAGTGGGACCTCCAGTCCCGTGAGGACGCTTTGGAATACGCCCGCGCTCGCAAGATACCGCTCGTGGGTGTCGACGAGACGAAGCTCTATTCTCGTGACGAGAACATCTGGCATATCTCACACGAGGGTGGTCCGCTCGAGGACCCCGCGTACGAGCCCGATGAGGAGATGTACCAGTGGACACAGGCCCCTGAGGCCGCGCCGGATACGCCTGAGCACCTCGAGATCGGCTTCGAGCAGGGACGGCCGGTGTCGGTCAACGCCGAGGCCCTCGATTCGGTACCCCTCCTCTTGGCATTGAACACGATCGGCTCCCGGCACGGAGTCGGGAGGATCGATCTCGTGGAGGACCGGTTGGTCGGGATGAAGTCACGTGGTGTGTACGAGACCCCGGGGGGAACGCTTCTCCATACCGCGCTTCAGGAACTCGAGCAGCTCACCCTCGATCGCCGAGCTCTGGCCTTCAAGGATCAGCTCGCTGCCCGCTATGCGGATCTGGTGTACGAGGGCTGGTGGTGGACGCCTGAGAGAGAGGCCATCGACGCGTTCATGGACGTGCTCATGAAGCGGGTCACGGGAGCCGTGCGCTTGAAGCTCTACAAGGGTTCGGCAACGGTAGCGAGCCGGACGAGCCCTGAATCTCTGTACCACGCAGGACTCGCGTCGTTCGGTGAGGAGGCGACCTACAACCATGCCGACGCCGAAGGGTTCATCAAGCTGTTCGGGCTTCCCGCAAGAGTCGCGGCTGAGCGTGACGGCGCCAAAGGCGGCGAGAAGGGAAGCGACCCGAACGAGGCGGTCACCGAAATGATGGAGTCCGTGGGCCTCAAAACCCCGGCAGGATGATCGGCCCGACAGCCCCCCTCTGGAGCGGTCGCATTCAGGGCCCCATGGCGGAGGCTATGGTTCCACTGAACCGGAGTCTCGATGTGGATATGCGCCTTTGGGCGCAGGATATCCAAGGGAGCCGTGCCTGGGCCCAGGCATTGGCGAAGGCGGGCGTTCTGGGACCCGACGAGGGCGTCACACTTCTCGAGGGGCTCGATCGCGTGGCCGCCCGCCTTTCTGAGCTCGATCACGCCGACCAACCCGACGAAGACGTTCATTCCCTGGTGGAGCGACTGCTTCACGAGGAGGTCGGGGAAGTCGCCGGAAAGCTCCACACGGGTCGGTCGCGCAATGACCAGGTGGCGACCGATTTTCGGCTGTGGGGCATGGAGTCCGCGGAGGCCATCGCGGATGCCCTGGCTGAGGTAGAGGGTGCCTTGCTGGATTGGGCGCGTGAATCCGTGGAGGTGGTCCTCCCCGGATACACCCACCTCCAGCAGGGTCAGCCCGTGCGGGCAGCTCACTGGGTTCTCTCGCACTTCTGGCCGCTGGAGCGTGATCGTGTAGCGTTGCACGGCGTGCGGGACGAGGCGGGCGTCTTGCCGCTTGGATCCGGCGCCATTGCGGGGTGTCCCTTCCCGATAGACCGGGAGTTCCTGAGGACGGAGCTGGGGTTCCTGACGATCTCTGAGAACAGTATGGACGCGGTCAGCGATCGCGACTGGGCCCTCGGGCTAGCTTTCGCGGCGGCCCGCCTCGGGATTCATCTGTCGCGGTTGGCGGAGGATCTGGTCCTGTTCGGATCCAAGGAATTCGGGTTCGTCCGGTTGTCCGACGGTTTCAGCACCGGATCCAGCCTGATGCCGCAGAAACGGAATCCGGACGTGGCGGAGCTCGTGCGGGGGAAATCCGGTCGGCTGTCGGGCAATCTGGTGTCGCTCCTGACGGTGTTGAAGGGACTTCCCACCGGCTACAACCGTGACCTCCAGGAAGACAAAGGAATCCTCTTCGACTCCATGGACACGCTCGCCATGGTGTTGCCCGCGATCGAGGGGGCCCTCCGCGGCGCGGAGTTTCAAACGGACCGCATTGAGGCCGCGCTCGACCCGCAACTCCTCGCCACGGATTTGGCCGATTATCTGGTCCGGGCCGGCGTGCCCTTCCGGAGGGCTCACGAAGCGGTTGCCACGGTGGTGCGCGTCGCGGAGGAGGAGGGCGTTGCGGTGAACCAGCTTACGCTGGAAGCGTTCCAGGAGGCGCACGTGGCCTTCGGCTCCGATGTGCTCGACGTGTTCGAATGGGAACGGTCGCTCGAGGCCCGCAAAGCCCCCGGGGGCACAGCCCGGAAGGCGGTCGTGCACCAGATCAAGGCTGCGGAGACTTGTCTCCAGGAGTCTTAGAGCACCGACCCTATCATCCCGCGAGGTCCGCTCAGAGCCCCTCCAGCCTTCTCCCCGCCGCCGCCGCGAACGGCGCCAGGCCGGCCATGAGTGAGTCGAATTCCTCGAACACCAGCGACTGGTCCCCGTCGGATACGGCCAGCTCAGGCTCGGGATGGACCTCCACGATGAGGCCATCGGCTCCAGCGGCGATGGCCGCGTAGGAGAGGGCCGGCACCAGGTCTCGCCGGCCCGAGGCGTGGCTGGGATCGGCCACCACGGGCAGGTGGGTCTCCTTCTTGAGCACGGGAATCGCAGCCAAGTCGAACGTGTTGCGCGTCGCGTCCTCGAACGTCCGGATGCCTCGCTCACACAGCACCACGTTCATGTTGCCTTGCTTCATGACGTACTCTGCGGCCAGGAGAAGATCCTGGATCTTGGCGGACATGCCGCGTTTGAGGAGGATCGGCCTGTGGAGCCGCCCGACCTCCGTGAGGAGAGAAAAGTTCTGCATGTTTCTGGCCCCGATCTGAAGCATGTCGGCGTACTCAGCGACGAGGTCCACCTGACGGGTATCCATGACCTCCGTCACCACCGGGAGTCCGGTCTCAGCCCGCACGTCCGCGAGCATCTTCAATCCCTCCTCACCGAGACCGTCGAAGTCGTAGGGAGAACTCCTCGGCTTGAACGCCCCACCCCGGAGTCCGGTCGCTCCCGCGGCCTTTATGTGGCGTGCCGTGTCCTGGAGCATGACGAGGTTCTCGACGGAGCAGGGCCCCGCGGTGATCGAAAGGGCGTTGCCGCCGACCGACCCGCTCCCGAACGGAACCTCAGTAGGCTCCATGTCGGCTTGCCGGCTCGCCAGCTTGTAGGGCTTCATGACCGGGCGAACGCTCTCGACACCGGGAATCGCGAGCAGGGGCACGTTGACCAGGTCCTCCTGCTCTCCGATACACAGGACGACCGTGCGGTGCTCGCCTCGAATGAGGTGCGTACGAGGGCCCAGGGACTCGATTCTCTCCCGAATGTGGTCGAGTTCTTCGTCGGTCACGCCGGGGCGAGTGACAATGATCATGGTTTTCTCAGCTCATGTGTGATGGCCCACGTCTAAGGGACAGGCCACGAAAAAATCCCAAACAACAGGCCACGAAAAAAGCCCCCGACTATGAGTCGAGAGCCACGGGACGAAACGCGTTGGCGCTCAGCGCGTGCGAATCAGCCGTCGGCTCCCGGAGGGGGCCGACCTGTAAAGTAGAAGGCCTGATGTCTGTCCGCGCGAATCATGGGCTGGAAGCTGTGCTTGCGGCGATGAGGAGTCAATAGACGGTCTGGTCTGTGGCCCTCTGCGCTCATAGATTCCGGCAACAAAATCGCCTTTCCAGACACTTTTTTTCACGTTGGAGGAGCTATACATGTCCACGGTCGCCGCGGCTGCTGCGGAGTCCACGGTCACGGCGAGCGTTACGCGCCCCGTCCTCGATGAACTCGATTTGCCACTCGGAAAACGCGTACGCCTTCGCAGACTGCTTTATGGACGGGGCTTGAAGAACGGGACGCTTCTCATCCTTCCGATCGACCAGGGTTTGGAGCACGGGCCGATCGACTTCTTCCCCAACCCGCCGTCACAGGATCCCGATTATCAGTGGCGCCTCGCGTTGGAGGGCAACTACAACGCGGTGGCATGTCATTACGGGCTCGCTCGTAAATACATGGCGAAGTATGCGGGGGAGGTCCCACTCCTTCTGAAGATCAACGGCAAAACCACGATACCCTCCGACGCGGATGCCTTCTCTGCGTTGACCGGTAGCGTCGAGGACGCGGTATCGATGGGCGCTGACGCGGTCGGCTACACACTCTATGTCGGTTCTCCCCGGCAGGATGAGGATTTCCAACAGCTCCAGGTCGTTCGTGAAGACTGCGACAAGTACAACATGCCCTTGGTGGTGTGGTCGTACCCAAGGGGTGCCGCGATCGAGGAGAAGGGGGGACGCGACAGCCTCTACGCCGTCGACTACGCTGCCCGGGTGGCGCTCGAGATGGGTGCCGACATCGTGAAGTTGAACATCCCGAAGCACGGCCCGAAGGACGCTGAGCAGCCTGGGGAATACGCCGGGATCGAGTACGGCTACAGCGAGGGCGCCAGGCGGGTGGTGGAGTCCGCGGGTCGTTGTCTCGTACTTTTTTCCGGCGGGAGCAAGCTGGGGGATGAAGACCTCCTGGCCAAGGTGCGTACCGGCTTGGAAGCCGGCGCCACGGGTCTCATTTTCGGCCGCAACATGTGGCAGCGGCCTTTCGACGAGGCGCTTGCGATCACTGAGCAGGTCCAAGAGCTGATGAAGGGGTTCGGCGCCTGACGAAGCCGCCGGTCGGCACGCAGGGGGGACCAGGTGGCGGACGCTGACTCGCTGAAGAGAGCGGTAGGCATAGAGGCGGCCGAGCTCGTGGAGAGCGGGATGCGTTTGGGGCTGGGAACTGGATCGACCGTGGCCCACTTATTGACTGCGCTGGCCAAAAGACTTCAATCAGGTGGGCTCATTGATGTCGTTGGCGTACCCACGTCACTTCGGACGGCTCGCGAGGCTCAGGACCTGGGCATCGCGCTGACCTCCTTGACCGAGACTCCCGTTCTCGATTTGACGATCGACGGCGCCGATGAGGTCGATCCTGAGTTGAATCTCATCAAAGGCCTCGGGGGCGCGCTTCTCAGGGAGAAGATGGTGGCCCAGGCCTCTCGACGGTTGGCCATCATGGTCGACGACACCAAGACGGTGCCCACACTGGGAACGCGAGGTCCCGTGCCT
>CAUZVZ010000005.1:0-38739 GCA_963583605.1 Gemmatimonadales bacterium UBA6960
GAACGGGTCGACCGTGAACTGTGCTACGCCTTCCGGCACTCCGGGTCCCGACGCGTCGGATGGCACTCTGGCCATGGAAGACGCCGTCGCGGCATCGTCCATCGCGGCATCGTCCATCGCGGCATCGTCCATCGCGCATGAAGACGTCGCGAGGGCCACCATCGAAGTTACCAAGACTACGCGAATCCAGGCGGGAGATGAGCTCATTGTTCGTCACCAAGTCCAGGGGGGGATTTTCCGAATTGGGCGGAGAAGGTAAGGCGAGTATCGCCCCGTGCCAACCGACCGATGTCCGGAAGGCGCAACGACGCAGTGCCACGGCAGGGCGAGCGGGGGCGTGCGGGACGAGTCCATAGCGCCTGAAGCGGCAGACTGGGGGGTCCCGTTCGGGTCCTCAGTCGAGCAATCGCAGCGGCATCACCAGGCAAAGGTAGTCCTCCGCCTCTTCACCCTCGGCCGGGACCGGCTCGATGGTTGCGGCCCGTTCTGGGGCCTTGAGGGTGATCTTTACCTCTTCGGTGGACATGTACTTCAGCACCTCAAGTAGATACGCCGCATTGAATCCGATCTCGATTCCCTCACCCTCGTACGTCAATTCCAACTCGTCCTCGCCCTCGCCGAGATCCGGCGTGAGGACGTTCAGGTGGACCCGATCGGACTCGAAAGCCATACGGATCCGGTGCGTCTGGTCACTCGCGACCACCGCCATACGGCGAACTGCGGATACCAACGCATCTTTGGCGACGATCGCGAACTTATCGTTGTCCTTCGGAATCACTTGTTCGTAGTTGGGATACGCCCCTTCGATCAGTCTGGTATAGACCTCAGTCCCATCGGCCCGAAATCCGAGATGATTGCCGCTTTTGGCGACTTCAAGGGTCTCCTTGCCGTCGAAGAGCCTCTGAACTTGCTGAAGCGCTATCGGGGGAACGATGAAGTCCTCACTGGGAGCGCTGGTCGAGCCCGCAGGAACCCCGTTCCTTGCAAGCCGGTGACCATTCGTCGCGACCATTCTCATGTGCCCATCCCTCAACTCCCAGAGCACACCATTGAGGATCGGCCGGCTTTCTTCTGAGGAAACGGCAAAGGCGGTGTTCTTGATCAACCCGTGGAGGTCTCCACCTTTTACGCTCCATCCCTGCTCGAAGTCTACCTCAGGCAGTGTGGGGAACGAGTCACTTGGAAGGCCGTTGAGTTTGAAATGGCTCTTTCCGCACCTCAACTCGATTTGATCGCCCCGAGTACTCAACTCCACGGGTTGCTCCGCTAATTCCCTCACGATTTCTCGGAGCTTCTTTCCTGGAGCGGTAATACTCCCTTGCTCCTTCACCTCAGCTGGTACCCACACGCGAACTGCGACGTCCAGGTCCGTGCCACTCATCCATATCCCGTCTTGCCCGGCCTCGAAAAGAATATTCGAGAGAACGGGAAGCGTCGTCTTGGTCGGGATGCTTGCGGAAACAGCGGTAAGTCCCTTATGCAGGTTCTGCCGAGTGATCAAACAATTCATCAAGCCTCCACGGCGTCCGTGTGCGCCCGGTTGTGAACAGTGCCTAGATATAAAAACACTAGCTTAAAGAAAAAACTTTAGTAGTAGTAGAGAGTGTTAGAATGTTTAAAACCCAACTTTCGCCAATGGTAGCAAGACTTTCCGATCCCTCTTCCATTTGTGGATACCGGGGAATACCAGCATATCGATCTGGGGATGTGGAAAAGATGTAAGAAAGCAACGGGTTCTCCACGCACCCTTCCACACAGCTTGTACGCTTCAAGCGAGTCACCTTCCTCGCGCCCCTCAGGGCCCTCTCCCGATCTCAGCGCGTACCCCTTCCACCGTTTGGCGGAACTCAGCGTCCACGCTCATCGCATTCTCCACTTTGCGAATCGAGTGGATCACCGTCGAATGGTCGCGGCCTCCGAAGAGTTGACCGATATGCACGAGAGAATAGTCCAACAGATCTCTGATCAGGTACATGGCGACCTGGCGAGGGACCGTCAAGTCCTTGGTCCTCCGCTTCGAGCTAAGCGCCCCTTCGCGAACTTGCCAGCGTGTCGCGACCGCTCTACGGATGTGTTCGGCGCCCAACACGAAGCCAGCGTTTCCTGAGGCGCTCCCGAAGCTTCCATGCAGCGCCTTGCGCGCCAGATCCACGGAGATTTCCTGATTGGTGATGGACGAATAAGCCAGTAATTTGATGATCGCGCCCTCGAGTTCGCGCACCGAAGAGGTGCAGAACTGTGCGATGAAGTCCATGACATCGTGCGAGACCATGAGTCCGTCGTCGTCGGCCTTCTTCCGCAAGATCGCAACCCGGGTTTCGTAGTCGGGTGATTTGATGTCGGCGACCAATCCCCACTCGAACCTCGAAATGAGCCGTTCCTCGAGGCCGGGAATCTCCTTGGGTGGCCGATCGCTGGTGAGCACGATCTGCTTTCGGGCATCGTAGAGCGTGTTGAAGGTATGGAAGAACTCCTCCTGGGTGCGCTCCTTGCCCTTGAGGAACTGAATGTCGTCGACGAGCAGAAGGTCCATCTGGCGGTAACGCCTTCGGAACTCGGCCATGGTTCCTTGCTGAATCGCAGTGACGAGGTCGTTGGTGAACTGCTCGCTGGGGACGTAGGCGATGCGCATGTTGGGGTCGGCCAGAAGGACAGCGTTCCCGATCGCGTGCATGAGATGGGTCTTTCCGAGACCGACGCCACCATAGAGGAAAAGCGGGTTGTAGGTGAGCGCCGGTTGGTCGGCGACGGCATGGCACGCGGCCGTAGCGAGTTGGTTGTTGTTCCCCACGACGAATCGCTCGAAGGCGTAACGCTCGTTCAATGACGGGGGAGGCCGGTCCCGGGTTGTCGCGGGGGCAGGCGTGCGGGATCCGGGTGTCTGTGGCGTGACTTCGATGCTCGGGATCGGCGGCGCCGCCGCCGGGTCGGCGCAACGGAAAGAGAGGGTCAGCGGGCGACCGAGGATCTGCTGAATCACATCCGTCAGGAGCGGTCCGTACCTATCGCTGATCCACTCGACGTGGAATTGACTCGGCACCTCGACGAGAATCTCTGAGTCGGTGACCCCCACTGCGACGGTGCCGGCGAGCCACGTGCGATATGTTTGTCCCTGGAGCCTGTCTCGGGTCGCCTCGAGAACCCGGGTCCAGAGCTCGTCGGCCGTGAACTCCATGCGCTCCTAAGGTGAACGTTGACGCTTGCTGGCGAATGCGGAATGACGACGGCCCAAGACGCTAGATTCCGGATGTGGAAAAGTCAATTTTCCCTCTGGGTACACGGGGTCCTCGCCAGTGTCGCCCACCTTGACCCGTGCTCGCCCACTCGGATATCTTAACGTGCTCTACAACTGCTGCGCGGCCTAGACATGTGGCGGTGGCACGACCCACGGTACTTCTTCAACAGCCCCCTAGGCACAAAAACGTTATGAAGCCCACATATAGGCCACGAAATCGGAAGCGCTTGAACAAGCACGGTTTCCGGGAGCGGATGAAGACTTGCGGCGGGAGAAAGACGCTTGCGAGGAGGCGGGCCCGGGGACGCGCCCGGCTCGTAGTGAAGATCGGCTCGAAGTAATCGAATGATGGCAGCCCACTCGGCTGCGGGGACGAGCCCGGGAGGCAAGGGATTTCCCTTGCCTCGCTCCGGTCGGATTCACAAGGCACGAGACATTCGATCCCTTCTCAGGGACGGATCTAGGAAGAAGACGCCCAGCTTGGACGTCTTCTTTTTGTCTTCATCCGAGGCCCGCAACCGTTGGGGCATGATCGTCCCTAAACACCAGCATTCCATCGTGGAACGGAACTGTGTCAAACGGCGCCTGCGCGAGATTGGTCGGACTCGCGTGCTACCCCGACTGAGCGAGCAAGGGTTGGCCTTGGACGTGCTGGTGAGGGCTCGACGTGAAGCTTACGGGGTCGGGTATCGTAGGCTGAGCGATGAGCTTCAGTCGATAACGGAGGATCTGTGTTCAAGCGTGGGATGATCCGAGCTATACGTTTCTACCAACGGGCCATTTCTCCACTTACCGTGCCCTCCTGCCTCTTCACACCCACGTGCTCTGAGTTCGCGGTCGGCGCCATCGACCGGTACGGGGCTCTCTCTGGTGGGTGGCTCGCGTTCAGGCGGATCCTGCGCTGTCATCCGTTCGGGGGGCAGGGCTATGACCCCGTCCCAGAGGTCAGCGCCAGCGAGACGATTGTGGAGGACGTGTGCTTACAGAAGGGGTACTCCTCCGACGTGCATTCAGGCGAGGACATAAAATAGATGCGGCAAGAAGCGCGGTTCCTGCTGGCGATCATGCTCATGATTGTCGTTCTTGTCGGGACGAACCTCTTGTTTCCCCCGGTCCCCCCCGATGAGGGGATCACACCGGGGGGCGAGGTAACCGGACAACTCGATGGTGCTGGGCGCGCGGTCGCGCCGAGCATACCGCTGGGGGGGCCGACCGCCGGCCCCGGGGCAGCAGCTGACCAGCCTGATGCCCCCGCGGCTGGGCCGAGTCCCTTCGACAGACCCGCCCCTGCCGCCGCGGCTCGCGTGGACACGGTCGTGGTCGAGGGCCCCCTGTACCGGCTCGCGTGGAGCACGGCCGGGGCCCGGCTGATTTCGGCGCAGTTGCTTCAATTCCAATCGTTCGATCAAGTGGAAGGGGAGGACGTCGATCAAGAGGAGGTCGTCGAGCTGATCGTCCCGGAAACTGGCGGTGTGTTGGCGATGCAACTCCGGGTCGACGAGGGTGCGCTCGACCTCGGAGCGGAGACGTTCGAGGTCGAACCGGCGGATGGACTGCGACTCAGCGAAGCCGATGGGCCTCAGACCCTGACCTTCAGGTATCGGCACCCCTCGGGCGCTCTCACGCTCGAGACTGCCTACACGTTCGATCCCTCGTCGTACCTCATGGATGTGCGAACCGAAGTTTTGGGTGCGGACGGTGCGTTGTTGGTCACGTCGATGGGCTCAGGGCTCCAGTATAACGAGCGCAACCGCGCCGAAGAGTCGCGGATCATGGGGTACGTGACGAACCACCTTCGTGAGGGGATCGACTCTGAGAGGCTCAGTCGCGTCGACTCCGAACGTACGCAGGAGGGACCCCTCCTTTGGGCGGCACTCAAGAGCAAGTATTTCATCTTCGCAGTGGTCCCCGGCCGTGAAGGCAGTGAACAGTATCTGGGAGGGCTGATCGCGGGCCCCGCCCCGGGTGAAGACCAGGCGGCGATCGCCGTCACTCAAGCTGTGGGCACCACCGGAGTGTTGGAAACCCGGATCTTCATGGGGCCGCAGGACCGGGATCTTCTGGTCGCGTTCGATAACGATCTGGAGGAGGCGAATCCGTACGGCTATCGCTGGATGCGGCCGGTCGTCCGACCCGTGGTCGCGGTCGTTCTGACGATCTTGAACTTCTTGCACGCCAATCTGAGCGTCGGGTACGGCTGGGTGCTCATCATCTTCGGCGTCATGATGCGGGTCCTGACGTATCCACTGAATCAAAAGGCGATGCGGGCACAAATGCGGAACATGGCCGTGCAGCCGCTGCTTAAGGAGATCCAGAAGAAGTACAAGGACCAGCCGGAGAAGCTGCAGAAGGAGATGATGAAGTTGTACAAGGAACACGGCTTCAATCCCTTGGCGGGGTGCTTGCCCATGCTCCTTCCGTTCCCCGTGCTGATCACGTTGTTCTTCGTCTTCAGAAACACGATTCAGCTACGCGGGGAGAGCTTTCTGTGGCTGCCGAACCTTTCCGCGGCCGACCCGTTGTACGTTCTTCCGATTCTGCTCGGCGTATCGATGTTCTTCATGCAGTGGATCACGGTCCGATCCCTGCCAGAACCCAACCCCCAGATGAAAATGATGATGTGGATCATGCCCATCATGATGACCTTCATCTTCTTCAACTTTGCGTCCGGCCTGAACCTCTACTACGCCACGTCCAATCTGGCGACGATCCCGCAGCAATATTTGATCGCCAAGGAGCGTCAACAGCTCCGGGAGCAGACGCCGGTGCAGCCCGCAACGAGCGGTGACTGACGAGGCCTCCAGCCGGCCTTCTGAGCTGGCGGTGGACTCCATCGCGGCGTTGGCTACCGCTGCCGGGCCGGGCGCGATCGCGTTGGTGCGTATTTCCGGACCCGAGGCCTTCCAGATCCTCGGGTCCCTCACGTCCGACCAGGACCAGCCGGCCTCGCGGACGGCCAGTGTACGTTCGATCACCGCAGGCGAAGGCGGGGATCTCCTGGACCGGGCGCTCGTGACCACGTTCCCGCGGCCGGACAGCTACACCGGTGAGGACATGGTCGAGATCTCCTGCCATGGCGGTTGGCTGGTGCCCCGGTTGATCCTGGATGCGTGCATTGCGGGAGGGGCTCGCTTGGCTGAGCCGGGTGAGTTCACCCGCCGGGCGGTTCTGCATGGAAAAATGGACCTGGTGCAAGCTGAGGCCGTGCTCGATTTGATCGAAGGACGGAGTAAGGCGCAACACGACGCGGCTCTGTTCCAAGTCGAGCGAGGTCTGAGTCGACGGATCGCGGAGCTCCGAGAGCAACTCGTCACCCTCGAGGCGTACCTGGCCCACCACATCGATTTCCCGGAAGAGGACGAAGCGCCCATGCCGGTGGACGAGATCGTGAATGCGGCGGCGGCACTCCGGGCGGCTCTGGAGGAGCTCCTGGAGACTGCGCCGGAGGGGGAGCTCCTGAGGGAGGGGGCCCTGACGGTGCTCGCTGGTCCACCGAACAGCGGTAAGTCTAGTCTGTACAACGCTTTACTGGGAGAGGAGCGGGCTATCGTCACTGAGGTACCCGGCACGACCCGGGACGCCCTCGAGGCCGTGATCTCAGTTGGGGGCTTTCCGTTCCGCTTGGTCGACACGGCCGGGATCCACGATTCTGATGATCGCGTGGAGGTGCTAGGGATCGAGGTGGCGCGTCGATATCTCGACCGCGCGGATCTCGTACTTTTCTGCGTGGAATCCTATGCGGAGGTGGGGTCGGCTGAGCGGAAGTTCCTGGCGCAGTTGGGGGATGTCCCGACGGTTTTGCTCAGGACCAAGGCCGATCTGACGTCCGGAGATGGCGCGTCCCAGAGTCTGGCATCGGGGAATGGCGAGTCCGATGATCCCAATGCCGTCCATGATCTGAATGGCGCGAATGTGAGCGAGAGTGTGGCGCTGTCTGTGGTCGACGGGACCGGGCTAGGACGCCTTCATGCGCTTCTTCCCGAAATGGTCTACGGGGGGCTCGCTCGGACGGGTGTATCTGTGCCCGCGCTCACTCGAGCCCGGCAGTCGGAGGCGGTCAGGAGAGTTCGCGATCATGTGGTGGCGTTCATGACGGCGCTGGAGGGGGGTACGCCGGTTGCGGTGGCGTCGGCGGAGCTTCGGCCGGCGGAGACGGCTTTGGAGGAGTTGCTCGGACTGGTTTCGACCGACGAGATTCTAGATCGGGTCTTCCGCGAGTTTTGTATTGGCAAGTAGAAGGGCGTCGGCGAGGACGTTGGCACGGGACGGGGTTGGACCATATATGAGCGATTCCGAGTCGGAATGGCAGCAGCGCGGCTTTCGCGGACGGGTGCAGGGGGTCGGCTTCCGGTGGTGGACGTGCGCTAGAGCGTCGAAGCTCGGCCTACGGGGTACCGTCGGAAACCGTCCGGATGGCACGGTCGAGGTTCACGTGGTCGGGGACATCGAGACGCTCGAAGCCTTTGCCGCAGAGCTGGAGCTCGGTCCGCAGATGGCGCGAGTCGAGGGAGTCGACGGCTTTCGGTCGGCCGCGAGCCTCCCGACCCATTTTGAGATCATTTGAGCAAGCGGGTGAACGATCAATGAAGCTTTCCTACGATGTGATCGTCGTCGGGGGTGGCCATGCCGGCTGCGAGGCCGCCGCCGCCGCCGCACGGGTGGGAGCAAGAACGCTGTTGATCACGCCCGACCTCGCCCGGGTCGGGCAGATGAGCTGTAACCCCGCGATCGGGGGAGTAGCCAAAGGCGTGGTCGCGAGGGAAGTGGACGCGCTCGGCGGAATTATGGGCCGTGCGACCGATGCGGCGCGGATTCAGTTCCGGATGCTGAACCGCTCGAAAGGGCCGGCCGTGTGGAGTCCCCGGGCCCAATGTGACCGGCGGCTCTATCCCCTCGGCGTACGAAAGGCGCTCGACGAGGTGCCCGGCCTTTGCCTCCATGGGGACATGGTGACGGGTCTGCTCATGGAGCGGGGTCAGGCGACCGGAGTGCGGACCGGTGGAGGCCTCGAGTTTCGGGCGCAGGCGGTCGTGGTGACGGCCGGGACGTTCCTGCGAGGCAGGATCCACATTGGGGGCGATGCCAGTGTGGGGGCGGGCCGGGCCGGAGAAGCGCCCTCGGTCGAGTTGGCGGAGGAGTTGGAGGCGCGTGGTCTTGAGATCGCCCGGTTCAAGACCGGTACGCCTCCCCGCATCGACGGACGGAGCGTGGATTTCACCCGCACGGAGCGGCAGGACGGCGATCCGCAGGACTTCCGGTTTTCCTCTTATATAAGGGAGAGCATCCCCGAGCAGCGGCCCTGCTGGATTACATGGACCGGGACGGAGCTTCGTGAGGTTGTCAAGCGTAGCCTGGACCAGAGCGCTCTCTTCGGAGGCGAGATCTCCGGGCGGGGGCCACGGTACTGTCCTTCGATTGAGGACAAGATCGTCCGGTTTCCGGACGCGCCCCGTCATCAGGTCTTCCTGGAACCGGAGGGGTTGGAGACGACCGAGCTCTACGTGAACGGCCTGTCGACGTCGCTACCTGCGGACGTTCAAGTGGAGTTTCTCCAGACCATTCCCGGCCTCGAGCGTGTGGAGGTGACGAGGGTCGGGTACGCGATCGAATACGACTATTTCCCACCCCACCAACTGAGGCACACTCTGGAGTTGAGGGAATTTCCAGGCCTCTACTTCGCGGGGCAGATCAACGGGACGACCGGATACGAGGAGGCTGCGGGCCAGGGCCTGATGGCGGGTGCGAACGCGGCGCTGGGGGCTCTTGGGCGCGCGGCGTTCGTACTCGAGCGGGACGAAGCCTATATCGGTGTCCTGATCGACGACTTGATCACGAAGGGGACGGACGAACCGTACCGCCTGTTCACGTCCCGAGCCGAGTTCAGGCTTCTGCTCCGACAGGACAACGCCAGCCGACGCCTCGGACCTCGCGCGAGGGAGATCGGTCTACTGACTGACATGCAGAGCGAAGTGCTGGCCACGCTCGAAGAGCGAGAGTCGCGAGTGCGAAAGTGGTTCGTCGAAACCGTACTCGACCCAGTGAGCGTCAACCCGTTGCTGAAAGAGTGCGGGAGTAGCCCGATGCGGCAGTCCGTACGGGCGTCCAAACTCCTGAGGCGCCCGGAAGTACCGGCGGTCGGGCTCGCGAACGCCGGAGGGGCCACCTTCGATCAAGACACGGACGCGGACGCGCTGGCCGCGGTCGAGATCGAGCTCAAATACGAGGGATACGTCCGGCGTGAGGCTGAGCGAGCACGGAGCTTGAGAAGGCAAGCGGACTTCGAACTCCCTCATCAGCTTCCTTACGAAGAGCTGCTGAGCCTGTCCTTCGAGGCGCGGGAAAAACTGGCGCGCGTCCGTCCCTCCTCGCTCGCGCAGGCAGGCCGGATACCGGGGGTGTCTCCAGCGGATCTGCAGAGCCTGATCCTCGAGGTCCGGCGTCGGCGTCGCAATGGACCGATGGAGGTGGGGGCGAAGGGCTGAGCCACCATGTTTCACGTGAAACATGGGCGGCACCCCTCCGCGTCCCTAGGGCCACACAAATGAGCTTTCCCAGGCTCGTGCAAATGGACAGCCCCAGACGAGCTTGCCCAGACCAGCTTCCAGAGAGGTGTTTCACGTGAAACACCCGGCCTCAGTCCGGACCTTCGGCGAGGCTACCTGGGAACCAACACCTGCCTGAGCGTGGCCGGTTCGGTCGTGCCGTCGAGGTTGAAGTCGCTGTCACCCTCCAGGATGACGGAATCACCCACTCGCTCCCACGGGGCTCGCGACTCGGGCCCGGCGGGCGACTCCGGCATGAGGACCACGTCCGCGTCGTCGACGGTGAGCCTTCCGATTTCACTGCTGGACTGACCGAACCCCTCCAGGATCGCCGTGTAACGACCGGAGGGCTCCACCAGAAGCGTGAAGGTGGCCCCCAACGCCCCCAGATCGGCGGTCACGGCCGGATTCGCCGCGCTCGTCATCACCAACGAGTCGGCCGACCAGTCTCCCGCCATGAAATCCGGGTTCAGGTCCGGACCGCTCAGGTCACTTCCGCACGCCATCGCGCCAATGGTTGCGGCGCCAATAACCACTGCGTTGGCGAGCACGAGCAATCGTGACCGGTTTTCCGCATTAATTAAGGACGCTTAGAGCTCATATCGGTCCATTTAAGGCGGGAATCATACGAACGACGGTGAGGCCGGGATTGCTCCGCCACGCTTGAGTTTCGGGGAGTGATCCCGCGTGGGCAAGAGGCGGCCGCACATGTCCTTGCGTTTTGCTCCTGTGTGGACGACCGTTTATTCTAGACTCACCCTGAGCGTTCATTCCACCGGCTTCGTACGCATGTCCCGCGTCATCGCTATCGCCAACCAAAAGGGCGGAGTGGGTAAAACCACGACCGCCATCAATCTAGGCGCCGCACTCGCTGTGGCCGAAGCCCGGACTTTGGTCGTCGATTTGGACCCTCAAGGGAACGCCTCGAGCGGACTGGGGCTCTCGCCCGCCGACGACGAGCGCGTCACGATATACGACGTTCTCATGAGTGGCGGGGATGCCAAAGCGGCTGTGCGTACGTCGGTTCAATTCCCCCTTCTCGATCTCATGCCGAGTACACGGGATCTAGTCGGTGCAGAGATCGAACTCGTCGGTGCCATGAGCCGGGAGACGATTCTTCGACGAGCGCTGGAGTCGATTCGGTCCGATTACGATTTCATCCTCCTGGACTGTCCGCCTTCACTGGCGCTTCTGACGCTGAACGCCCTCACGGCTTCCGACTCTTTGTTGATTCCGATCCAATGTGAGTTCTATGCCCTCGAGGGTCTCAGTCAGTTGCTCAACACCGTGCGGCTGGTCCAACGGGCGCTCAATCCGCAACTGGAGATCGAGGGCGTGCTGCTCACGATGTTCGACGGGCGACTCAATCTCGCGCGGCAAGTGGCCGCCGAGGCGAGGGAGTATTTTGGCAACCGCGTGTACAAGACCTCCATTCCGCGAAATGTTCGGTTGGCCGAAGCCCCATCGTTCGGACAGCCGATCCTCCGGTACGACGTTTTGTCCAATGGAGCCCAAAGTTATCTGTCGCTCGCGGAGGAGCTCATGGCGGGTCACAGACCGGCGCCGGCGTGATGACACGGCGGACTGATGACGGTACTCAGTTCCGTCACGTGGAGGATGCTCTGTTCCGTCTTGCTGAGGATATAGGCGAGTGAGTCGGCCAGCGAAGAAGGCTCGCCTCGGCAAGGGGCTCGGTGCTTTGCTGGGTGAGTATCTGGACGAGGCTACGAGTCGCGACGCACAGCTCGTCGATGTGAAGTCGATCGGGCCGAATCCACAACAGCCCCGCAAGACGTTCTCGGCCGAAGAATTGGCGGAGCTGGCCCAATCGATCCAGGAGAATGGTCTCCTTCAGCCGCTCTTGCTACGGCCGGCCCCGAGGGCTCCGGGCAAGTACGAGTTGGTCGCGGGCGAGCGCCGCTTGCGGGCCGTCCAGAAGCTTGGCTGGAAGCAGGTCCCGGCGGTCACCCGGGAAGTCGACGATGACACACTGTTGGTCCTCGCCCTCGTGGAAAACCTTCAGCGCGAGGCGCTGAACCCCATGGAAGAAGCGGGGGGGTACCAGACCCTCATGGACAAGAACGGCCTGAGTCACGCCCAGATCGGGCGCTCCGTGGGCAAGAACCGCTCGACGGTGGCGAATATGGTCCGCCTTCTTCAGTTGCCGGCGTCGGTGCGGGCGTATGTGGAGGCCGGATCCCTCACGAGCGGACACGCGAGGGCGCTGCTCGCACTCGACGATGAGAAAAGGATGGTGGCGCTAGCCGGGGCGGCCATCAAGCAGGGTTGGTCCGTCCGCGAAATGGAGGGCCATGCCGGGATCGAATCGGAGAAGAAGAAGCCGAAGCGGCGCACGTCCAAGCGCCGCGATCCCGTGGTGCGCGCCCTCGAGGAAGATCTACGGGCGGTGCTCGCGACCAAGGCGACCGTCCGGCTTCGCAGAGGTGGCTCCGGCGTAATCGAAGTACCGTTCCGGAATCATGAAGACTTTGAGCGAGTCTTCCACCTGATCACGGGCCGAGAGGCATCGGAGGTCGTGTCATGAAGGGCCCCATCATGCGGATCATCTTCGTGCCTGAAACCAGCCAGAGCCGGACGTACGAGGTCTCGTACCGGCGCTTGCGCATGCTCCGTGGTCTCGCCCTCAGCCTCAGCGCGGCCGTGACGTTCCTGATCGTCATGGGGGTACATGGCTTCGCGTGTCGCGCACACGGTGGAGCTTGAGGCGGAGGTCGCTCTGATGCGTGCGGATCAAGAACGGATTCCCGGGCCACTTCGCCAGCTCGGTGCCGTCGAACGTCAGTACTCCGATATTCTTGCTCTTTTTGCCCCAGATGGCACGCGGGCGCCGTCTGAGCTTTGGCTCCCACCTCCGGGCTCCTTCCGTCGTTCCCCTGGTGGTGACGAGGGGCTCGACAGCTGGCCGCTCGCCGATGAAAGTGGGTCCGTCACGCGCCGCATCGACGAGGGTGAAGCCCACCCGGGCCTGGACATCGCAATTCCCACTGGCTCATATATTCGGGCCGCGGGTGCGGGCCGAGTCTCAGAAGTCGGCGAGGACCCCACGTATGGAAAGTATGTGCGGATCGATCATGACAATGGGTACGAGACTTTGTACGCCCACGCGTCTGACACCTCGGTCGATCTCGGGGAGGAAGTACGGAAAAACGAGGTGATCGTGCTCAGTGGGTCAACCGGCGTATCAACCGGGCCTCACTTGCACTTCGAGATTCTACTCGAAGGAGTGACGATCGATCCTCTCAAGTTGGTACAGCAACCATAAATCACAAAGGATTCGGACGACATGGCCAAGCCTCCCCCGACCCCCAACACTCCACTGAGGCCGTGATTTCGATCATCGGCGCGGGTATGACCCTGGAGGGCGACTCAGAGACCGACGGCTCGCTACGTGTCGAGGGCACGATCCGTGGTAATGTTCGGGCCGGAAAGTCCGTAGTGATCGGCAAGGATGGCCTCGTGGACGGGAGCATCTTTACGCAGGATGCCGTGGTCGCCGGTCGGGTTTCGGGGGGAATTCATGCTGTATCTCGCCTCGAACTGCTGGCGACCAGTGAGGTTTCGGGCGAAATTGAGGCCCCCCGGATGCAAGTCGAGGAGGGCGCCAAGGTTCAAGGTCAGGTAGCAGTCGGCGAGTCGACCGGGGCCTTCAAGGTCCCCCAGGCAGAGATTCCCAGTAGCGGAGGAAAGGCTGAGCCGGAGCCTGAGGAGTTGGAACAGGACGACGTGGAGGCGGTGCTTCAGGAATCGGGGGAGCTGGGAGCTGGGTGAGCCGACCGCTACCCCACTTATCCACAGAGCGTGGACAATTGTCTTAACCCCATGATTTGACAATGAGTTACACTGGGTATGACCTGACGGACACCCCTTCTCGTGACCGTTTCGTGGACACTTTTCCACATTTGATCCCGCAGACAAGGTGAAGACAGACTCCCTGGTCCAATATCTGGACGAGTATCTCTCGATTCAGGGGTTCCCCGATTACTCGCCCGCCCACAACGGCCTTCAAGTGGAGGGACCCGCGGAGGTGAAGCGTGCCGCGGTGGCCGTGGACGCCAGCGAGGCTGTGATCCAGGAGGCCGTGTCCCGGGGTGTGGACATTCTGGTGGTCCACCATGGGCTTTTTTGGGACGGCCAAGCCAAAATCGTCGGTCCGCGCTTCCGGAAGATCCGAGCCCTGATTGAGGGCAAAGTCGCCCTTTATTCGGCACACCTGCCTTTGGATGCCCACTCTGAGGTGGGGAACTGTGCGGTGCTGTGCCGGGCTCTCGGTTGGGATCCGAAGGGGCGTTTCGGAGACCATCAGGGCCATGACATCGGGTGGTGGTGCGAGGTCGATTACGAGCGCGATAAACTGGTGGAGCACATTGGTGAGGTGGTGGGTGGTCCGGTGAGGCTCATCCCGGGCGGATCTGAGCACGTCTGCCGGGTGGGTTTGGTCACCGGCGCCGCCGCGGACCTCATCCCGGAGGCGTCCCGCCAGGGTCTCGATGCGCTCATCACGGGCGAAGGGCCCCACCACACATACAACGACGCCATGGAGCATGGGGTTAATGCTTTGTACGCAGGACATTACGCTACAGAGACATGGGGCGTGAGGGCGCTGGGGACTCACCTCGAAGAGCGATTCGAACTCCAGCAGGAATTCATCGACATGCCCACCGGCCTTTAGCGGTCCCATCCGAAGCAGTCCCATCCGACCCCCTCAGATACCCCGCCTCTCAGCACCCCGCAAGCTTGTCCTGGGTACTGCTCCTGGATACGATCCTCGTACTCTTTCGCTCAACACTTGTTGGAGGCAACCGCATGGTGCATAGGGTCTTGCTGCATAGGGTTCTGACGGGCCCGGGCCTCGCCCTCGCTGCTGTCGGCCTCCTCTCAGCCCAAAATGTTCCGACGCCGGAGTCCCATTTCGGCTTTGAGATCGGTTCTGAGCAGAACCTGGCCAATTGGAGGGAGCTCACGTCGTATTACGAGGTGCTCGCGAACGCGAGCCCACGGGTGAAGGTCGATACGCTCGGGCTCACGACCATGGGCCGCCCCTTCGTGATGGTGACGGTTACGAGCGAGGAAAACCAAAGTCGTCTCTCCGAGCTTCACGACATCCAGATGCGGCTCGCGGATCCGCGCCGGGTGTCCGGCGACGAGGAGCTTCAGGAGCTGATCACTGAGGGGCGCACTGTGGTGCTCATCACGCACGGCATCCACTCGACGGAGGTCGGTGGGTCCCAAACTGCCGCTCGGCTCCTGTACCGGTTGGCATCTTCGAATGAGGAGCGAGTGCGCGAAATTCTCGACAACGTCATCCTGCTGGATATTCCATCCCTGAATCCGGACGGGACGGAGTGGGTGGCGGATTGGTATAACGAATGGCTGGGTACTGAGTACGAGGCCTCCTCCCTTCCGTGGCTCTACCACTACTATGTCGGTCACGACAACAACCGGGATTGGTACGCGTTCACGCAGAAGGAGACGCAGCACACAGTCCTCGGGGCCCATAACGCTTGGCACCCGCAGATCGTGCACGACATCCATCAAATGGGGGGCGGCGGCGCTCGCATCTTCTTTCCGCCCTATATCGATCCGATCGAGCACAATGTCGATCCGGCGATCATCACTGCCGTGAACATGCTCGGTGCGGGCATGGCCGCGGAGCTCGCGGCCCAGGGAAAGAGCGGCGTCGTGACCAACGCCATCTACGATGGCTTCACCCCGGCCCGTGCCTATCAGCATTATCACGCCGGCGTTCGCATTCTGTCGGAGACGGCTTCGGCGGACATCGCGACCTCCGTGGTCGTCTCTCCCTCGAGCATCGGGGGCGGACGCGGGTACGACGCCGCGACCGCTTCCGTGAACTATCCGAATCCGTGGACCGGCGGAGCGTGGGGTCTGCCGGACATCGTCGACTACATGGACGCGGGAGCGATGGCCCTGCTCAGCAATGCGGCCAAGAACCGACGCTACTGGCTCGAGAACTTCTACAGGATCAACGAGCGCGCGGTGAACGGATGGGACGCGTGGCCCACCGCGTGGGTCATTCCCGGCAACCAGGAAAATGAGACGGGCCTGGCTTATGTGCTGCGGATCCTGCGAATGGGCGACGTAGAGGTGTATCGCGCCGCGCGGGCCTTCGAAGCCGATGGCGTATCGATGCCGGCTGGCACCTATGTGGTTCCAATGAATCAGCCGTACGCGTCCTTTGCCCAGACGCTCCTGGAGGTGCAGCAGTATCCGGACCTGCGTGAATATCCCGACGGTCCGCCTCGCCGACCGTACGATGTGACCGCGCACACGTTGTCGTTGCTCATGAACGTTTCGGCCGTTGCCGTGGAGGACCTGGATGGGGGCGTAGCCGGTGTGCTCGAGTCCGCGCCGATCGAGACACCGGATTTCGTTTTTCAGCTACCCGAGGCCCTTCAGGGTGAGTCGGCACCTCGGATTGCCCTCTACAAATCGTGGCGCGAGCCCATGGAGGCCGGATGGACGCGTTGGGTCTTCGACCAGTACGGGCTCCCCTACGACACGCTCAAAGACGCCCGTGTTCGGGAGGGAGACCTTCGCCGAGATTACGACGTGATCCTGTTCCAGCGACAGAGCCCGTCCTCCATCTCCGGTGGTTTTGGGAGTGGGTCCGTTCCCGAACCCTACGCCGGGGGCTTGGGAGGCGAGGGCGAGCGGGCGTTGGACCGCTTCGTGCGCGAGGGAGGGCGCATCGTGGCGATCGAGGATGCGACTGAGTACGTGACGGACCTGTTCGACCTCGGTGTGTCGAGCGCCGTGGAGAGGCTCGCCGCCACGGATTTCTACATACCGGGATCGATCCTCGAAATGCGTCCGGAGCCCGGCCACAGCCTCAATGAAGGGCTCCCCGAGTCGGTTGCAGGCTGGTTCTCCCGGGAAAGCAGGGCTTTCGATGTTTCCGATCCGTCGGTTCGGGTCACCGCGCGGTTCAGTGACGGGAACCCCCTGCGCTCCGGCTGGCTCCTGGGCCCTGAGCACGTGGCCGGGAAACCCGCGGTCGTGGAAGTTTCCATCGGTGAAGGCTCGCTCGTGCTGTTTGGCTTCCAGCCCAACTATCGTGCGCAAACGGTGGCGACGTGGCCGATGTTGTTCAACGCGTTGACGCCTCCCCCGGATCGCCTCCCCCGGCTGGATCTGGAGGATGATGGATGAAGTGCCTGAGTTGTGGTACGGCCGCCCAAGCGGGGCGGTTCTGCTCGGACTGCGGCGCAGCGTTGGAAAAGTCGAAGTGCCAGGGCTGCGGACATCAGCCTCCTGCCGGGGCCCGATTCTGTAATCAGTGCGGAAGCGCCATGGGCGGCTCCCCGATCCGTCCCGGGAGTTCGGGAAACCAGGTCGCGTGGTGGATGGCCGGTGCTCTTTTATTGGGGCTGATCATGGTGATCGCCTATCCGGTGTATGGCCCTGGAGGTGCAGCCGCGCCCCCGCTGGCTGCCGTCGGTCCCGCGGGAGGCGTAGCGGGAGGTGCAGCCGCTGTCGACCTTTCGTCGATGACACCGCGTGAGGCGGCGGATCGCCTTTTCAATAGGGTGATGACCGCCGTATCGGCGAATGACAACACGGAGGTGGTCAACTTCCTGCCCATGGCCATTCGTGCCCTCGAGCTTGCCGAGCCTTTGGACACCGACGGCAAGTTCCACTTGGTGCTGCTTCGTTTGACCGGCCAGTTCAATGCAGAGGCCTTGGAGGGTGCGGAGGAGATCCTCGCGGAGCAACCGAACCACCTTCTCGGGTTGGCCATGGCCGGTGACGCGTCACTGGCGCTCGGCGACAGCGCCAGCGCGCGCGGGTATTACGGGCGCTGGTTGGAAGCGTATGAGACTGAGTCGGCCAAGGATCTCCTTGAGTATCGAGACCACAATCCGATGTTTCCGCAAATGCAGATCACGGCCGAGGCACTGGGACGGAACGACTGAGCCATCCCGCGTCTTTCTCACGGGCGGTTCCGGCTTGCTCGGCTCCCACATCGCTGAGCGCCTGATCGAAGAGGGCCACGAAGCGGTGGCTCTGCATAGGCCTGAGTCCGACACCGGTTTCCTCAAAGGGCTCGGCTGCACTCTTTCTGAGGGAGACTTCGGGGACGATCCCAGCCAGTTGGCCCAACGGATGTCGTTGGGCCGTCCACTGTGCCGCTCGCGTCTACAGCGGCAAGGACTGGTCCGCGGTTCAAGCCGTCAACGTCGAGGGTACTCGAAACGCGTTGGAGGCCATGGCGCGAGCGAGTGGGCGCCACGCCGTGCATGTCTCCTCAGTTGCGGTGTACGGACAGACGTCTGGTCGCATGGACGGGGCGGGGCCGCTCAAAGGGACCATCCGGCCCGACAACTTCTATGGACGGTCCAAGCGGTTGGCTGAGGAAGCCGCGACCGCGATGCACGACTCAGGCCGCCTGCAGGTGACCATCGTGCGTCCCAGTGCCGTGTACGGCGAGAGGGATCGGCTGTTCGCCCCGACTTTGGCCCGGGTACTCCGCCTTCCGGTTGTGCCGGTGATGGGCCGTGGCGACAATACGGTACCGGTGGTGTACGCTGGAAACGTGGCGGCAGGTGTGGCCTCGGCGTTGGACGGGAGGGGGTCTGGGAACGCCTTCAACTTGGCCGGGGATTACCCTCTGACCCAGCGAGAGCTTCTCGAGGGACTCGCCCAGGGGCTCAGCCGCTCGCCGACGCTGGTCTCCTTGCCGGCAGCTCTCGTGCGGGTCGGAGCCCGGTTGGCCGACGGTGCCCGTTTCATGGTACCAGGGCTCCGCGGGCCGTTTGGAGCGAGGGTAGCGCACCTCGTATTCAGCGAGAACCCGTATTCGTCCGAGCCGGCACGGGATCGGCTCGTCTGGCGACCCTCCGTACCACACGAGTCGGCATTGCACAGAACGGGGCGGTGGCGACTCGACCGTCCGGACAACGAGGTAACTGAATCGTGCGTGAAGACAACGAAAAGGATGGACTCCAAGAAGGTGAACCCCAAGAAGTCGTTGCGCCCCTCCCATACTTGAGGGAGACGGAGGACGAGCGATTTCTTCAGTCCACCGTGGCTGAGTTGCAGGAGAGAGGGCTCTTCCGGGGGGGTAAGGAGTCGTGGCGCGTCTTTCGAATCATGGGGGAGTTCGTCGAGGGATTCGACGAGCTCGGCAACTTGGGCCGGTGCGTCTCGGTCTTCGGCTCGGCGCGCCTCACCCAGGACGACCCCGTATACGACCGCTGCGTAGAGACGATACGCCTCTTGGGAGAGGCCGGATACGGCATCATCACCGGAGGCGGCCCCGGGATCATGGAGGCGGCGAATCGTGGCGCCCGGGAGGCCGGTACAGCGTCGGTCGGGTGCAACATCGAGTTGCCCTTCGAGCAGGTGTTGAACGATTTCGTCGATCTCAGCATCGACTTCCGGTATTTCTTCGTGCGGAAGACGATGTTCGTGAAATACGCGGAGGCCTTCGTCATTTTCCCTGGGGGATTTGGCACGCTCGACGAGCTGTTCGAGGCGCTGACGCTGATTCAGACCCAGAAAGTCAGGAATTTTCCGGTGGTCATGTTCGACACGAAGTATTGGGCTGGCCTGATGGATTGGATCAAGGACAAGCCGCTCGAAGAGGGTAAAATCTCGAAGGAAGATCTCGACCTGATTTTCCTTACCGACTCGCCGGAGGAGGTGGTTGCCCACGTCGTGTCGTGTCAGCCTGAGACCAGGCGCTAGAAGCGGTTATGGGGTTGTGACGGCCCGCCATCGGCGCTTTCTTTAGAGTACCTCTAGGAAGGCCCAACGGGTGCCTCCTCAGACCATCCCAAAGACAGGTATCAGGTGCAGAAGACGCTCATGGAATCCTCCGGGGGCTATGCTCCCGGAGGTAAGGACACCGGCCTGGTCAAGCCAAAGGGGGGCTCGAGTATTCGAGCCCACGAGGGCTTGGACACGGTGCCCATGCGCGCCCGAAAACCAGAGTGGCTGAAGGTCCGTTCACCTGGCGGATCGGAGTATCTCCGCCTCAAGAACCTCATGAGAAGCCAGTCCCTCCACACGGTGTGTGAAGAGGCTGGTTGTCCCAACATCGGAGAGTGTTGGGAGGCCGGCACGGCCACTTTCATGATCCTCGGAGACGTCTGTACCCGCGCCTGTAAGTATTGCGCCGTAGCCCATGGGCTACCGACCGAACTGGATCTCGAGGAACCCATGCGCGTCGCCGACACCGTGCGTGCCATGGAACTGGATCACGTGGTGATCACGAGCGTGAATCGGGATGAACTCGCCGACGGCGGCGCCAGCATCTATGCGGAGACCATCACCCGCATCCACGATGCCGTCCCCGGTTGCTCGGTCGAAGTACTCATTCCGGACTTCAAGGGGGACGAAGGCGCTCTCCGGGTGGTCATGGAGGCCAAGCCGGCGATTCTTGGACACAATCTGGAGACAGTCGAGAGACTACACCCGGATGTGCGCCCGGGTGGCCGTTATTGGCGCTCCATCTCGTTCCTCGGAGCAGCCAAGAGAATCGACGCGTCGCTCCTGACCAAGACGGGTATCATTCTCGGGATGGGTGAGGAGGCCGCGGAGATTCGCCAGGCGATGAGCGATCTTCGCGAGGCGGCGGTTGACATCCTCACGTTGGGCCAATATCTACGGCCGTCGATGCAGCACATTCCGGTCGCGCGCTGGGTGACGCCTGCTGAGTTCGCTGATTGGAAACGCGTGGGTGAGGAGCAGTTTGGATTCAAGCACGTGGAGGCGGGACCGCTCGTGCGCTCCAGCTATCACGCCAAGGAACAGGCCAGGGAAGTCGAGGCTGGCGCACCCGGTAGCATTCAGCGCGTGGTGGAGGTAGACGTTCTGGCGCCGGCGGAAATCCTACCGAATTTGAACCTTGTTCAGTTGAAAATTGCGCGTCCGGATCGGTTGGATTCGGGCGCGATTGTCGGATAGATAGAAGGAGCACCTCGATGGCAGAACTCGAGACTGAAGCAGTCGGTGTCATGACGGGAGGTCCCGCGCTCAGCGGGTTCTCCAAGGAGAAGCTGGTCGAGCTCCTCAAACAGATGCTCTTTTACCGGAGATTTGAGGAGAAAGCAGAAGAAGCGTACGCGATTGGCAAGATCGGCGGATTCTGTCACCTCCACATCGGGCAGGAGGCCGCCGCAGCCGGGTGCATCCTGCCTCTCCGGCAGGACGACTACGTCATCGGGTCGTACCGGGAGCACACGCAGGCTCTCGCAAAGGGCCTCTCCCCTGAGGCCGTCATGTCTGAGCTTTACGGCAAGGCCACGGGAGCTTCCGGTGGGATGGGTGGCTCGATGCACATCTTCGGTGCGGATTCAGGATTCCTGGGGGGGAACGGCATCGTGGGGGCCCAGGCTCCACTCGCTCTGGGCACTGCCTTTGCGATCCGGTATCGGGGCAGCGATCAGGTTTGTGTCTGTTTCCTCGGCGACGCGGCAGTCAACCAAGGCGCGTTCCACGAGTCCATGAACATGGCCTCCATCTGGAATCTGCCCGTGATCTACGTCGTCGAGAACAATGCCTACGGCATGGGCACGAAGTTCAGCCGGATGTCCTCGACGGAGATGGTGAAGAAGGCGTCCGCGCACGGTGTGACCGCCTCGGTCGTCGACGGACAGGACGTCATGGCCACCTATGCCCACTTCGCCCGCCTCGTCGAGAGTGTTCGACAAGGTGCCGGCGCCCAGTTTGTCGACGTGGAATGCTACAGGTTCAAGGGACATTCCATGTCCGATCCGGTGTCCGGCACTTATCGCTCGAAGGAGGAGGTCGACGATCGCAAAGAGAACGCGGATCCCATCAAGCTTCTCAGGGATCGGATGTTCTCGGCGGATCTCCTTACGGGTGAGGAGCTCAAGGCGATCGATAAGGAGGTGCGCGCCACCGTGGACTCGGCGGCCGATTTTGCTGAGGCGGCCCCTGAGCCTGAAGTCGAGACGCTTTACCAGAACGTGTACTCTGAGATCAATCCTCACGGACGTCTTTTCTTCGACGGGCGGGGGAAGTAAGGCTATGGCGGAGCTCACGTACAGGGACGCGCTGAACCAGGCGCTCGCTGAGGAAATGGAGCGGGACGGAGATGTCTTCTTGTTGGGCGAAGAGGTCGCTGAGTACGACGGGGCGTACAAGGTCTCGAAGGGTCTTCTCGATCGGTTCGGCGCGCAGCGGGTCGTGGACACGCCGATCAGCGAGCTCGGGTTTGCCGGGCTGGGAGTCGGGGCGGCGATGGTCGGCCTCCGGCCGGTCGTGGAGTTCATGACCTTCAACTTCTCGATTCTAGCGCTCGATCAGGTGATCAACAGCGCGTCGAAGATGCTCAGCATGAGCGGTGGCCAGATCGGCGTTCCGATGGTGTTCCGTGGCCCGTCGGGTGCGGCTCTCCAGGTCGGAGCCCAGCATTCGCACGCGTGCGAGACATGGTATCTCCATGCGCCAGGGGTGAAAGTCGTGACGCCCTCGACGCCGGCTGACGCCAAAGGCTTGCTGAAGGCCGCGATCCGTGACAACGACCCCGTCGCCTTCATGGAGGGCGAGCTGCTCTACAACGGGAAGGGTGAAGTGCCGGACGATGACGATTTCATCATCCCCCTGGGCGTGGCGGATCTCAAGCGCGAGGGCGGTGACGTTTCGATCATCACCCACGGAAGCATGGCTCATGTGGCCCTCCACGCCGCGGGACAACTGGCGAAGGAAGGTATCGAGGCGGACGTGCTAGATCTGCGCTCACTGCGTCCCCTCGACGTGGACGCGATCCTGGCGACCGTCGTGAAAACGAACCGGGCCATCTATCTGGAGGAGGGCTGGCCATACGTTGGCGTCGGGGCCCAGATTGTAGCGATCATCATGGAAGAGGCGTTCGACGACCTGGACGCGCCCGTGCTCCGGGTGACCCAAGCCGACGTCCCCATGCCCTACAACAAGAAACTCGAGATCTGGGCCAAACCAGGCGCCGCCCGCGTGGTCGAGGCCTGTAAGAAGGTTCTCTATGTCTAACGCACGTTTTACCACTGACCCCTCTCGGCGTCTCGGCTAGGGTTATGGCAACCAAGGTTCATATGGAGGCTCTTTCTCCGACGATGGAAGAGGGCCAGGTCGTAAGGTGGCTGAAGTCCGAGGGGGACGGAGTCGCCAACGGCGATATCATCGCCGAGATCGAAACCGACAAGGCGACCATGGAGCTGACGGCCCGTGGAGACGGTGTCCTCCGCATCATTCTGGTGGCAGAGGGCGGTACGGCCCCGGTCGGCGACGTGATCGCCCTGATCGGCACCGAGGACGAGGACATCTCGGAGTTTCAGGCGGCGGCGTTTGCGGCGTCGCCGGTGAACGGGACGGGACAGAGCGAAGGCGCGGCCGCGCCCGCCGATGCTGAAGTGGCTTTGGGGACCTCCGGCGCCGGGGATACCCCGGCAGTAGGCAGGGAAACTTCGGCAGCCACCGAACCAACGGCCGGTACCGAGAGCCCAGGTGGAGACATCGGTGGCCGGATCAAGGCTTCACCGCTCGCTCGTCGCCTGGCCGCCGAGTCGGGCGTTGCGTTGTCGAGCATGTCGGGATCCGGGCCTGCGGGGCGCATCGTGAAGCGGGACGTCGAAGCGGCGATCGCGACCGGGCCTGCGACGCCAGAGACTGTCGGTGGGACCGCCGCCCCGGTTGCTGCACCGCTGTTCGTTCCGTCCGGCGCCGAGTTCGATGACGTTCCGCTCTCGCAGATGCGGAAGACCATCGCCCGGCGTCTGACCGAGTCGATCGGCCCCGTTCCCCACTTCTTCCTGACGATCGAGGTGGACATGGGGCGGGCCATCGAGGCTCGCAGCACCATCAACACGATGCTGGAGCAGGAAGGCCGCAAGGTCTCCCTCAACGATCTCATCATTCGGGCGACGGCTGCCGCGCTCAGGCGCCATCCGGCCTGCAACGCTCATTGGATGGGTGACTCGATCCGGCGGCACAACCGCGTCCATATCGGCGTGGCCGTAGCAGTGGAGGATGGCCTCATCACTCCGATCATCCGAGACGCCGACCTCAGGGGCGTCGCTCACATCGGGGCTGAGGTCCGGGAGTTGGCCGGAAGGGCCAGGGAGAAGAGGCTCCAGCCGGAGGAGTATTCCGGCGCGACTTTCTCCATTTCCAACCTGGGAATGTTCGGCATTCACGAGTTCACGGCCGTGATCAACCCGCCCGAGGCTGGAATTCTGGCCGTCGGAGGTGTGGAGGAGGTTCCCGTGGTAGAGGAGGGTGAGGTGGTGATTCGCAACCGCATGAAGATGACGATGAGTTGCGACCACCGTGTGATCGACGGAGCGCTCGGCGCCGCGTTCCTCGCCACCCTGAAGGGGATGCTCGAGGAGCCCACGGCGATCCTGACCTGACGGCTGTCACCGACGGCTTTCCCCAACTACTTGGCCGCGGGGGATCAGCGACCTTAGGTTGCCCGGTCCTCGGTCGGATGAGTTCGGCCCAGGATTGTTCTGTCTGAGGGCGAGGAGCCGAGCGGGTGGGCGATACCGTATCACGAATTCTGAACATCAAGAAAGCGGAACTGCCACTCGCGCTCTTGTCGGTCGCCTACTTTTTCTGTGTCCTGTGCGGGTACTACTTCCTCCGTCCGGTACGAGAGGCGATGGGCGTCTCCGGGGGGATGTCAGGGCTCCGCCGGCTCTTCGTGGGGACGTCGTTCGTATCCCTCGCCCTCGTCCTCGCCTTCGGCGGGGTCGTCGCGAGGACGAACCGCCGCCGGTTTATCCCCATCGCCTACTTGTTCGTGATTGCGTGCCTGATCGTGTTCTCGGGGATGCTGATCGCTGACGGGGCCGCCGGGGGTGGACTCATCGGCACGGATACCGAGACGACCGTGGCGCGATACGTGGGTTACGCCTTCTTCGTCTGGCTCAGCGCGATCAATCTGTTCGTGACCAGTGTGTTCTGGGCGTTCATGGTGGACATCTTCGACATGCGTCAGGGCAAGAGGATGTTCGCATTCATCGGTATCGGCGGCACACTCGGGGCACTGGTCGGCGGCTGGGCGACCAACGTTATCAGCGGCATGACCGAGTCCGTCTACCTCCCCGCGGGGCTCATGCTGACCGGGGCAGTTTTCTTCGGGTTGGCCATCGCCGTGATGCTCACGCTGGACCGCCTCGCCCTAGGGTCGGAGCATTCGAGGCACACCGCCGACGGGGCGGCCCTTCACGACGCCAGCGGCGCGGCCGTTCTAGGCCAACAGAGGGCTGGCCAGGGGACCGATGGAGGAGAGGCCGGGGGCCCCGCGAGGGCGAGGATCGGTGGGACCTTTTGGGACGGCGCCAAGGCCGTCGCGGGCTCGCCGTATCTGCTGGGCATCGGTGCCTACATCGTGCTGATGGCGATCGCCAATACGCTGATCTACTTCACGCAGGCCAACATCATCCTCGACAACACGGACACCTTCAGCCAGCGAGTAGCGGGCTTTGCCCAATTCGACGCGTTCGCGCAGGTCGCCACGCTCTTCGCGCAGGTCTTCGTGACCACACATGTGATCAAGCGTATCGGTGTGGGCTGGACGCTCGTCATCCTACCTGTTGTGACCATGGTGGGCTTCGCGATTCTCTCGGTTTGGACCGTCTTCGGTGTCATGGCGGTCTTCCAGGCCCTGCATCGCGCTACTCGGTACGCCCTTTCGAGGCCCGCGCGGGAGACCTTGTTCAGCGTCGTGTCACCCTCGGAGAAGTACAAGGCCAAGCCGGTTATCGATGTCTTCCTCTATCGCGGCGGTGATGTGGCGGGGGCAGGGGTGGATGGCATGTTCGCTGCCATGGGGATGACGTTGGCCTGGGTGGCGGCGGCCACTGTGCCCGTGGCAGGCCTCTGGGCGATGCTCTGTCTCGCTCTGGGACGGGCGCAGCAGGCGAAGGACACGGGCGGGCTTGTTCCGGAAACCGAGCGGCAGCCGTCTACGGTAGGATGAAGGGGATCGGGCGCCGTTAGAACCCACCCCCGCCGCCTCCGCTGGAACCCCCTCCCCCGCTGAACCCTGAGCCTCCGCTGCTTCGCGGCTGAGAGTTCATTGCGCTGCCTCGCGGTGGGACATGCCTCCCAGGTCCGTTACGAAGATCGTCGGCCTGAATTGCCGCCCCGCGGGCTCGGAGTACCAGTCTGGAGGCTCTTTGTACAAGTCCTCGAATGCCCGGGCCCACTTCGTCTCCACCTCGAGCGCCACGGCGTGCGGAAGGTACCGCTCGAACATCTCGGGGGAATCGATCATGCGCTTGAAGTGATCCGCCTCTACCCGGTCGAGAAACTCCTGAAAACCGAGAACGTGCTCCAATTTGCGAGCGCCCTTTACGGTTCGGGCCGGCATGACCATTCCGAACCCGATGATGGGAATGGCCGTGAGGACCGCCGCCAGGATTCCTGCGCCCAGTGGGAAGTACAGGGCCTCAGAGCTTTCTCCAAAGAATCCCAATCCCAACAGCAGGAACGTCGTCGTCGCGATACCGTCGCCGATGTAGGCACTCCGGACCTGGTCCGGGCGATGGTGATAGAACCCGAGCATAATGGGCCGGCTGAATATCCCTTCCTTGATGTCGGCCATGTGTTTGTAGAACTCGTGCTCCAGGTCGTCTAACTCCACGATCTTACGGAGCCCTCCCTCGAACAGCGCGCTCATGGGGCGTCAGCTCCGACCACTCCTCGGAAGGCTTGAGCAGTTCGAAAGAATAGGCGTTCCCCTTCAGCCAGGCGACCATGCCCGCTTGCTCTCGCTCCACAATCCTCAGATAGCCCCGGACGGCGAGGTCTACGATGGACGCCGTGATGTCGCGCATGTCGGGGCTGTTGTCGATCAGCGTGCCGATTTCGGCCGGTGTCATCCCCTCGGGTGGCTCGTATTGAGGGTTAACGGCCAAACGTGCCGGATCCCGTCCCGGGCGTTCCGGGGGCGGATACATGACGATCAGCGTCAGCAGGGGTACGAGGAAGATCCAGTTGGCGCGTAGGAAGCGGACGTTCGAGGCGTAAGACGTGGGGCGAGCGACGACACCCGGGGGCCCACGCCAGAGGAAAGGTCATCCCTTCCCGCGGGCCGAGGGACTCGGTCGTCACAAAATAGAATGCTTATTCTAGTTATGTGGCGGTGGCGTTGCTCGTCGTGCTCGAGCCGATGGGACCCGTGTAGACCCGAGTCGCGAGGCCCAACAGCGACTTGAGTGCGCTGCGGAGCATGCCTCGGACTGTCCTTTTTGTGCCGGGCTCTGCGTAGACATCGCAGAAGATCGTGCCGCTACGACCGCCTCGAGGGTCTTTTGTTCATGAGCTGCGTATCCCTTTACCGTTTCGACCACGTTGGGAATCAGATCATAGCGACGCTTGAGCTGGACATCGATGTCCGCCGATGCCGCGTCCGCCTGTTCTCTGAGTTTTACGAACTCGTTATTATAGACCAATTCCACCTATGAAGACTACACCGACTGCGAGCAATGCCCACATGTGAACCTCCGACCGAGTCGGAAAAATGTGATGGGACTCTTACAGTTCACAATACCTCCACGCCCCTCCCGAAGTAAATGAATTTCGCTACCTTGCGGGGCCATCCCCGGACTGCTTTCGAAAGAGGTAAGGCGTGCCAGAAAACGACTTCGGCGTACTCATCATAGGTGGAGGCCCAGGCGGCTACGTTGCGGCCATCCGTGGAGCTCAGCTCGGCTTGAAGGTCGCTTGCGTCGAGGCCGACAAGCTCGGGGGTGTCTGTCTCAACATCGGGTGCATCCCCACCAAGGCGCTTCTAAGCAGCGCCGCCCTCGTGAATGACGTCAAGACCGCCGAGACGCACGGCATCACCTTTACCGGGGCGCACGTCGACCTAGCGCCGGCTCAGCGGCGCAGCCGAGCCATCGCGGACCAACTGGCAAACGGCGTGGGCCATCTGTTCAAGAAGAACAATATCACGCACATCGAGGGGCGTGGAAGCCTCTTGGGTGGGGGCAAAATAGAGGTAGAGGCTTCGGACGGTAGTCGACAGGCATACACCGCTAAGCACATCATTCTCGCCACCGGGTCCCGGCCGAGGGACATCGGGGTCCTACCGATCGATGAGGACCGCATTTGGTCTTCTACGGGGGCCCTCTTTCGCATCGAGGCCCCGGAGACACTTGCCGTTGTGGGGGCCGGTGCGGTTGGGATGGAATTCGTCGACGTCTACAACGCATACGGCACCAAAGTGACCGTCATTGAAGCGCTGGACCGCATCCTGCCTCTCGAAGACGCCGATTCGTCGGCCGCGGTCGAGCGGAGCTTCAAGAAACGCGACGTCGATTTCTACACCGGGGCCGTGGTGGAGAGCTCGGAGGTCGGCAAGCAGTCCGTCACGCTCAAGTTCAAGGACAAGAAGGGCGAACCGCAGACGCTGAAAGTCCAGCACGTCTTGTCCGCTGTCGGACGCGTACCGAACACGGAGGACCTGGGGCTGGACGCCGCCGGGGTCGAACTCGATGATCACGGCTTTTTCGTCGTGGACGAATTCATGCGCACCAGCGCCGCGGGCGTCCACGCCATCGGCGACTGTGCCGGCAACCAGTTGCTGGCCCACAAAGCCATGCACGAGGGGGTGATCTGCGTCGAGGCGATCGCAGGGCAGGGCTATGGCTCCGTCGACTATCAAAACGTCCCGAACTGCACCTACTGCAATCCTGAGGTCGCATCCGTCGGACTCACGGAGGAGCAGGCCAAGGAACAGGGGCTCGAAATTGACATCGGGAAGTTTCCGTGGGTGGGCAACGGTCGCGCGCTGGCCGGCGGCCATTCGGAGGGCTTCGTAAAAGTCATCCGCGGCGCCCAATACTCCGAGATCCTCGGAGCCCACATCGTGGGTCCCCACGCCACGGAGTTGATCGGAGAGTTCGTCGTGGGGCGCCATCTCGAGGCCACCGTCGAGGAGATGGACCGCGCGATGCACCCGCATCCGACTCTTTCGGAGGCCATTGCCGAGGGCGCGTTGTCGGCGCTGGGGCGGGCGATCCACATCTAGGGGCACTCTCCCGCGGTTGCCCATCGAACCATTCCATCGCGCCCGTTGGACCGCGTTCGTGGGGTCGTATAAGCCCGCCCGCCCGCTTCCGAGAGTTTCCAAGGACCCGCACATGTTTTCTGATATGCCTCCGGGTCCAACAGGACCCAAGCTGCTCAAGCAGCTATCGCGTGCCGTGCGCGCGAGGCGGTATAGCTCGCGAACTGAGGAGGTCCACGTGGCCTGGGTCCGTCGATTCGTTCGCTACCACAGCATGTGCCACCCCGATGAGCTTGGCAGGGAGGAGGTCAATGCGTTCCTGACTCACTTGGCCGTAGAGCGGCGCTGTACTTCTGCCCAGGGAATGGGGCGATAGGCAGACTGACCCCGTTGGGTCGGACCAGTGTTTTCGGGATTGGATCTGTTCGGATCGGCCCCAACGATCTGGCGTAAGGGCCACCGATCCAGGTATTCTGTGCGTGTGTATACGTTCGATGCTTCGGCCGTGTCACGGCAAGAAGCGTTGAATAAAAGGAGTTAGACAGCAAGACTCCTCACGGCGAAGAACTCAGGGGACCCCTCCCCGCCACTTGAGAAAGGTTCGTAGGTCCGTTGGGCGCCGCCGAGTCCGATTCGGGTGTCTCCGGGATTGCGCTCAGGTGAGAGGAGAGGGGCCTCAGCGGAGTAATCCGCAGTCCTCTAAGACTGCTGTCTAATCAGGTGCTTGCTACTGGCACGGTAAACGGGAGGGTCGCGCGCTACGCGCTCGGAGCCCATTTTAGCCGCGCAGCAGAAGCACCAGACGTTAGGTCGCGCCTGAACGTGACTGGCGTCAGCAGTAATGAAAAGAAGGCCGTTCTCTAACCCGCCTAGGAGGTCTGATGCCCGACAAGGCGCAACAACCCTTGAGTACTTTTCTCCTCGTGTTCGGCCTCGTGTTTATCTTCGGGGTCTGGCCGCTAATGATGTTCTGGCCGTACGGATGGCAATGGCAGCCGAGTCAGCCGGAGTATGAGCAAATGATTATCGGTGTCTATGCCACACTGGGAGTATTCCTCGTGCTGGCGTCTCGCGAGCCGGCTCGGCACCGGAGCCTGATTCTATTTACCGCCTGGTCGAGCATCGCTCACTCAGGCATTATGGCTGTGCAGGCGATCAGAGATGCCGCTGAGAGATGCCGCTGAGAGAGGTCACTTGATCGGTGACGTGCCAGTTTTGGCGATCGTGGGAACCGTATTGATTGTGCTGGCGCAGAAATCAGGCGGGACGGCGGGCGCGGCTCGGCTCGGCATCAACTTTGAAGTGCAACACGGGCTAGGTTCTTGAGTTGAGTTCATAACAGTCCTTCGACGCCGTCTGACCATGATCAAACAGCCCTTCCCTTCGTCGTTGGCCTTGCTCTTCATACTCGCCTCGTGCGGTCCCGACACACCGCTCCCGGACTTGGCTATCCAGAACGTCACGGTCATCGACGCGGTGAACGGCGTTCGGGAGTCCCGGACCGTCGTAATCGACGGGGGGAGAATCACCGCTGTGACGGCCCCCGGTGAGTCGGTGGACGCGGTCGAGGCGGTGGACGCCACCGGTCAATACCTCATACCGGGGCTCTGGGACTTCCACGTACACCTCACGTACGACGAGCGCTTCACCGAGGCGATGCCTGGCCTTTTCCTCAGCCACGGAATCACCAGTATCCGTGATACTGGGGGGCCGTTGCAACGGGTGCTGCCCGTGGTCGAGGCGCTCCGTGCTCACGGGGCCACCGCGCCCAGAGTTTTCTTCGCCGGCCCGCTGCTGGACGGAGAGCACGTCGTGTACGACGGGGAGAACCGGCCCCTCCTGGGGATTGCCAACCCGGATGTGGAGACTGCCCGGGCAAATGTAGCGCGCCTCGCCGACGCAGGCGTCGACTTCCTGAAGATCTACGAGATGGTCGCGCCTGAGGTCTTTACTGCGGTCGTCGAAGAGGCACAGGCCCGTGGGTTGCCCGTGGACGGACATGTGCCGCTCTCCATGCAGGCTCGGGACGTGGGGCCTCTCGTGCAGTCGCTGGAACACTTGCGCAATATCGAGATGGACTGCACGGCAGACCCGTTGAGGCTGGTGGCTGAGCGACGGCGTATCCTGACCAACGCTGACGGAGTTTCCGGGGCGAATCTCCGGTCGCAGCTCCACAACCTGCAACGTCTGCCCTCAGTTGCGGCCTACGACGAAGCAGGGTGCGCTGAGGTGCTGTCGTCTATGATGTCCACGATCCAGGTACCTACGCTGAGGCTGAATGCTCTGAGCCTGCGGCCGCCCTTCCAACGCTCGGACTGGGACGCGCTTCTGGAGACGCTGCCCGTCGGGGTCGAGGCTGATTGGAGGGAGACCACGGAGGCGAGGCGTTCGGCGGAGCAGACACAGGACACGACGTATGCCGTGTGGAGCCTCTTCCTGGTCAATCTCATGCACGAAGCTGGAGTGCCCCTGGGAGCAGGCACCGATACTCCGATCTCCTTTGCCGCTCCGGGCTACAGCCTACACAGCGAGTTAGAGATGCTGGTGCGGGCGGGCCTCTCGCCGATGGAGGCTCTCGAGGCCGCCACCGTCCGTCCGGCCGCGTTTTTCGGACGTTCAGGAGAGATGGGCACTGTAGAGGCGGGACGCTTGGCCGACCTCGTCCTTCTGTCCCGGGATCCCCTGGACGACATCACCAATACTCGGAGTGTCCGGGCGGTGGTGTCCAAGGGAGAGTTTCTGAGCCGCGCAGAGCTGGACGGCTTGGTGCGCTAGGATAGAGGAGTTTCGTGGCCCGTTCCCGAAAGAGTTGATTCATTGAACATCGATCACGTGCTACTCGCGATTCCTACAGGAGGTGAGGATGAAGCGCGCGCCTTCTTCGTGGGGCTCCTCGGAATGGTTGAGGAAGAGAAGCCTCCGGGGCTTCAGACTCGCCACGGATGCTGGTTTCGGATGGGTTTCTGCAAAGTCCACGTAGGTGTCGATGCGGATTTCCGGCCTGAACGAACGGCGCACCCCGCCTTCGTCGTTGACGAAATCGATCGACTCGGAGAGCGGCTCGGCCAGTCCGGCCATGAAGTCGTCTGGGATGACGCGATTCCGGGGTCGCGTCGCTTCTTCACCGTCGATCCCTTCGGAAACCGGATTGAGTTTCTAGAGAATCCGATTGGCGGTGGGGCTTCCACCACGGGCAGCTAACAGGCAGCTTGGACCGATACTTCTCGCAAGACTCCATCGTGTAAGGGGAGGACATTCACCATGCCCGCATCGATGACCCGGCGTCAACTGATTCAGGGGTTAGCCGTCATGGCACCGGCAGCCGCGGTGGTGACCACGAAACCGGCAAGTCGGGCGCTGATGGCAGCCGGCATAGGTGCCTCCGTCACTGCGCAGACGGCGATCGGACCGCTATCCGCTGACTTGCTGCCGGAGGGCGTCCGTTCACGATTCGTGGACGATATCAACGGCCTCCGCGTCCATGTGCTTGAGGCTGGCTTCGAGGGGCGGCGGCGACCAGGTCTGCTGCTGCTCCACGGCTTTCCGGAGCTGGCCTACAGCTGGCGGAACGTGATGGCGCCGCTGGCGGCGGCCGGGTATCACGTCTTCGCACCGGATCTACGAGGGTACGGGCGCACGACGGGGTGGGATGACGACTACGACGGCGATCTCGACTCGTTCAGACGGCTGAACGTCGTTCGCGACGCCCTGGGGCTCGTCTCCGCCTTCGGGTATCGCTCGCTGTCGGTGATTGGACACGACTTTGGCTCACCGGTCGCTGCCTGGTGTGCGGTCGTGCGGCCCGACGTGTTCACGTCGGTGGTGTTGATGAGCGCGCCCTTCGGCGGAACCGCGTCGTTACCGTTCGACACGGCCAACAATCCGCCTCCCCCGCAGTCTCCGGGCTACGATCTGACACAGGAATTGGCCAGCCTCGCGCGTCCGCGTAAGCACTACCAGCGGTACTACACCACGCGCGAGGCCAACGAGAACATGTGGCACCCACCCCAGGGCCTGCATGCGTTCATCAGGGGCTACTACCACTACAAGAGTGCCGACTGGACCGACAACAAGCCATTCCGGCTCGCATCGCGCACGGCCGTTGAGATGGCGACAATGCCCACTTACTACATCATGGACCTGGCCGATGGTATGGCTGAAACCGTCGCCAAGAACATGCCTGATGCGGCCCAGATCGCGGCCAACACGTGGCTGCCCGACGACGAGCTCGCCATTTATGCTCAGGAGTATGGCCGCACCGGCTTCCAGGGCGGGCTGAATCACTATCGATCCGGCGGCATCGGCGCTCCGGAACAACAGCTCTTCGCCGGCCGGACCATCGATCAGCCCTCGCTATTCATCGCGGGCGCCAGCGACTGGGGCAGCTATCAAAGCCCGGGTGCACTGGAGCGGATGCAGAACGAGGCCTGCACGGACATGCGAGCGGTGCACATGGTCGACGGTGCCGGTCACTGGGTGCAGCAGGAGCAGCCTGAGGAAACGAGCCGGCTTTTGATTGGGTTTCTGCGGGACGTCTGAAGCGTGCCGGGTTCCGGTGTGTTAAGGATGCAATGCACTTGGGAGGAAACATGGAGTTGAAGCGTATCGGCTTGGGGATCACCCTCGCCGCCGCCGTGGTGACGTCCGCGTGCGTGGGCGACAGCGAGGCACCCATCGGCCGGTTTGGGGCGACCAGAAAGGGCGGAGACGATCGGAGCGGCCCCTACGACGTCGTACCCGGATGGTGGAAGCCGGCACCGGACCACGACGCGACCTGGACCTGGGGATCCGCCTCAGGTGTTTGGCCTGACACCCCGGATCGGATCCTGGTTGTGATGTGGGGAGATCAACGCAGGCAGCGTCAACAGGGGGAGGAGAACGAGCTCAGCAGGAATTTCCTTCTGGCGGTCGATCGCGACGGGAACATCGCCGAGAACTGGGCGCAGTGGGACTCGCTTTTCAACCGTCCCCACCAGATCTACATCAACCCCTACGATCCTGAGCGCGCCGTCTGGGTGGACGAGAGGGGCGGGAACGGTGTGCATGAGTCGATCCTCAAGTTCAGCAACGACGGGAGCGAGTTGCTGCTGCGCATGGAAGACCCGAATCCGGTCGCGGGCGAGGGTGGTCCAAACCCACGCGAGAACCCGAATCCCGGCCCGCTCGACTTCGGTCAGAACGCGGTGCTCGCCTTCCTCCCCAACGGCGACTTCCTGTTGGGCGACGGCTATCAGAACGGCCGCATCGTTCGCTACAGTGCGCAGGGTGAGTTGCTGTCGGAGTTCGGCTCAGTGGGAAGCGGCCCCGGACAGTTCGATCTGATCCACGGCGTCGCGGTGGACAGGGACAGTCGTATCTACGTATCCGACCGGAGGAACCACCGGATCCAGATCTTCACCGAGGATGGAACGCTCCTCGACCAGTGGCCGGACATCTGGGATCCGGTTGCCATCATGGTCGACGTGAACGACTTCGTCTGGATCCTCGATGCGACGCTGAACCGTATCCTCAAGTACAACATGGACGGTCAGCTGCTGGATTACTTCGGCACGTACGGCCAGGCGTCGTCACTCGGCCGGGCTGGATTCACCTGCTCAGACGATGCGGCGATCGCGGAGGCAGGGCTTGATCCTGACCACTCGGGGGCCTGCGGCGGTTTCTCGCTCCCGCACCAGATGAGCGTGGACTCCGAGGGTAACCTCTATGTCGCTCAGTTCGGTGGCCCCTGGATCGACAAGTACATACCAAAGCCGGGTGCTGACCTTTCTAGACTGATCGGGCAGCCGCTAGGGCCCTGATCCATGGCATCATACCGGTCCGGGGTCGACGCTCCGGCGTTCTGCGGGTTGGTCGAAACGTGCAAAAGAAGGGGGTAGCCATGACGGGGAGATCCGCGAGCCACACGGGGCTCGTCTCGTTCGTTCTTGTTCTCCTAATGGGTTCGATGGGGCAGGTCCGGGCCCAAGAAATCGTCGAGCTTGTAGATCGGTCTGCCAAGTGTCACGAGGATCCTGCTTGCTTCAACGGGCTCCATCCTGAGATTCCCATGGCGGCGCGGGCACGTCCCGGGGCCACGATCGTTCTCCACACTCGCAATGCTTCGGACTTCGACCTCGACCCCGAAGCGCCCCGGGATCTTAGGGAAGGTGACGTCGGGAAGGGCACGGTTCATCCCCTTACGGGCCCCGTGCACATCGAGGGCGGTGAGCCCGGGGACGTACTGAGGGTACGAATTCTCGATATCGCGCCGGGACCCTGGGCGTATACGACAATCACTCCGAATGGGTTCGTGAGCGACGAGATCGAGGGACCCAATCAGGTCCTATGGCGCCTCAACCGGGACTTTGCGGGGGGCGATGATCTACCCGGGGTGCGGATCCCCAACCGAAGCTTTCCGGGGATTGTGACCGTGTTGCCGGGCCCAAGCCAACACGCACAGATGATGGCCTGAGAGGCCGAGCTCTTCGAGGCGGGGGGCCGCCGTCAGCCCGCCCACGTACTTAGCGCACGCGTCTCCGCACGAAATATGCGGGGAGGGCGGGACTCACTCTGGGGAATGTCTGCGGACGGGCCCGCCACGCGAGCACGGTGGAAATATGGACATCAGGTACCTGCAAGTCGGCGCTTCGGTCTATCTGCCGTGCTGCGTACCCGGTTGCGGGCTCAGCATCGGAGACGTGCACTTCGCACAGGGTGACGGCGAAGTGTCTGGCACGGCGCTCGAAATGGACGCCACTGTGACTCTGACGACTGAGCTGATCAAGGACGGCAGGCGACTGGGGCGGGGACCCCACTACGAAGGGCCGTCCAGTTTACTCGACATCCCGTCCCGAGCCTTTTACGCGACTACGGGCTTTCCCATCAAGGATAAGGACGAAGTGCCGCCCGACATGCGGTACTTGGAGGCAGATAAAGTAGCCACACTCGAGAACTTGTCGAAAGACATCTCACTGGCGGCGAGGAATGCTTTGATGGAGATGATCGCCTACATCTCTGAGAGGTACGGTTACACCAAGGAACAGGCATATATCATTGCCTCCGTCGCGGTCGACTTGAGAATCGAGCAGCTCGTTGACGTACCGAACGTGGGGGTCACGGCGATCCTGCCGCTCGACATCTTCGAATCTCGATAGGGTGTCAGAGCCTAAGCCTCGAAGGCCTAGGCACATCAGGCGCGCTTCGCGAGCAGTCGTGGTAGAACAGAAACAAGGGAGGTTCGTGGAAGAGCTTACAGCGAGATCAACCACGAGGAGTAGTGCTCTCCTCGTGGTTGATCTCCAACATGCTGCGGTGGCCCTCAGTCCGTATCGGGGCGACATCGTACTCGAGAACATCTCCAGATTGATCGCAGCGTGTAGGACGGCTGGCGTAGAGGTGATCTATGTCCAGCATGACGAGAAGCCGGGGACCGATGGCGACCCTGGTTCGAAGGGATGGGAGATCCACGCGGCGGTCCTTCCTACACCGGAGGAAAAGATCGTCCGCAAGCGGTTCAACAGCGCCTTTCGCGAAACCGACCTGCAGGCGTACCTCGATGAGCGGGACATCGGCACGCTGATCGTAGTGGGAATTCAGACTGAGTACTGCGTACGACGGTTCGCGTAGCCTTCGAGAACGGCTTCACTGTGGTCGTGCCGGAAATGACGAATACTACGTACGACAACGGAGAACTCACTGCGCGTCAGATCTACGAATTCCACAACCGGCGGATCTTCGACGGACGATTCGCGTCTTTACGCTCCATGAGTGAGACGTTTCAAGCCGTTGAGGATGGTGGGAGAGTTTCCTGAGATAATGCTACGCCGTCTGGAGTGACGGACCACCCGCGCGCGCCACCTGACAAGAATGCTGAGAAGGCGTTAGTCAGTTTCGGATGAACTTTTGGACGCGACGGCCGCCCCCGACCTCCGCTGTGTACACGTTGCCTCTGGAATCGACCGCCACGTTGTGCAGGAACACGAACTGACCCGCGTAGCGGCCGATGCGGCCGAATTGACCCACCTCGTCCAGCGTTTGTCGATCGAGGATTCGAATTCGACCATTCCCGGCGTCGGCCACATAGAGATACTGCTGTTCCACGTCCTCCGAGAATGCGACCGAAAAGGCGGTGCCCAGCAGTCTGGTCGGCCTCTCGATGAAGACTTCGCGATCGAAAGTCCCGTCGATCGTGAAGACCTGCACTCGGTTGTTTCGACGATCGGCAACATACACGTAGTCATCATCCGAGACGCGAATCCCATGAACCGTATTGAACTGTGGTGAGCCAGGCCCTTCGTACTGCGGCGTGTTGGAGACCTCGTCGTCCGGTGTGTTACCGTAGGCGCCCCACATGCGCTTGTATGCTCCGGTGCTTGCGTCGAAAATGACCACGCGTCGATTCACGTATCCGTCGGCAACGAACAGCTCATTGGTCTCGGGATGCACGTACATGTCGGCAGCGTTGTTGAGATTCCTCGTATCGAGGCTCCCCTGGCTCGCCCCTCGCCTTCCGATCTGAAGCAGAAACCGCCCGTCGCGCGTGAATTTGAGGAGGTGATTCTCAGTGCGTTCGCGAAGACGAGGTCCGCCCGCTGACGAGACCCAGACGTTGTCGTTGTAATCGATATGAATGCCGTGCTCATCGGCTGGCCACTCGTAGCCCTCGCCTTCGCCACCCCACCCCTGCACGTAGGTGCCTTCCGCCGTGAACTCCATGACTGGCGGTGCAGGCAGGCAGCATTCCGCTTCAGGGTTCCGTGCCTCCTCGTCGCTCCCCAAGGACCAGGGACGCTGCACGATCCACACATGATCGCGAGAGTCCACCGCCACTCCCGAAACTTGACCAAGGGTCCATTGCTCAGGCACTTGAGGCCAGAAGGGGTCCACCTGATAGGTCGGCGCAGCCGAACTCTGCGCGTTGGCAGGCCGGGGCAGCATGCGCTGCGCCATCACGAGTCCCGCCAGGGCTGAGAGTCCCACCAGGGCTGAGACCCCGGCGACGGTTCGCCACGTTCGCTTCATCGATCCTCCGGAGAGCGACACGCCATCCATCTGATAGGAGGGCAGCGTAGGGAATTCGTGTCATAGAGGCAACATGCCTGCGACCTTCGCGTCGGGCGCTGTCCGAAAAGCGACCTGCTGCTGGTCGTGGTGAGCTCCGGGCTCGCGCGCTTCGCTTGAGGTCACCAGATTAGCGCGCATCGTAATCTCAGATCGGTTGGATGGCGCTTGTGAGAAAGTGGACATGGAGGAGTGTGGAACGTGAATTCGGACCGAACTGCCATGCCTCACCTCCTACGCCCAGCCCTGCTTTTTTCTGGGGGCTGACGGTTTTGTCGTTGGGCGGCTCGGGTCGTCGCGAGGTTGGAATAGAAGCGGAAGACTTCGCCGGGCCGGAGTGACTCACGAGCAGTAAGGCCGCGAAAGACGATGTCGGACAGGTCGGATCTCGTCAATCACATTACCGCGCCGAACGGCTCCCCCACCCGCGCAGTCGTCATTTGGGCGCCCTCCGGTGGGGCGGCACGAATCGCGGATCGTTGGAACCGATTGAGGTGAAACCAGGAGCCAGGCTGCCACAACCGCGCTAACCCAGGCCGAAAAAAGACGGGCCGCCCCGATCACTCAGGACGGCCCGCAGGTTTCGATCAGTTAGTCTGATCTAGAGCGCGACAACGTTCTCCGCCGCCGGCCCTTTCTCTCCCTGCACCACATCGAACTCCACTTGAGCTCCCTCAGCGAGGCTCTTGAAGCCCTCCGCCTGAATCGAGTTGTGGTGAACGAAACAATCGCTGCTTCCGTCGTCCGGCGTGATGAAGCCGAAACCTTTTTGGTCGTTAAACCACTTCACTGTTCCCTTGGTACGCATCTATGCGCTCCTTGGTTTGCAAGTCGGAGCTACGATGACACGTACATCCCGACTGTCTGATATGCGCGGAACATCCGCGCGGTGTGTGACCGACCTGGTCACAAAACAA
>CAUZVZ010000006.1:0-37031 GCA_963583605.1 Gemmatimonadales bacterium UBA6960
TCCCGTGATCGGCATCACAGGCGATGCCGGGTTCGGCTTCACCGGCATGGAGATTGAGACCATGTCGAAGTATCGGATGCCCGCGGTCATCATCGTCTACAACAACAACGCCTGGGGAACGTGGTCCGGTCAGGTAAACAACCAGATCGGCCTACCGGTCCATCTGTTCCAAGAGAACGTCCGCTACGACAAGATGGCAGAGGCGTTGGGCGGCTACGGCGAGTACGCGACCACGCCGGAGGAGTTCACGCCGGCGCTCGAGCGCGCCTATGCCGTAGCTCGAGACGAGAGCCGGCCGGCGGTGATCAACGTCCAGGCGAGGAAGGAGTTCTGGCTGCGCGAGCAGCCGCCTGGCTTCCTGGGCAAGATCGAACCCGGCGTCATGTCCTATTACCACTAGCGGCACCGTCCGGAAGAACGTGGGCGCTCGACAGCGAGGCCAGACGCACCGGTCGGCAGCGGGAGGCCGTGTGGGCATGGCAGCGGCTGACGGCATAAGCGCGGTCCGTGAATGCCTGAAAGACTACGCCGATCGCGGTGTTTTTCGGGGCTATACAGAGCGGCGGGGCCGGCTCGGGCGCATCGTGTTTAGGTTTTCCTGGCTGGCCCGCCGTCCGTACGACCTCCAGTACGAGCCCCGAACGGGGACCTTCGTCTTCCTGAACGCGTTGCCCAACATGCCGGCACGGACGCCCATCGCACGCGCGCTCAAGACGTTCGTCAGCGGTCTCTCGGCTGAGTCGCTGCCTGAGCATCGAAGAGTCGACCCGGCCCGCGCGAGCGTGTCGGCCTTCGTCCGGCGCGGCGACATGCGGCTGAGCGTGGTCGCCCGGCGCGGGCACCACGCCTACGCCGCGAATCGCGTGGTGAACTTGATGCACGAAGTCTACCTGCACCTACACAGCTATTACCCTGAGTATCTTTGGGAGAACTACGATGTATCGCAGGACTGAAGCCGGCGGCGTGAGGGTCCTTTACATGGTGCTGGTGGCCGGCAGCCTAGGCCTAAGCGGGGTGCTCGGGGCCCAGGAACTAAGGGCGCAGGAACACCCGGCTGACCCCCATACCCACGCGGCCGGGCAGGCCCTGACCAACCCGGTCGAGGCCACATCCGCATCAGTCGCCCGGGGACGCCAGCGCTACGTCTTCAGCTGCCGGCAGTGCCACGGCAACACCGGAATGGGTGACGGCGACATGTCACACGCCGGTGGCGTGCCCTCGGACTTCACCGACGCAATATGGCAGCACGGCGCAACCGACGGTGAGGTCTTCCTGGTCATCAGGGACGGTGTCACGGCTGACATGCAGGCCTACGCTAACCAGATCCCCGAAGAGGACATCTGGAACCTCGTCAACTACATCAAAAGCTTGACGGGAGGGTAGACCGGTCGCGGCCTGTCCCAGGTCATCCCCCCCGCCATGGACTCAGACCTCTGGACCCCCTCCCCCCACCATTGGTAGCTTCTGAGCGCCTCGAACGGGCTCGTAAATACGGAGAACGCATGAGTTTGGTGATCGTAGTTGGCGGCGGTGAGGTCGGCTTCCACCTTGCCGAACGCTTATCGAAAGAGACCCAGGACGTCGTCCTGATCGATTCCGACGAAGCGCGCGCTGAGGACGTCGGGAATCGGCTCGACATCATGACCGTGGTCGGCAACGGAGCGTCGCTGTCCGTTCTCGAAAAGGCGGGCATCAAAAAGGCCAAGAGGGTGCTCGCGGTCACGAGCATGGACGAGGTCAATCTCATCGTCGGCCTCGCCGCCCGGCGCCTGGGCGTCGAATATGTCGCCGCGCGTATCTCGAGTCCGGACTACTACCAGGCCAGCAGCGTGCTCTCTGGCGAAGCGCTCGGCATCGATCTCATGATCAACCCGGAGCGCGAGTGCGCGAGCGAGACTCTGGAGTTGCTCCGCAGTGAACTCGCCACGGACGTCGCGACGTTTGCGGACGGACGTGTGTACTTGATTGGGCTCAAGGTCAGAGAGGGTGCCCGCATAGCGGGCAAATCCTTGAGGCAGTTGGCTGCCGACCGCCCTGAGCATCACTACGCCACAGCTGCGATCCGGCGGGGGGAGCAAACCATCCTGCCGCGGGGCGATGATACGATCGAGGCGGGGGATCACATCTATCTACTCTCCCCCAAAGACGAACGGGCGGACATTCCCCAACTGACCGGCTATGAGCCGTTCCAGCTCAGGCGAGTGATGATCGCCGGCGGTAGCCAAGAGAGTCTTCACATCGCGGAGTTACTCGAGCAAATCGGCGTCGAGGCGACGATCATAGAGCGCGACCGTAAGCGGTGTCTAGAGCTGGCCGAGGCACTGCCCAAGGCACTCGTTCTGAATGGTGACGCCACCGACCTGGAGCTCCTGGAGATGGAGGGCGTGGCCGGCATGGATGCCTTCGTTGCGAGCACGGGCAACGATGACACCAACTTGCTGACCAGCCTGCTCGCCAAAACCGTGGGCGCCCGGAAGGTCGTGGCGCTCATCGACGACTTCTCCTACCTGCAGTTGATTCCGCGCCTAGAGATCGACGCGTCCGTGTCGCCGCGGCTGTCTACCGTCAATGCCATTCTCCGCGACGTGCGCGGCGAGAGCATCGCCAGCGTGGCGACGTTGAAGGGCATCGACGCGGAAGCGATCGAGTTCATGGTGGCGGCGGGGTCGAAGATCGTCGGCAAACGACTGGATAAGGTGCACTTTCCGCCCGGCGGCCGCCTGGGCATCCTGGTCCGCGGGGAGGAGGTCATCGTGCCACAAGCAGACACCGTGGTCGAGGCCGGCGACATCGCCGTGGCATTCGCTCTACCGACGTGCATCCACGAACTCGAGAAGCTCTTCGCCTGATGTCCCTCCGGCATCTCGTCAACATCATCGGGTTGCTCCTCGTCTTCGTATCCATCGCCATGGCGGCCACGGGTCTCGGCGCGTCGTTCTACGAGGACGGGGCCGCGTTCGCGCTCTTTGCCTCGTCCGGAATCACACTCCTGGTCGGTATCGTCGCGTACAGCCTCACGAAGTTCGAGGGTGAGCTCACCACCCGCGAGGGCTACGCCATCGTCACCTTCGCGTGGACCGCGATGGCGGTATTCGGCGCATTGCCCTTCCTGATCTCTGGTACCCTCGACGGCGTCGTACCCGCGATCTTCGAGGCGATGTCCGGTTTCACGACCACCGGGGCCACCGTGTTCAGCGATGTGGAAGCGCTGCCGGAGGGTATCCTCTTGTGGCGCTCGGTCACACACTGGCTGGGCGGGATGGGGATCATCGTGCTCGCCATCGCCATCCTGCCCCATGTGGGCGTGGGCGGCATGCAGCTGTTTCGGGCCGAGGTGCCCGGACCCACGCCTGAGCGGCTCCGGCCCCGCATCACACAGACGGCCAAGCTGCTCTGGGGCGTGTACGTGGGACTCACCGGTGTGCAAGTAGTGCTGTATCTGCTCGGCGGGATGTCGCTGTTCGATGCCGTGAACCATGCGTTCGCGACCCTCGCGACCGGGGGCTTCTCGACGAAAAACGCCTCTCTCGCCGGCTTCGACTCCGCGTACCTCCACTACGTCACCATCATCTTCATGTACATCGCCGGCGTAAACTTCGCGCTGCACTTCCGGACCGCCACAGGACGCCTGGAATACTTCAAGAATGAGGAGTGGCGGTTCTTCACCGTGGTGATCGTAGGGGCTGGCCTCTTTCTCATGGTCAGCAACCTGATGGCCGGTTCGTACGAGCTCACCGTGGCCGGGGTGGAGGGCGCGTTCCGTCACGGCATGTTCCAATCGGTGTCGATATCGACCACAACGGGCTTCGTCTCCGCCGACTTCGAGATGTGGGTTCCGGCCGCTCAGGGGTTGCTGGTCACGCTGATGTTCGTGGGAGGCATGGCCGGGTCGACCGGTGGAGGGATCAAGGCGATCCGGGTGCTCGTGCTACTGAGGCACACAGCCAGCGAGATCCGGAAACACTTGCATCCCAGGGCAATCCTCATGGCCCGCATCAACCGACACGCGGTGCGGGAGGACGTCCTGCTGAACATCCTCGGGTTCGTGAGCCTCTACGTGATCCTGGTGCTGTTCGGCGGCATGCTTCTGACTTTCTTCGGCATGGATATCCTAACCGCGGTCGGCGCCAGTGCCGCGTCGGTCGGAAACATCGGCCCCGGACTCGGTGCCGTGGGCGCGACGGACAACTACGGATGGATCTCCGACCCGGGCCTGGCCGTGATCGTCTTTCTCATGCTGGTGGGGCGCCTGGAAATCTATACCGTCCTGTTGCTGTTCCACCCCGATACGTGGAAACGACAGCGCCGCCCAGGATCTGAGCGAGGCCCGCGCGTCAGTTAGATCCCTGCGCCTCCATTCTCTCCTGGTAGCGCGCGCCGCTCAGAACGCCGGCAAGACTGTAGTTGCCCTCATGGCAAGCGTACTCGTAGACCTGGGCGTGCAACTGCCTGATCGGGATCTCTCCGCCCCAAGCTTCGGTGAACATTTTCGGATCGTCGACGGTGAACTCGTAAATGATGGTCTCTTCGTCGACCCGAGTGAAGCGCTCAATCACCCTCGCGTCCTCTGAGGGGATGACTCCCCGGATGGTCTGTTGAGGGCTGAGGTTCGTGGTCTCGACCACGAGCGCGTCTCCCTCCCACCGACCTGAGGAGTTGCCGAAGTAAGGACGGACGCTCTTGGGCATCGGGTTGGGCTCGCCAATCCGGATAATGCGCGCGTCGTGGACCATCTCCGACATGATCATCACATGATCGGCTGTCTGTACAATGATGTAGTTGGAGTTGTACGCCCCGACAGGAATCATGGGGGGTCCGGAAGGGGAACCGAAAAGAATGCAGCGCTCAGCGAATGGTCTCAGCTCCGGGTGGTCATACTGCTCGAATTGGCTCCTGAAGTCCTGGCGCTCCTGGATCAGCAGTTGGGCCTCCGGCGTGCGCGCCGGAACGCGGCCATTCGCCGGATGCGTGACCAGAGAGGCTCTGGCTTCACCATTGACGACGGCCACCCGCGAGCCCCGCTCCCAATAGACCTCGTTGTACTCCTGGCCGCTCAATCGAGCTTGATCCGTCCCGGTGCGGGCCGTCCTCCCGCACGCGACGGTCCCTGGGTTGGCAGGGCAGTCACCGTCTGGCCTTTCGATTTCCGAGACTTCCTGCAGTGTGTACAGCGGTCCGTGATCCTCTGCCCGCTCGAATGGAGTAAGCGTCGAGTTCGTCCAATTCCCCTGAAGGTCGGGATGGCCGTCGGGGGTCCGGGGGACTTCCCACTGTCCGGCGCCTGAGGTTCGAGCCTGCGCCGCCGCAGCCGAGACGCCGCCGGACGTTGCGGTCGCACAGAGAAGGGCAAAAAGTAGAGCGGAGCAACGCGACATCACCTCATGGCCTCGACCCACCACTACGACACGATCGCTCATTTCGATCTCCATTCTCGCGGGACTCACGACGCTGACGAGCACACTTATCTGAGTCGCTCAAAGTGTGGAATTAACATGCGGGGCGGGATAGAGGCGGTCAACTGATCATCATATACGCAGTCCGCCTCCGGGGGGCGGCCCCGTGCGAGCATCCGCCCCTTAGAGCTGCACAGAGTCGTTCTCGCGTAGACGCCTGATGAGCCTGAACGCTCGCTCGACAAGGCCATCCGCCTCGAGCAGCTCCTGACGGTGGGCGGGTTCGAGCGGGGCAACGAGCGAGAGACCATCGACGACCTCGTCGTCGGGGACGTCTGAGGCCGGCAACCGCGCTTGGGGCCAGACGGAGAGGACGGTTTGTTCGAGTTGTTGCCGTCTCTCAGCGAGTAGCGGGCGTTCGCTCAGATGGAGCGCCTCCGGGAGCGCCTCCACTTCCGCGAGTCGGTAAGGACGGCTCGCGTCCTCGCTCAGAACGCGAAACTTCATGAGCCCGCGCACGAGGATGTTGTGGCGCCCGTCGGGCAGTTTCTCAGCCTCGATGATGACCCCAGCGCAGCCGACGACGTAGATCGGCGGTCGTCCTTCGTACTCCGCTTCATGGCCCGGTTGCAGCAATATCATACCGATGATGCTGTCGCCCTCAAGTGCGTCGGCCACCATCGCGCGGTAGCGCTGCTCGAAGATGTGAAACGGTTGGGTGGTGTTCGGAAACAGCACCACGTCCTGGAGAGGAAAGAGCGGAATCGTCGACGGCAGCGTGGTGGCTTCTGCCGATCCGGATTGGGCGGCGCTGGGACCCGCGATACACAGGACGGTGATGAGGGCGATCGCCCATCCTGGCGTCATGGGTCTCACGTGCCGCGCTTCAATCGGGAGACAGGATATCATATCCCGCGGCCCTCCAGGGCTGCGTTCAGGCGGGAGACAGCATCGACCATGGCGGACAACATGCGTCTAAGGCGTATGAGGCGGCAAGCATATAGCCCGATGACAGGTTTCCCTGGTTGCTGCCACCCGTGCGTAGGGCGACTTCCTCCGTCGAGTTCTACTCCCGGAATTCTTTCAGGAACTCCAGGTCAGGAGACATCCATGTCCAGGCTCACCGTTGCAATCGCCTCGCTGGCCCTCACCATCCCCACCGCGGTGCTCGCGCAGACACCAGTCACCGTCGAGGAGGACGTGATCTTCAGCCGGACCCTCGGCTCAGCCATCCTCGCGGATATCGCCTACCCGGTCGACAGTACGGACCTCCCGGTCATCATGTACGTGCACGGCGGCCGCTGGGGCGGCGGCACGCGGGTCAACGACTCCGGGCTCCAAGTCGCCCAATGGGCCGGGATGGGGTTCTTCGCGATGACCATCGATTATCTCCTGGGGGGGGCATCGCCGGCTCCGGCCCCGTATCAGGACGTCCAGACGGCCATCCGTTGGGTGCACGCGCACGCCGACGAGTACGGAATCGACCCAGACCGCATCTACCTGATCGGGAACTCGTCGGGCGCCCACTTGGTAGCGCTGGCCGCCACGATGGGCTAGGGACCCTACGAAAGAGTGGGGGGCTGGGAGGACGCCAGGAGCGATGTGCGGGCCGTGATCAGCGCTGCCGGCACCTATGAGCTGAACACACTCTTCTGGGGCAACCTTTGGACGCCGGTCGAGGGGGACGTTCGGGAGGCTCAGGACCTCGCGTCTCCGATCCACCACATCGGTCCCGGCACTAAGCCGATCCTGATTGTGCATTCGGACGACGACCGTTCGGTGCCCATCGTGCAAGCGGTGGAAATGGCGGCGGCATTGAAGGCTGCCAATGTATTTCACCGCTTCGTCCACTACGAAGACCGCGGGCACATGTCGGTCACGGACGAGGTGATCGAGCACACACTGGCGTTCATCTCCGAAGTGGAGGGGCGCCAATAGGAATGCCCTAGGCCGCTCCGTCCCGGCCGCCCCGAATCAGGGCAGCGCGTACGCCACCAGCGCGCCCGGAAAGTCCGTTCGGAAGCTGCCGATCTGCACGACGATGTACTGCTTGCCTTCGTGCATGTAGGTCATCATGCCGTACTGGCCGGGGGCCGGAAGCGGCACGCTTCCCAGGATCTCGCCCGTGGACTTGTCGCGGGCATGCAGCTCCAGCGGAGCGTCCGGGTCATACTGCGCGGTGCCTTGACTGAGCGACCTGGTCTGGACTAGGAGGTCACCCATGACCATCTGGATCGACCAGCCGATTCCTCCCGTATTGGGAACGTCCACACCCGCCAAAAGAGGGTGGTTCCTGATCCTCTCGGGCGTCTCACCGACCGGCAACGACCAGATGCGCCTGCCCGTGTTCATCTGGAGGGCAGTGAGCTGGTTGTCCATGGGCTTGTAGAGCCGCAGGCCATCGATCGTCGGCAGCCCCCCACCGCTGCCGGGCAACCACGCCACCACCGTGGTGCCCGTGGTGGGAGTGTAGTTGGGCGTAGCACCGCCATCGCCCGGCACGGCATACTCCATGTGGTCTTCGTCCACCCCATTCGTGGGCTCCATGAACCCGGAGGCATTGCAGCCCCGTCTGTGCGACGCGTACATCATTCCCGTGCTGGGATCCGCGACCGGCGGATGGGGAATGACGTTCCCGCCCCCTGTACAGCCGACGTTGTTTATGAAGTCGTTGTCATGGTTGTAAGGAAGCGGCGGCACGTAGAGGCCCCCGATCTGATACTGACTCAGGATAATCTGCGCCTGCGCCTTCAGATCCGGCGTGTAGTCGATGACGAACTCCTCCGTCAGCCCGCTCAACACGATCGGGTCGACCGGTTCCGGCAGCGTCGGGTAGGGCTGCGTGGGCGCGGTGTAGTTGTCGGGGACCTCCGTCTGGATGACCAGGCGTTCTTCGATGGGCCAGATGGGCTCGCCGGTCTCCCGGTTGAACGCGAAGACGAGGCCCTGCTTCGTGTTCTGGATCACCGCCGGAATCACCTCTCCGTCCACCGTCAGATCCATCAGCATGGGCGGCGTCGGAAGATCGTAGTTCCACTGGTCGCTGTGGTGGATCTGGAAGTGCCACCTCCGCTCGCCCGTCTGGACGTCCAACGCCAGGAGGCTGCCGCCAAAGAGGTTGTGCCCCGGGCGATGGCCCGCGTACGACTGGACCGTCGAGGCGTTCGTCACGAGGTACACGAGCCCCAACTCCGGGTCGGCGGACGCAGGAGCCCACGAAGACAGGTCGCCCGACCACTGCCAGGCGTCGTTCTCCCATGTCTCGTGGCCGAATTCGCCGGGCCGGGGGATCACGTGGAACTTCCAGAGGAACTCTCCGGTTCTGGCGTCGATCCCCATGATGTCACCCGGGACGTTTTCGATCCGGGTCTGACCGTAGCTGGGCTGGTGGCCCACGAGCACCACAACGACCCCGTTCACCACGATCGGCGGTGCCGAGCTGGTGACCATCCCGAGCTCCCTTGGGATCCCGTAATCGGCGTCGTACGTACCCTCGTCCCAGCGCTCCCACGGGCCCCAGCCCTCCAGCAAGTCGGGCACCATATCGCGGACGCCGGTCTGGGAGAAACCATTGAGTGGTACGGGCTCGCCCCAGCTCTCCAAGGGTCGGCCGGTTTTGGCGTCGAGCGCCCAAAGGAAGAAGGCGGGCGTAGTGACATAGATCACTCCGCGCCCGTCCACTTCGCCGTAGGCGACCCCTTTCCCGTAAGCCTGCCTGGGAGAGCGCAATTGCCTGACGGTCTCGGGCTCGCGGAAGACCCACAGCGTCTCTCCGGTGGCCGGGTCGATCGCCACCACCTGCCGGCGCGTAGTAGCCACCGTGTAGAGTATTCCATCCACGTAGATCGGGGTGGACCGCGAAAAGTAGTCGAGGTTGGGGCCGAAGTTGTCGCTCTTCCAGATCCACCGCGGCTCGAGGTCCTCGAAGTTGCCGGCGTTGATTTGGTCGAGGGGCGAGGAGCGGGTGTGCCCGGCATCGCCGCCGAGATAACGCCACTCGCCATTCTCAGTCCCCGGCAGGCGTTGAGCGAGCGTGGCCGCTGCCGTCGCCATCAAGAGTGCAACCGCGAACCCTAGGCCGAGGCTAACCCGGAGAGCCTGCTCTCGGAAGGGTCGAAGCTCAACGTTGATCATCCTCGTCATTCCTCACTCCTCGCGTTGATGGACCTAGCCGCTCTTGCTCCCTTCAAACGTGCCGTCGCCCAACTGGCCGTAAATGCAGATGCCCTCCATGGTGGTCCCTTCGACCGTGCCTTGGTAGGTGACCTTTCCGTCCTCCACGGTGCCGCTCAGCCCGATGCCATCTCCCAGGCTTCCACCGTAGGTCCCGGAAAGGGCAGTGCCCTCCTGCTCAAAGACGAACGTCGCGTCACCACCGCCCGTGGGCCCCAGATCCACGGACAGGACCCACGTACCCGTAATATCCTGGCCAAAAACCGGGACGGCAATAAGGGCGAGGAAGCCCAGAGCAAATGACAGGGTTCGAACTCGACTCATGGTATGATCCTCCTAGTGGGGCACTCATCCGAAGCTCGCTGCAGTTCGGCCCAAAGGCCTCCCGCCAAGCCAAGCTAGCCCGCCCCCCTCAGGCCGTCCAGCGAGTGGCCGTCGGCCTCCCGATTCGCAAGGAACTGACACGTCGAAACTCTCGTTGACGCTAATCGGGGCCTCTGCAGGCACACCCTGAGCAACGTCACTCGGCAATACTTCCTGCGCCGCGATCTGCGCCGCAATACCGACAGAATCGAACGCCGAACCCGACGTAGCGAGGACGGCCGCTACCTCGGCGGACGTGAGCTCGTCGCCAGAATCGACACCGGTGGGGTCACCGCCACAGGCGGTAACGGTGAGGGCCAGGGCGGTAGTGAGCCCAACGAAGCTGCGAAATATTTTGTTCATGGTACTACTTCTCCTCGATGGTCCGGCAACCAAGCGACTCCGTATGCTGAGGCGCAGGACTTGAACCCGACATCTTTTCAGGTGGTAACGGGTGATGACCCTCGAGCCGCACCCAGCTATCCGGGGTCACGCTCGCAGAGAGCCGAAGACCTAATAGAAAATCAGGAAGCCCCGGGGCTGGAGGGCCAGAAGTTTCTCAAGGGCCCCTTGAACACCTTCCCGGGAATTCGCCGGCGGCAGCGATCCCTTGTAGTCTATGTTCTTTGGGCAGTTATCGGCGGACCGGCACAGGAGACCAACCATGAAGAGTGCGAAGACTATTCGGTCATCGATCGTGATCACCGTCGCCATGCTTGGTGGACTTGCGGGTGGGGCAGCAGCGCAGATCACGGGTGATATCATCGCAACGACGCGGGGCAACTTGGTGATTCGCCCAATCGATCATGCGACGTTCGTCATGGCATGGAGCGGCCAGACGATCTACGTCGATCCCGTTGGGGGCGGAGATCGGTTTGCCCGCCTCCCTGCTCCAGATCTCATCTTGGTCACCGACATCCACGGCGATCATTTGAATGCTGAGACGCTGTCGGCGATCGTTACGCCTGAGACCGTAATCGTGGCTCCTGCGGCGGTCGCCGAGCAGTTGCCCGCCTCACTGATGGGGCAGACGACTACGCTCGCCAATGGCCAGACGAGAACGTTCAATGACGTCGGGGTCGAGGGCGTTCCCATGTACAACCTCACCGAAGACCGGCTGCGGTTCCACGACAAAGGCCGCGGCAATGGCTACGTGGTGACCGTGGGCACCACGCGCGTCTACATCGCCGGCGACACTGAGGACATTCCGGAAATGCGTGCCCTGCGGAATATCCACGTCGCGTTCGTCCCCATGAATCTGCCCTACACGATGACCGAAGAGCAGGCAGCGAGTGGCGTGAACGCGTTCAATCCCGAGGTCGTGTATCCGTATCACTTCCAGGGCAGCGACGTGGAAAAATTCAAGGCGCTGGTTGAAGCTGGAGGCGGAGACACGGAGGTTCGTCTAGGTGACTGGTACGGGCTGCGTTAGGGGGAGGACTCCGCCAGATCCTTGGCCCTGAGCCACTGCTCGCCTAAGTCCAACTCAGCGACCCAGCTTTCGATGTGATTGAGGTCAAGCCGTGAGCTTTGGATACTCAGGATTTCCGCCGCGTCCCTCAACTGTCGCTCCGAGTCTCTGAGTTTCGACCATTCGAGCTTCGCCAGAACCATGTCCTTGGCACGTGCGATATTGAGGTCGAGGCTGAGAAACTGGGTCGTCTGCGCCGGGGTCTCGTCCGCGTCGAAGTGGTTGGTCAGGTGCACATGCGTGTCGATCCAGCCGGGCATCACCGTCAGATCCGAAAGGTCGTAGGTGACCGGGCCAGTCGTCGTCTCCAGCCGGGTCACGCGCGACCCCTCGACCGTGGGGTTGATATTCTCCGCCACCCCGACGCCGTCGAGCAGTCGGCCCGCTCGAATGGTGATCGGCAGGTCCTGGGCATGGGCGCTGGCGGCCATCGCAAGCACGGCGAACGCTGAGACACATAGCGTTTTCATGGCCTTCGGGGGTTCAAGTAGGAATACGGGACCTGACGCCGGAGCCCGAACGACTGCGCATCGCTCACAGCGCCGGAAACCCCTCGGGAGGCACGCGATGATGCGTGCCCTGCTCGTAGGCGTAGGCGAGCCGGAACAGGAGCAGCTCGTCGTAGGGGCGAGCCAGGATCTGTAGGCCCGCGGGCAGACGGCCGTAGGTGAAGCCCATGGGGACGGTGATCGCCGGCATTCCGGTCGCGGGGGCCACGATCTGGCTGTTGTCGCCGCGGTACTCCTCGTCTGCGCGATCGATATGGGCCGGGGGGTTACGCCATGTGGGGTAGATCACCGCGTCGACGCGGGCCACGTCCATCGCCTCGACCAAGACCGACAGAAAGCCCTGTCTTCCGTCGTGTTCAAGGTAGTCCGGACACGGAGGGTCGCGGTCCGCCGGATGGACGTCCAGGGGCGTTTCTTCGTTCCTGCGGAGCGAACCCTCCACGTAATCGGAGTACTGACCGGTTTCTAACACCTCTAGGACGTCTCGAATGGGCGCCCCTTCTCCCAACGACTCCAGATAGACGTGCATGTCGTAGCGAAAGCGTCTGCAGCCCATGTTGGGACGGCGGCGCTGCTCCTGAACGTCGAAGTCGAACGGATCCACGATTTCGGCACCGAGCCGCGCCAAGTCGGCCACGGCCTGCTCGAAGACTCTCACGACGGCGCTATCCGCATCCTCAGTATCGACGAGGTCCCGCATCACAGCGATGCGCGCCCCACGGAGCCCATCCTCAACCAGCGCAACCGTATAGTCAGCTTCCTTGCGCCCTCTCCCGGCCTCAGTGTACGGGTCAGCTGGGTCGTATCCCGCCACCACGTTGAACATCCTCGCTGCGTCCTCGACGGTGCGGGCCATCGGCCCGGCGATGTCCCGGTCGAAGGCGAGCGGGATGACCCCGTCGCGGCTAGTCAGCCCGATGGTGGACCGGATGCCGACGAGCGCCAGGTGCGAAGAGGGTCCGCGGATGGAGTTCCCGGTGTCGCTCCCCAATCCGGCGACCCCGAAGCTCGCGGCCACCCCCGATGCGGTGCCTCCGCTGGACCCGGCCGGGACACGGTCGAGCGCGTAGGCGTTCGCGGTCGTGTCGTACGAGGAGCTCACCGTCTGTCTCGGGCTGAACGCCCACTCCGCCATGTTCGTCTTCGCGATGACGATCGCGTCCGCCTCGCGAATGCGTCGTACCATGAAAGCATCGTCCGGTGGAACGTTTCCCATGAGTACGATCGATCCACCGGTGGTCGGAAGATCGTGGGTGTCGAAGTTGTCCTTCACGAGGAGCGGGGCACAAAAAAGCGGCCCAAGTGGGTCGCCTGCCGCAATCAAGGCGTCGATCTTATCGGCGCGCGCCAGGGCGTTCGGATTCACGACGGTGATCGCGTTCACCGTGGCCTCGTCATACGCCTCGATCCGATCGAGATGAGCCTGCACCACGAATCGGCAAGTCGTCCGTCCTGAGAGAATCTCGTCCTGAAGCGACGCGATGGTCGCTTCGACCACGTCGATGGGCCGCGGGGAGTCGGCACAGGCGATGCCCATGAGGGTGAGGGTGAGAGCGACGGCTGGAGCGACGGCGACGACGCGGACTCGGGCTCGTTCGGAATTCATGGTTCGGCAGGTCATGGTTTAGTGGGTCGCTGCGGGGCTCAGTTACCCATCCGCCGGCGAAGCTCCTCGAACCAGTTGGTGACGACGATGAATCGCTCTGATCCCTTGGTCGTGCCTTCCGGGGCCGTAGTGTCGGTATTGAGGCGGGCGACTGGATCGGACATGGCGGACAAGATGCGTCTACGGCGTATGGGGGTGCAACCCGCTCATATGGGCGCCCCGCCTCAGTGACTCATCGCGTACACGATGAAGTTGACGCCCATCTCGTACGCGTACGTCGAGTATTTGAGCGGGTATCGGGGGTTGTCCGCCCACTCCCAGGCGTCGCCGAGGTCGGTGTTCCAGTTGATGATCACCATCAGACGACCGTTGTCGTCGTGGATCCCTTTGACCATGGGGACGTAGCCGTCCGACTGGTACGTTGGTCCGCCACGGATGCCGTTGTTGACGTTGGGGACCTGAAGGATCCCGGTGATCTCGTAGAAGGCCGTGAATATCGGATGGTCGAGGGTCAGGTCGACCGTCTCGTAGCCGGGAAGCACCTGCTGGATCTCGTACTCCCAGTTGGCCCACTGTCGCGTCCCCCAGAAGTCGTCGATGACCAAAAAGCCGCCCGCGAGCAGGTAGTCCCGGAGCCCCTCGATTTCCGGCTGGCTGAGCGCCATGCTGCCCACCTCGAGCATGTACAGGAACGGGAAGCGGCGGAGCTCCGGGTCGTCCAAACGTATGGGGTGCTCCCGCTCGTAGGCGTCGAGGTTGGGTAGCAGGCGGTCGATGAACGAGAGAAAGATCTGGTCGGCCTTCGGGTAGTCCATAGCCCATCTGGATCCCCCGCGTCGGAACCCACCCCCGTATCCGCTATACACCGCACGGGAGAAGTAGTACTCCCGAGGGAATCCCTCTGCCTGCGGGGTGGCTTCGTCCGGGGCGGCTCCGTCTAGGGTGGAGCGGTCGTCCCACGGAGCGGGCGCGGTCGTGACGAGCGTAAGTGCGACGGCGCTCAACGAGAATAACGACGCCCGTATCATGCTGGGGCCCCTCGGCCCCGCACGAAAGAGAACGATCGGGCGTATGCGACGGACAAAATGCGCCTAAGGCGTGTGGGGCGGCAAGCGTATCGCGCGCGGGCCACCACCCCTACTCGTTGAAATGCACTTCGGCGACCGCGATCCCACTCTCGCCCGCCACGGCATAAAGCAGAAAGACACGCCCGCTTGATGCGTCCTCGAAGATCGCCGGGTCACGAAGCTGGTTGACGTGGCCGTAAGCGGTGCTTCGGACGGAGGGCTCGAGCGGCGCGTCGGCACCCTCCCAGTCGAACTCCGGGCGTAACACTTCCACGCCTGATGTCTCCGACCACGTCGTCCAGTCGCCCGAGATGTCGATCGTGCTCAGCATGATTCGCTCCGGGACCTCGCCCACTTGTGTCCAGAAGACGTAGAGCGTCTCACCCCGTTTCAGGAGCGCCGCGTGACGCATGTCGGCGTTGAACAAACGGGGACCCTCTTCGAACCCGCTTAATGGGTCCTGAGACCGGTAGAACTGCCCCGGCATCGACATGATGTAGGTGTACCCCCCGTGCTGAAGAGCCCGCATATACGTCCGGCCGAGGGTTTCGGGTTTCGCCTCGAAGTGAATGCCGTCGATGGAGGTGGCCACTCGCGAGCGTTGCGTGCTCACGCCTTCGAGTCCGTGAAAATACATGACGATGCGACGATTCTTGTCGTCGACGTGCACGTCGGGTGATGCGATGTGGGGAGTCGTCGCCTCGACGAAGCGGTCGTGTCCAAAGTTGGAAGGCGCTGCGCGGAGTCGCGCCGCCTGTTCCGGCGGCACATCCGGCGGAGCCGTCAGGAAATACGAGTCGGCAATCTGCAGACTGCCGCCGGGATGGATATGCCAAGGACCCAGCGGGTCGGCGGCGTACGCCAGCCTGATGTAGCGTCCCTTGTGGTCGGCAAAGTAGAGATAGTAGTCGCCGAGCCGATCCTCGACCCATTTCGGGACGCGAATCAGGGACGGGCCCTGGATGTTCTCTCCGATGCTCGCATGCAGGTCGGGCGTGATGATCGGCATGTCGAGCAATCGTTCAACGCGCACACCGGCGGCGGTCGCCTGCGCCTCAAGCTCAGTCTGGGCCCAGAGACCGACGATCCCGCACGCCAGCGCGGCGGTCCAGCCTCGAGTCACCTAATTCGCTCCCAGCATTTCCCTGAACGTGGGCATGACCGCGTCCGCCCAGATCTCGTAGCCCAGCTCGGTGGGGTGCAGCCCATCCGCCATGACCTCCACGGAAATCGAGCCGTCGGGCTCCAGGAACCGGTCGCCGATGTCCATGTAACGCACGTACTCGCCATCGTCGAGCCCGGAGATGATGCTATTGATGCGTCTTATCGGGTCGCGGTACTGCCCGCCGGGCTCCGCGCCGCGAGGGAAGACGCCTAGGACGAGGACTCTCGCCTCAGGGAACTTGGCGCGGAAGCTCGTCACGATGGCCGTGATGGCCACCGCGATCTCTTCCGGAGAATTGGCCGGCGTCTCTCCGCGACCCCTGAGATTGTTTGTGCCGATCATCAACATCATGAGCGTCGGCGAGTATCCGTCGAGCTCACCGTTCGCGAATCGCCAGAGAACTCCCTGCGTTCGGTCGGCCGCGATTCCAAAATTGGCGCACTTCAGCGATCCGAAGTTCTCCTGGTATACCGCCAGGCCGTCCCGGCGCCACCAATCGGTGATGGAATCGCCCATCAGCAGGCAGTCGATGTCTCCCTGCCTCGCGATCTCGAGGAACTCCGCGTGGCGTTCCTCCCGGAAGGGCGCGGGGATCAACGCGGTGTTCTGACTCTGCGCCTGGACCGGCGCCAAACAGATTGTCAGTAGCAGCGCTCCGGCTACCGTGAGCTTCTGCCCCACAAACGTGAGCGCCTGGCCCGGTCGATTCCTGCTCATTGCGCCTCCGATTCGATAAAGAGGCGCTCATCATGCGGATCAACGCCGTGGGCGGCAACCCGTCGAAGTTGAGAGCAGAGAGCCCTAATCTCACCCCTGGGCAGCCGCTAGCACTTCCTGGAGCCGCTCGCTGAAACAATCGACGGACCCCGGTGCAGGCTTCCAGGTCCTCAGGCCCTAGCAGAACCGATAATCCCTCCCGTTTCGACTGTGAGATCATTCCCCTCCCATCGAACCCACACCTCAGAACTGTCCAGCCAATGGACGCGAGGGAGAGCATATTCGTAAGTAAGACTCCACCTACCGCACGATCTCCCGCACCACACCATCCCACTTGTTCAACAAGAACACCCGCCCCCCCGGCCCCCGCCCAAAGTGCAAATCCGCCCGAGGTGTCGGCTCCCGGCCCTGATCGGCGTTCTTAGCCTGGACCAGCTCGAGCAGCGTCTTCGTCGCTCCGCCATCGCGGAACAGCACCCTCCGGATGGCGGCTTGTCCGCCACCCCGGAGGCCGTCGGCGGGCACGTGGAAAACTTCGCCACTCGGCAGATCGCCCCAGAGCACCCGGTCCGTGAGTTGCGGGATCAGATCGTCCCGGTACGCCACCACGCCCGTGGCCGCCGAACCCGGCTGGAGTAGGGGATCGTCCTGGTCGAACTCAGCCACCGGGTAAGTGATCCAAGGCTCCCCCCTTGGGTTCGACAGTTCGACCCGAGTGTTGCTCACCACTCGGTAGCTCCCCTCCCACGTGTTCCAGCCCAAGTCACCGCCGGCCGGCACGACGTTGAGCGTCTCGACCACGCTTTGGCCGATGTCGGCCATGAGGAGATCACCGGTCACCGCGTCCCAGTCGAACCCCTGCGGATTGCGAATCCCCGACGCGTAGATCTCCCCAAGCGTGCGGTCGACACCGTCTCGGGCGTAGGGGTTGTCCGCGGGCACGCCGTAGCGCCCGTTCGCACTGTTGGAGCCCAGCGGGTGGACCCGCAGGATCTTGCCGAACACCGAGCCGAGGTTCTGCGCAATGTCCAGCTCGTCGCCCGCAGCGCCGCCGTCCGCCAAGCCGATATACAGCAGACCGAAATCCGAATCGCCCGGCGACGAGGTCGGGTTGAATCCGATGCGGCCGCCGTTGTGATTCTCGAACGGCTGCTCCACGCGGAACAGCTCCCTCGGCAGGCCACCATCGTACGTGGCGGCGGCCGGGTTGCGTGCGGTCCACTCGAGCAGGACGATGTCGTGCGTGTCGTCGCCCCCACCGGGAACGAAGTCCGGGTCGGGAGTGGTGTCATCCCTGTCGATCCACGTGTAGAGCTTCCCGTATCCCGCGGTGCCGGGCACGTTGAAGTGCGGATGAAAAGCGAAGCTCTGCAGCCCGACTTCCATGATCGGTGCGCGTTCGGGCGTTTCCACCTCGACCTCCCACCTCGACTCACGGGCATCGAGGTAGCGGGTCACCCTCCCGTCGTAGCTGATCGAGTAGACGAGGCCCCACATGTCGTTGACGAAAAGACGGCCGGAGCCCGGCTCGTCGACGAGGACCATGGGCCGGGCCGGCGCTCCGTCGACGTCGGGGAGAACCGCGAATTCCTCGAGCCCGACGACGATCATGCCCTCGGATGCCGGGATCGGCTCCGGGAACGGGTCGTTCGTGATCTGAGCGACGGCAGGAGCGGCGATCAGCAAGGCTGCGACAACAAGGCTAATCGTGGACATACGGCGAGGGCTCCCCAGTGCGTTGGACGGACTTACGCGTGAGACAGAATGCGTTGAGCCCTCGACTCTAACTTTCCTGGCCCCTCACCACAAACAGGCCCTCGTTGCGGCTCGTAAACACCACCACCTCGCTCTCGAAGAAGGGGTAATTGCTCCACGAGCCGTCAAACCCTGGCGAGTCGGTCCAGGTCACGCTGTCGAAGAACCCGACCTCCACGGGATTGTCGGGATCGGACACATCCAGAATCCGGAGTCCGCTCGCGTAGTTGGACTGGTACATGAGGTGACCGTGGATGTAGAGGTTGTGGTCGGTGGAGGTCGTCACGCCGAAGTGCTCGGTGGCCAGGACGGGATCGTCCAGATCTTCGATGTCCCACACCAGCGTGCGCGTGGGAGGCGCAAAGCCGGACAGCTCGTCGGATTCGTCATTGTTGCACAGGGACGTACTCGTGGCGAGGGACCCGCGACATCGCCTCGAGAACCCGGGAATCGGTGACTCTACGCGCCTCGATCTGTTCCTCCACCATTTGATGCCGTGCCTGCTCGAAGTGGATGACCTGGCTCGACCCGGCGGACGAAATGCCTAAAAACGTCACCGGCACTACCTAGGCGTATTGTCGACCCGACGTGCCTCAGCGCGGCTCTCCAGCACCGTGGGTCCTTCGGAGCGGAACGCGCCACGGAGCCGCTGCCGCCACGGAGCCCGCCGGACCAGAATGACCTGCACGTAGAACTCAGTACCGTCCACTACGATAAAGTGGATGTCACCTAGTTCCTCCGGCCGCGGCAACCGGTAGGACTGGTCCATCCAGGTGAACTCGATCTCCTCCAGGCCGTCGAACTCGTTCGCGGTCAGGACACGCTCGATGTACACCTCATCCTCCAGCCGCCACACGCCCTCACCCACCGGCTCTCCCCACTCGAAGTACCAGGGGTCGAAGGCCTCGCCCCGCTCCCGCTTGAACGACTCGTCCATCGCGTAGTCCACGGCCTCGAGCGCGTCTTCGTCGGCCAAGGACTCCAGGTGGTGCTGGAGCTCGTGGGTGAGGGTCTCCCAGAGCTCCCCCTCCCAGTCGAAGTCGGGATCTTCCTCAGCCATCTCGCGGAAGGAGCCGTAGTAGAGCACCACGCGTGATCGAGTGGTCTCGGGACCCTGCCACTCAGAGTTGAAGTCCTGAGTGAGACATTCGCCCAAGGTGAGCACGCCGGGGAGCTCCGGATGGGCTTCCGCCGCCTCGACGTTCATGACGCCGTCCACGCCCTCCCGATACGCCTTGGGAACGCTCTCAAAAGCCTCCTGGGCCAGGCGGGAGAATTCGTCGAAGGTCATCACGAGGATCAGGTTGAGCGACGGAGACATCAGCGTCAACGGGCAGCCCTAACGCATCCCGTAAAGTCCGAGGAGATACACCCCTCGGGGTACTGGCGGGTGCTCGTGCCGCATCCCACGTTGAGTTCCCCCCGCGATCTGGAGCGGGACCGGGCGATCCCGGAGTAAGGCGAGAACTCTACAGACGCCCACCCAGTATCCCGCACTGGGTGGGCCCAGGAGGTGGAGGTGCGAGTGCCACACGTAATCCGACTTCGGAAACCGACTTCGGAAACCGTCCGAGCACTTCACGCGCCCCCTCGTCCCGCTTGCGGCCTCCCTGGCGTTGGCGATCGCCTCCTGGGCCTGCACCCCGAGTGCATCCACGAGCGAGCCATCCGCAAGAGGCGCCTTGTCTGATTCTACCTAGAAGTAAGGCCGGTAAGCCGTGGAGTCCGGCGTCCCGGTGATCTCCCGCACCATGGGCGCCACTCCTTCCAGAAACTCGGTAGACGTGGTGAAAAAGCCTGCGGCGTGCAGGGTCACGGTGACCGGGCCGTCGGTTTCGTTGAGCCAGTACCAGCCGTGGATCCCTGGAAATGGGGCGACGTAGCTGCCGTGCCGCGCAAGCGTCTCCTCCGCGACCTCGAAGAACTCGGCCGTGCCGATCGGTGAAGTGTCGGCTTCGCTGTGCATCTCGGAGCGGACCCAGGAGGTCGCGGTCCACGAATACACCATCGCTCGGCCTGCCTCCAGCCGATACTTGTACTCCACGAACCCCCCGGGCTCGAGCTCGAAGATCCGCAGGTCGGTGCGATAACTGCTCCGGTAGGCGCTGAGGCCGTCCGAACGTACGGGAATCGTGCCGCTCCCGGGTGTCGAAAGGACGCGTAGCCCCAAAACTTCGCCGATTCCCAGGGGATCGATATCGTACTCGGCCGGCAACACGGTGGCGACGAGCACGATTCCGGCCACGAGCAGCGCCGCCAGCGTCGCCCAAGCCAATTTGGCCTTCGAAGGGGGATCGGGAACCGGGGCCATGGAGACGTACGATTCGGGAGCGCCTCGGTCTGAGGCCGTCGAATCCGTCACGCCCGCCTCACGAGGCGTTCACGAAATATCCGACGATCTGATATCCCATCAGCATGAAACCGCCGGCCATGAGCAGGGCGTTGGTCACGAACGCATGTCTCAAGAAGCCCTCCCGTGTGCGCCAGAAACTCAGGGCGATGAGCACGCCCATCAGCGCAAGGATCTGGCCGATCTCCACACCGACGTTGAAGCTGAGCATGTTCGTGACCAGACCCTCCTGCGAGATCGACAACTCCTGAATCGTCGTCGCCAAACCGAATCCGTGGAAAAGGCCGAAAACGAGGACCGCCGCCTTGGTGTTCGGCTGGACACCGATAAAGCGGCGGAATCCGTCCATGTTGTCGAACGCCTTGTAGACCACGGACAGGCCGATGATAGCGTCGACGACGAACGGGTTTGCCTGCACCCCCCAGAGAACGCCCACAAGCAGCGTCACGCTGTGTCCCAGAGTGAAGAGACTCACGTAGAGGACCACATCCTTGATGCGGTACAGGAAGAACAGGACGCCCACGAGGAAGAGCAGATGGTCGTAGCCGGTGAACATGTGCTTGGCGCCGAGATACATGAACGGCCCAATGGCTGCGCCCACGTTGGTGAGGAAGAACGACGCGTCGTCCTGCGCCACGCCGTGAGCAGCGGCGACGTCTACGGGCCACAGCATCAGGAGGGCGCACAGCAGGCCCAGCGACGCGCCACAGCGCCACAACGCGCTTGTCATGTGCCCGTCAACTCTCTGAAGAACGCGCGGATGTCATCCACCAGCAGCTCCGGCTCCTCGAGCGCCGCGAAGTGCCCGCCACGCGGCATGAGCGTCCAGCGCACAATGTTGTAGCGCGCCTCTGCCCAACGGCGTGGTGCGAAGCTGATCTCCTTCGGGAAAATCGCGGCACCCGTTGGCACGTTGATATAACCCACGGGACGAGTCGGCGGCGTGTTCCTGGACTCGTAGTAGATCCGGCTCGAAGAAGTAATCGTCCCCGTCACCCAATAGAGCGTGATGTTCGTCAGCATCTCGTCTTTGGTGAACGCGCTCTCGACGTTCCCGTCGTTGTCACTCCATCCATGAAATTTCTCGACGATCCAGGCAGCCAGTCCAGCTGGGGAATCGTTGAGCCCGTACCCGAGTGTCTGGGGCTTGGTGCCTTGAATCGCCTGGTAGCCACGGGCGGCGGCGAACGCCTCCGCACGCTCGCGTCTGCGCTCTTGCTCCTCGGCAGACACCCCCTCGTTCGGGTCGGCGCTGCCCGGTGGTGGCCCAGCCGTCATGAAGTTGGAGTGGAGCCCGATGAGGCGGTCCCCATAGTGGGCCGCGAGTACCCTGTTGATGATGGCTCCCCAGTCGCCGCCCTGGGCGCCGTATCGCTCGTACCCCAGCCGCTCCATCAGCCCAGCCAGGACGTCCGCCATCCGCTCGGGGTTGTAGCCCCTCTCCGTGGGCTTGCCCGAAAAAGCGTACCCCGGCAGAGACGGGATGACCACGTGGAACGCGTCCGCCGGGTCGCCGCCGTAGGCCTCGGGGTCGGTCAACGGGCCGATGATCTTGGTGAACTCCACGAACGAGCCCGGCCATCCATGCGTGAGGAGCAGCGGCGTCGCGCCTACCACGGCGGAGCGCTGGTGGATGAAGTGCACATCCACCCCGTCGACGACGGTTTTGAATTGATCGAACTCGTTGAGCATTCGCTCCTGGGCACGCCAGTCGAAGCCGTCCTGCCAGTAGGCGAGAAGCTCCTCCAGGTATGACCGATTCGTCCCGTAGTCCCAGTCCGTTCCGGGAATCTGATCGGGAAGACGCGTGCGCGCCAAACGCTCGTCCAGATCGGTTAGCGCGTCATTGGCGATCTCGATGGTGAACGGCCGAATGGCCTCAGCGTCCGGTTGGGCGTCCACTGAGGTGGCGCTAGCCCTGGTTGCGGACTCCCCGGAGGGCTCGGCGGCGCAGGCCCCCATCGACAGAATCGCCATCACCACGACGACGAGTCCAGTCAACGAGCCCGCTCTGGCGTGCCCACCCGCGCACGACGCTCTCCCGAAAAAGCGTCGACTCTCAAGGACCACGGTCAGGACTGCGAGAGGATTCAACATGCTGGACAACATGCTTCCAACCCGTGCGAAACTGCAAGAAGTCCCCGGGGACGTGCGGCCTGCCACCCCGTCGACCCTGGCCCGGTGTGACGCGGAGTTACGGATTAAAGCTCAGAGCCTGAACCGAATCGACCTTCCCGGAGAAAGCTCACGACCTCTTCAGCCACATCCCTGCGGTTCATGATGAACGTGTGTGTCGCGGAAACCACCATGAAATCCGCCGCCCCGTCGACCCTGGCCCGGTCCACGCCCACTTTACCGTCATCCGGTCCTGGAATGAGCCACGAACCCAGCGGGCTCAGGCTCCGGTCGCCGGTGACGATCCCCAACTCGAATCGCACCGGCCCCAGCTGACCCGAGATGCCCGTGGAGTCGGTTCTGAGTTGCGAACCGGCAGGGCCCACGAGGGACTGAAGCAGCGGAGAGTCGGCGAAGGCATCTATCAATTCGCTCCCCTGGCTCGGGGGACTCAACATGACCACCCGCCCCCCATGCGCTTCGGGCTGCTGGCCAAGGTAGCTCCGGACCAAAACTCCGCCCATCGAGTGGGTGACGAAATGCACCTTTTCTGCTTTGTGACCACAGCACAGCTCCACTTCGACTTCGAGCCGATCGACGAGGGCTTCCATGGGTTCCGATGTCGATGGATATCCAAAACTGACAACGCGAAAGCCGGCGCTCTCAAGGCGCGATTCGAGAATCGTCATCGATACGGGCGTACGGCCCAAGCCGTGCACGAGGATGACAGACTCAGCCCCATCCGGGGGTGGGGACGAGCAAGCGGACAAGATCCACAGAAGCGCGCAGGTCAGCGCGACCCTGGGTCTACCCCAATGCGTGTGTAAGCTCTTCAAAGCTCTCTTCGAAGGTGCTCGTCGTTACGACGATGGGAGATCCTACGGTCACGTGTATGGTAGAAAAAGGCAGGGGTTGCATCTTTCGATCCCAGGAAGAGGATCGTAGGGACCTCGTCGCCGAAATGTGCAGGGGTACGATCGGCACACCACTCTGAAGAGCGATGTGAAGGACGCCCTTCTTCAGCGTTCGGGCCGGCCCATGGGGTCCGTCCGGGACGATGAGCGTCGAATACCCATCCTTCAGGTACGTCACCAGCTCGTCGGCAGCCCGGCGTCCGTCGTGCCCCGTCGATCCGAGGATGAATCTCTGCACACCGATCAGACTCAGAAGCACGGCAACCGGCTTCGTGTACCAAGCCGGATGCTGCATCCACGCGTGAGGCCGATGGCGAAGATAGGCCGGAAGCCGCGGAGTCCACCCTTGCAAGGACAAGGGACCGGACTCATGCCACTGGCAGAAGATATAGTTCGAGTCGGCCGAGACATTTTGCTTACCTGTTACCCGAACGGCCACGGTCAGACGCAGTAGCAGCAGGAACGTGAACCAGAGCGACCCCAACACATACCCGTAGACGAGAAAAGGACCTCGGAATACGAGCGGGACGTTATCTACGCGATATCGACTGAACAGATCTCTTCATCCTCTGCCGTGATTTATCCTTGAAATCCGTTCGCGGACAACTGGACAGGAGTCCCGTCCGGGTCATTGAAGTATAGCTGATCACCACCGCTGGTCCTGCCCAGCGGATTGGTGCTGATGCGTGACTCCACTCCGAGCTGCCCCAGTGCTTCACTCATGCGGGCCGCATCGTAGCCGTCGACCCCGATACAGAAATGGTTGACGCTACCGGGATTGGGCAAGGCGTACAGGCCCAGGAAACTCGAGCCGAGGCCGAGGTTGATCCCACCATTGCCCGGTCGGCTCACCACGTCCAGGCCGAGCAATCTTTGATAGAACTCCGCCGAACGCTCAACGTCCGTCACGGCGAGCGAGACGTGGTTCAACGTCTGGCCTTGGATCACTTGAGCCGTCTGCCCGGCTGCCGACGTCTGCGCGGCCACTTTCGATGTGCCGGCCGCAAAAACCGCCGTGAGCGCCGCCACAAGCTCGCGACGGGTGAGCCGGCGCTCTGCGAACTCGTTGACGAGGTTGTCGACTATCATGGTCATGTTGGCCCTCCTAGAAGGCTGTTGAAGAAGTGCAGTGGTCCGCGCTGGGGATGCCACGACCCCAGATCCTAGGCGGAGCGACGACGCCATAGCTATAGCTACGGCTAGGAGCTCCAACAACGGAGATGGGGCCGTGCCACCCCAACCCTTCAACTCGTAAGCTTATATCACTCATGGCTCTGTGCGCGACCCGCTGTACTCCTTCAACAGCCTTTTAGGGATTCAGCCAGTAGCTCACCTTGATCACGAAGATATTGTCCGCGGGCGTCGCGAACATGTCGCTCATGTCACGGCCCACGTCGAAGTCGCCAATCCAGGGATCGGTCCCGTTGACGCCGTCTCCCCTGAGTGAGTTGATCCGGCTCTGCTGCCACACGAGAAACAGCGTCGAGCCCGGTCGCCACTCCCAACGGAGCACTGCGTTCCCGATGAGGCTACGGTAACTGAAGTCGCGATCCGATACCCCGAACTGCGCGGCGGGGCCGGTTCCGTCCGGATCGATCAAGTAGCTGCCGTCGGTGTCCCGGGAAACCGTCCCGACATCGGTTCCGTACTCCAGGAATTTGAACGCGCCTGGACGCTCGAACTCCTTCAGTTCACGGTAGTTTCCGGTGGAAAGGAAGGGCTCGACGTAGAGCTGGAAGGATAGCGTGGGGGTGAACGTGACGTTCACTCTCGTCTCGAAAGAGACCGTGGTCTGAGAGAGTCCTCCGAAGATGTAGCGGCTACCGTAAGTCTGGATGGCAAGAGGATCCTCCACTGAGGAAACGTACTGGGCAGATACGTGGCGTCTGGTGAAGGACGGACCGAACTGAACCCTGAGCCGCTCGCTCGGGGTCGCTGTCAGGTCCAAGCTGAGGCTCTTGTCCCAGGAATCGTCGCTCTCGACGCCCCACTGATAGTTTAGGCGGCCCACAACGACGCGTCTTCCGTCCGAGTTGAGGCTCGCAGTGCCATAGACCCTCCTCGGGCTGGCCGCCATCGGTCCCCCACGCGTCAGCCGATCGTCGCCGTGGACGGGGTTGTAGCCGAATCTCACCGATCCGCCCCAGTAGTTCAGGAACTGCCAGCCGAAGTTACCGTTCACTTCGGTGAAGAGCCGGTCACCGGCGTAGTTCCATACGGCGTCCGGACTCCACCGAACGTTCCACTGCCTCAGGATCTCACCCGGGTCCGGGTGGTTATAACTGAAATTCGTGTCGATGATGAGTCGGTCCGAAGCGGATTGGAATCCGAGGTCATTCACCTCGTAGCCCGGATTGGTGGCTGACATCGCAACCCTCGCACCGAGCGCTCCGGCCTGCTTCGCGACGGTCAGCACCGCGTAGTATCCGGCTAGAGAGGTCGCACCCTCATCCAGGGTCAAGTGGTTCGCATCGGGACGCTGATAGTACCGGGTGGAGGACCGCTGTGTGCGTGTGATCGCGGCGGGATCTCCCTGCACGTAGCTCCCCGAGAACATGCTGGTGATCAGGTAGGTTCGATTGGCCCACTCGTGGGCGAAGTCCGCACCTCCGGAGTACCCCGCCGAGTGAAGTCTTCCATCCATCCCCGTCCCCGCCAGTCTCCGGTTCGCGGCCGTGCCATAAAGCCCGAACCGGGTCTCCCCGCCCCTGATCTGTCTTCGAACCCTCCCCACCAGGTGGTTCGTTGCGGGTTCGACCACGGCGTCATCCACTGCCTGGTTCGCATCGATGTACGCTGCGGTTTCCCGGGCGGTGACCGCCTCAAGGAGACCGAGCGACCAACCGTCCCCCACCCTCCCGGTTACCTTTGCGGCACCCATGATGGTCGTGGCAGAGGTCTTATCGGAGAACACCGCCTCCGAAGGGACTGAGCCGGACGGGGGTCGTCCGATCCGACGGGAGTAGAACAACTGAGGAGCCCGTCCCGTGCTGCCGCCAGTGCTCCCTTCTCCGATCTGGAACAGATCCCCACCCTCGACAAAGAATGGGCGACGCTCCTGATACCGGGTCTCGAAGGCCGTGAGATTGATCACGGAAGGATCCACCTCCACCTGGCCGAAATCGGGGTTCACTGTGGCGTCCAGCGTCACGTTCGACGCCAACCGGTACTTCAGGTCCAGACCGACCTGGCCGAAGTAGTCGGATCCGGTCTGATACGGGTTCGAGAAGTTGATACCCGTGGGGGCCTCCAACTGAAGGTACTCGCTACGGGCCGCGACATAGGGCAGAAGCTCGAGCCTCCGACCGGGCTCAATGCCTTCGATCCCATCGAGATGCGTGAACCGCGAGGCTCCTCCACGCTCCAGGGTCGGCGTAAAGGGAGACGCTACCCGCTCCTGGTTACGGTGGATGTTTCGCTTGATTTGAATGCCCCACACCTGCTCCTCGGCGCGGCTGAACCGAAGCTGGCTGAACGGGATCCGCATCTCCGCCGACCAGCCGGCCTCGGTAACCCGCGTCGCGACATCCCAGACGGGGTCCCACGAGTTGTCTCCGCCGCCCCCGCCCCCGCCACGACCCCCACCTCCGCCGCCACTCGACGACACTGCATCGCGAATCGCACCCGAGGGATTCACGCTGAACTGGTACGCCGTCTCATGGTCGTGGTAGCTGTCCAGACTCACCGTGATGTAGTCGAAGTCGCCGCTCCCGGTATCGCGCCGATTGAGTCGCGTCGTGATCGGGTAGCGGTCGAAGAGCATGGCCCCGATATAGATCGCGTCATCGTCATAGGCGACACGGATCTCGGTGCGCTCCGTTCCGGGCTCTCCCTCCGCCGGATCCTCCTGGATGAACTCGGTGATCGGGGGCGCGTCCGCCCAGACCGGCTCGTCGAAACGACCATCCACATCGATTCCCGTTCGCGCTCGGACGGCCCGCGCCCGAACGGCCGAATCGTGGTCGTATTCAACATCGGCCGTCTGTTCCTGAGTTGCTTCGGGGTTGCCTTGGCCCGCCCCGGCCTGTGCGCGCAATCCCAGTGGAGTCGAAAGCAGGATGAGCGCGAGCGTGAGGGTGTCTGTGCGGACATTCATTTGGATCTACCTGTCCGCATGGGAAGGGAGGGGTGTGATTAGCCGTAAATATAACAAATCCAATCGAACGGGGTTCCGGCCCGACCGCTCGACTCGGTTCTCTCAATTCCCTCGAGCTCCTTCAGTCCTCAAAGGGGCTGCGACTGGGCCGATCGCGACTTAACGAATCCCGCGTAGTGCGACTCGCATGAACCCGTGGTCGAGGACTCGTCGGAGCACCGGCTTCCCCTTCCATGCGTTGCGGGGTTACACGCCATCCATGACGGAGGCGGGGGAGGTATGCGGTGTGTGGGCGCGATCCGAGGATATCTGGGGCAAACGCGACAGTTTCCTGTACCACTACCGCGACTACTCGGACCGCGTAGACAATCGGTATTCGTTCTTTATCTCGGGCCCGAACTCCGAGGTGGACGATTGGGTCAAAGGCGGCGTCATGGCGCGATCGTCTCTCGCCAGGAGTTCTCCATATTTTGGCGTATTTCGGATAGGAGAGCATCAGGGAATCCGCATACAGTACCGTATTTCGCCCAAAGGTCCGACCATGGCGAAGGAGAAGAGGCTTGGCCCTGAGGGACTCTTCGACGCGGACACACTCGTGTTCGTGCGGCTCAGCCTCAGCAAGAACGGGCACCGGGCCCGAGCGTGGGGCTCCGTCGACGGACACGAGTGGACCGACCTGGGGCTCTACGAATTCCCCGAGCCGTTGAAGTATCAAGGCATCGGCGTGAACTCGCACGGTGTTGCGAGGGGCGCGAAGTTCCTCTTCGGCGTTCCGGGTGACGGCCTCCGTCCCGAGTTCAACCGGGGATGGGTCGATTGGGACGGGACGCGGAGATGGAGGGTAAATCGCTTCGCCGATTGAGGCTCGGGTGCATCGCACGTGACCCTCGCGGCCTGGTTGCTAACGAACCGAGGGTCAGGTAGCGTTGGCGCGGGGCCGAGCGTCGGTCGGGGCCGTACCATGGGCGGGGCGGCTCGGAACGGGGATTCAAATACATCATCAACCGGTGCTGAGAGCCCAAGCAATGCGTGGACTCCGTTTAGGTTTACTAGTCGCAGTCTTCTGGCCCACTGTTGGGCTGGTGGGCCAGACGGCCGATGATCCCGCAGTCCGGGTCATGGGCTTCGGTGATTTCAACTACTTGCTTACCGAGTTGGACCGCCCCGAGGGCTTCAAAATGGGGCAAATGGTGGGCCACGTAATCGCCAACATCGACGAGGGACTCACGTTTTTCGGTGAGATCTCCGTCACAGGTAAGGACACCGGCTATTCGATCGAGGTCGAGCGTGCCCAGGTGCGATACGATTTCTCCGATCTCTTCAAGATCTCAGCGGGTCGGTTCCACACGCCGGTGGGCTATTGGAATGCGACGTTCCACCATGGATCCTGGCTCCAAACGTCGGTGGCGCGGCCGGAGATGATCAAGTTCGGGAGCCGACTGATCCCGACCCACTTCGTCGGCCTCGTCGCCGAGGGCGGATTGCCCACGTCGCCGTTGGGGCTCGGCTATAGCGTGGGAATGGGCAACGGGAGGGCGGCGAACATCGCGCGGGCTGGGGATGCGGGCGACGTCAACGACCGCCCAGCCTTTGTGGCGAAGGTGCGGTCGCGGCCCATCTCGATCGTCGGACTGGAGGTCGGCGCGAGCTTCTACGCCGACCGACTCCTCGCGCACGACCTGAGCGAGGCCAACGAGCGCATCTACGCAGTCCACGCGGTGTTGGACCGTGACGCGCCCGAGATTCTCGCCGAATACACACGAGTGAACCATGATCCGGTGACCGGCTCCGGAAGCATCCCAGGCTCGGATGCGTGGTACGTCCAGGTCGGTTACCGGCTACCGGGCGCGTACAGTGAGGTGAAGCCCTACGCCAGGGTCGAGCAGGTCATCGTACCTTCCGGCGAGGACATTTTCGCGCCCCTGGCCATGAACTACGACGGGATCGTGGCCGGAGTCCGGTATGATCCTGGAATCTTCCTGGCTCTACGGTTGGAGTATCGCTACGAGCAGTTCGAGGGGCTGGAAACTACGAGTAGTCTCTATGCGCAGGCCAGCTTCGTGCTGGCGGGTTCATGAAGGGGGTGAGTATGGTGCGGGCAACTGTCCTAGCTCTCGTCACGATTGCGGCAGTGGGTCCGATAGTTTCGACGGTCGGCGCCCAGACCACTGAGGCTGTGGCCATCGTCGTCCACCCGGACGTCGACGTCGACAATCTGTCCCTCGACCAGCTCCGGAGCATCTTCTTGGCGGAACGCCAATATTGGGAGGATCGCTCACAGATCACGCTGCTCGTGAGGGCTGCGATCACGCCCGAGCGCGACCTGGTCCTGAGCCAGATTTATAGCATGAGCGGGGACCAGTACCGGCGGTACTAGATCGGCAAGATGTTTCGAAGCGAAGTGGCGTCGGGGCCCAAGACCGTGTTCAGCACAGACATGCTCCGTGATCTGGTCACGGTCATTCCCGGATCCATCGGCTTCGTGCCGGTTTCCCAAGTGAGGCCTGGCCTCAAGGTCATCACCATCGACGGTATGATGCCCGGGGATGAGGGCCACCCCCTGGAGTGACGAAGGACTTTCCCCGGAGCGATGGGGGCTATCCCTGGAGTGAGCTTCGGACCGCCTAGGGAGTGACCACCGCGGTGGTGTTTGGACGCGCCCCGATCGTTTCCCCGACGAGGCTGAGGACGAGGTCGTACACCCCCTGGAGCCTTTGCTCGGCGGCCGTCAACTCCCGCATGTAGCGGTTCGCAGTGTAGACCAGCAACTCCGTTTCCCCGCTTCGGAGGCCTCCCACGAGTAAGGTCGTTCAGCCCCGACTGGTTCAGGGTGACCAAACGATCCCGCAGGTCGTACGTAAGCGAGAGGCCGGAGACGACGACGTAGTCCATGTATCGCAAGGCGCCGGTAGCGACTGCCGTTTCCCAAGCTGTGCTGACGAGAATGGCGGGCTAAAAGCCCTCCATGATGTTTCGGATCGTGGTCGCAGGTGCGGGCTCGCCGCTGGCGTCCATGTTGGCCAGAACGTCCCGGAGCCCCACGTGGAACAGGGTGACGTCCTCCAGACGGAGGCGGTTCTGTTGTATTTCGCGCTCGAAGTTGACCAGCGAGCGGCCGGCGAGATCCTGGAACTCCCGGTTCTCATTCCATTCGTCGAGCGCTAAGGCCAGGAGGATGCTCCCGACCACCAGCACCGACTCGACCAACACGCGGGAAATCCCGGAACGCCACCCCAGGGTGGCTTCGGTTTCGGACGCGCTAAGGTTGGACAAATAGGCACCCCGTTGATGGCAGGGCTCGCAAGAGAGAAACTCCAGGAAGCGGAGCCATTGGGGAAATGGCGGAAGAAGGCGCGACGTCATGCCAGGGAGCCCGAAGTGAGTCCAGGAAATGTCTAGAGCCGTGTTGAAATTGCTCGATACCGCGCCGATACCCGGCGAGGGCGGTGAACTCGGTCTCTACCAGTCTGGTGAGGACTTCGTGATCAAGGTTCCGGGCGGCCAGGACTTGATGAGCACTCGAACCTACGGGTCCGCCGAGGCGCTGGCTGACATCCCATGCGCCGAGGTCTCCGGACGCGAGCGGCCCCGCGTACTGATCGGCGGCCTAGGCGTGGGTTTCACCTTGGCTGCAGCACTACGCCAACTCGGACCCGGCGCGGAAGTGGTGGTAGCCGAATTGGTGCCCGGCCTGGTCGAGTGGAACCGAGGCCCACTCGGGGAGCACGCCGGTCACCCTCTGCGCGATGAACGCGTCACGATTCACGAAGTGGACGTCGCCGTCATCCTGAGAGCGGAGATCCGATCCTTCGACGCCATCATGTTGGACGTCGACAACGGGCCGGAGGGATTGACCCACAAGAAGAATGATTGGCTCTACTCGAAGGCCGGATTGCGCGCATCCTATGAGGCGCTCCGGCCCAAGGGCCTGCTCGCGGTATGGTCGGCCGGTACGGACCCCGGGTTCACGAAGCGTCTAAGGACGACCGGCTTCGAGGTGGAGGAGATCCCCGTGCGGGCGCACCTAGGAAAGGGCGCTCGGCACCTCATCTGGGTCGCTCGAAAACCGGAACGATAGAAGACCGCCCCGCCTTTAGGCCCATCCACCCCTCTCGCCACCCCATGCATTCGTGTACGTTGGGTCTTGCAGCCGCCACCCGAACATGGAGCCCCCGATTACCTCCGACCCGATCACCACGGGTCCGGCCACCATGGACCCTGCCGAGAGCGCTGCCACCCCGGACCGCGCCATCACACCCCTCGGCGTTCTTCACGATGTATTCGGCTACGAGGACTTCCGCCCCGGCCAGCTAGAGGTCATCGAGGCGGTGATCGCGGGCCGTGACTGCATCGCGCTCATGCCCACCGGGGCGGGCAAATCCCTGACGTTCCAGGTGCCGGCCCGCTTGATGGACGGCACGGTGCTGGTCGTTTCTCCGCTGATCTCCCTCATGAAGGACCAGGTCGATGCCCTCAGCGAGCTGGGCTTTCGGGCCGCGGCGATCAACTCGTCGCTGGAGCCGGGCGAGCGGGAGCGAAGGCTCCAGGCGCTGAGGGCCGGTGAGTACGAACTCGTCTATCTGGCCCCGGAGGGGCTCGACGGCCGCTTGAGCCGGGAGGTCGGAAACTGGCCGCTCTCACTGCTCGTGGTGGACGAGGCCCACTGCATCAGCCAATGGGGCCACGACTTCCGGCCGTCGTACCGGCGGCTACAGAGGCTCCGTGAGGAATTGCCCAACGTGCCCGTGCTGGCGCTCACGGCGACGGCCACGAACGCCGTGGCCCGCGACATCCTCCGCCAGCTCGACATGAAAAAGCCGGCGGGCTTTAAGGGCTCGTTCTTCCGGCCCAACTTGAAGATCTACTGCCGAAAGAAGGGCACCGGCCCCACGCGCCGCGAAATCGCAGGGCTGGTCCAGGCACGGCCGGGGCAGAGCGGCATCTTGTATTGTGCCTCGCGCAAAGCTGTGGATCAGATGGCCGACTTCCTCTGTGACCAGGGGGTACGGGCGTTGCCGTATCACGCGGGCATGGAAGACGCGGATCGAGCGGCGAACCAAGAGGCTTTCGCGCGAGACGCCGCCGACGTGATCGTCGCGACCATCGCGTTCGGCATGGGCATCGACAAATCGAACGTACGCTTCATCATCCACCGAGACATGCCCAAGGACGTCGAATCCTGGTATCAGGAGATGGGGCGCGCGGGTCGGGACGGTCTGGATAGCGACTGCTTCCTCTTCTATTCGTGGGCCGACGTGAAGCAGCACGAGCGGTTCTTGAGCGACATCGACGACATCGATCTCTTTCGGACGAAGATCGAGGGGACCAAGTCTCTTTTCCGACTGGCGGACAACGGCGGGTGCCGGCATCAGAAGATCCTCGGCCATTTCGGCGAGGACATGGACGCGTGCGGCGCGTCGTGCGACTGGTGCACCGGCGCCAGGACCGAGGACCTGGCAGCCGAAGGGATGAGCGTCGTCGTGGAGAGTCCCCGACCGCGGTCATCGAAGTCATACGATCGAGTCGCGGAGCCCGGGCCCCTCTCTGATGAAGGTGAAGCCCTGTTCCAGAGCCTGCGAGAGCTCCGGAAGTCGATCGCGGACCGACAAGGTGTGCCGGCCTATATCGTATTCAGCGACAAGACCCTTCGGGCCATGGCCGAGGGACGTCCGTCCACGCAGGAGGAACTCTTGGCCGTCTCGGGCGTGGGGCCGCTGAAGCTGGAGCGATACGGGGAGGCTTTCCTGGAAGCGGTTGGGGCCTGCCCCCCCCCGGGGGGGGGGCAGGGGGGCCCCAGATAGAGAGATTCTCCGGAGAAGCGACCTGACGGAGTGACCAGACGGTCGGCGGGCCCCTGTGGCGGCTACCCGACCTTGACGATACAGTAAGCTCATGCTGACTCGCCGAACCTTCGTTCTGGCTTCTTTGGCGGCCCCGCTGGCCCGCTCGGTCCAGGCGGCTCAAGCCCAGACCGCACCCGCCGGTAAGATGCTGCTCAGCATGCACCAGAACACGTCCCGGGCTGCCGGATTCCGCGGATCGCTCGAGGGTTGGGCGAGAGCCGGTATCCAGTACGTCGAGCTCAACGACCGCTTGCTCGATGGATTCCTCGAGACCGGCACGTTGGCCAGCGCGAGGAATCTTCTGAGCGATCTGGGACTGACGCCGGTCTGCGGCGCAGCGGGCTTACAGGACATCTGGATCCCGGGCCCCGCACGCGCGGCGTCGCTCGAAACATGGAGACGTCGTTGCGATCAGTTTGCCAGCCTCGGACTGCAGAAGATCTATTCCCCGTCAAGCACCAATCGGGCCGTGACCGCTGAGGACTTCGCTGCAACCCCGGACTGCATTCGCGAAACGGGTGAGATCGCCGGCGAGTACAACCTCACGGCGATGATCGAATTCCTGCGCACGTCAAGTCACCTGGCGACGCTGTCATCAGCGCTCCAGATGATCCGCGAGGCGGATCATCCCAACGTCCGACCCATGCTCGATTTTTTCCACTTCTGGTCGGGACTGAGCAAATTCGAGGATCTGGACCTGCTCGAGCCTGGTGAGCTCGCCCATGCGCACTTTCAGGATCTGCTCGATGCTCCCCGCGAGCTGACCAACAACACCTACAGGCTGATTCCCGGCGACGGCATCGCGCCGGTGGTGCGCATCCTCCAGAAGCTTGCCGAGAAAGAGTACGACGGAGCGCTTTCCGTAGAACTGTTCCGGGCCGAGTACGTGAGCGGAGATCCGTTCCAGGTCGCCACCGAAATCCGCCGGAAATGCGAAGCAGTGATGCGCGAAGCACAGGTCTTGTAGGCCGTTTTCCTTTCCAGTGGGTCCCCACACAACATCCCCTTCAACGGAGATAGCATGCGCGTGAAAGCATGGGTTCTGGTCACGGCATTGGTAACGTTGTTCCCAGCGTCGAGCGCTGCGCAGGCGACGTCCGCGGCAGACATCACCAGCGAGGACATCAACAGTGTACTGGCGATCATGGGTCGATCGATCGACCACCAGCTCAGGGTCGTCGACATCGGCATCGGAAACGTCGCGGTCGGAATCCTTCACCGAACCGGGGACAACGATAGCGACGGAGAGCTCCGAGGGGTGGCCCATACTCAGCTTTCTGAGGTGTACTACATCCTGTCGGGCGGCGGTACGCTCCTGACTGGGGGAACGATCGCGAACGCGACCGAGCCGGGGCCGGACGACGTTGTGGGGCCGACATTGTCGGGAGATTCCAGGAATGGCCGGATTCGTGAAGTCTCAGCGGGAGATATCGTGGTGATCCCGGAGGGGGTGCTACACGCATGGACGCTCATTCCCGACCAGGTCACGTACCTCAGCATTCGGCCCGATCCGCACGGCATTCTGCCGGCGGGATACGTCCATCCTGAGATCGACTGAACGAGTGACCCTTTCTCTTTGTGTTTCGGCTACCGTAAGGGGCCGCAAAGGGATCTCAGTCCCGCTGAGCCTATTGGACAACGGGGATCGGAGGTAGCCCGCCCAACGTCAACTCATCGAGCCCTGGTGTGAATCCCCGGAGCGCCCTCATGTTCATCCTTGGGTGCAGGCCCTCGAGTCCCAGCACGCCTTGAAGCGAGGTCTTCGAATTCTTCGACACTCATTTAGGAGCCAACCCATGAAAACTCTTTTCAACCTCAGATATGGAGCCTTGATTCTGGCCGTGGCGAGCGCCTTGTCGCCGGCCGAAGCGTACGCACAAGGAAGGTTCGACAATGTCGAGGTCGTGGCGCACCACGTCGCGGGGAGCGTCTACTACCTTGCAGGCCAGGGTGGGAACATCGGTGTCTCCGTGGGCGAGGACGGCATCGTCATGATCGACGACCAGTTTGCGCCGCTCACGGACAAGATCGTGGCCGCGATCCGAGGGATCTCAAACGCGGAAATCCGGTTCTTGATCAACACCCACGTTCATGGGGACCACACGGGGGGTAACGAGAACCTGGGCCGCCTGGGCGTGCTGATCCTGGCAAGGGATGAAGTCCGTGTCCGCCTGGCGGCACAGTCTCCGGAGGATGCCTTGCCCGTTCTGACGTACAGCGATGCCATCACGATCCACTTAAACGGAGGTGAGGTTCACGCCGCTCCGCTCGCACCGGCCCATACGGACGGCGACAGCTACATCCACTTCCGTGACGACGACGTGATCCACGCGGGGGACGTGTTCCGGACCACGGGCTATCCCTACATAGACACCGCCAACGGCGGCACGCTCTGGGGCACGATCGACGCGCTGGCGACCCTAATCGGGCTGGCGGGTCCGAACACGTTGATCGTTCCGGGCCACGGCAACCCCTCGACTCGGGAAGACGTCATGGAGTTCCGGGACATGGTCCTCACGGTGAAAGACCGCGTGACCGCCCTCGTGGCTGGGGGCGCCAGCTACGATGAGGTCGTGGCCGCGCGCCCGACCGCCGAATGGGACGCCGGTTTGGACGACCCCGGGCGGTTCCTGACCGCCGTATACGCGGAGTTGGCCGGAACGGATTGAACTCGAGGCCCCGCAGCACTTTCGCTGCGGGGCCTCGGCTCGCCCATCGAAATCGTCCCTAGTCCGGCTGCGAAACGATCCGCAGATACGGTTTGGGGGAACTCCATCCCTGCGGGTATTTCTGTTCGGCCTCTTCATTGGAAACCGAGGGCACGATGATCACGTCCTCACCCTGCGTCCAATTGGCCGGCGTCGCAACCTGGTGGCTGGCCGTCAACTGGATCGAGTCTAGGACACGAAGCACTTCATGGAAGTTGCGGCCCGTGGTCATGGGATAGGTAAGCGTGAGTTTGACTCTCTTGTCGGGCCCGATCACGAATAGCTTGCGCACGGTTTGGTTGTCGCCCGCCGTCCTTTCCCCGGCACTGCCTGATGCGTCGGATTCGAGCATGCCAAAAAGCTTGGCGACGGCCAGGTCAGTGTCACCGATGAGCGGATAGCCCACCGCGTGCCCGGTGGCCTCATAGATGTCTCCGGACCACGCGATGTGATCGTTGACCGAATCGACACTCAGGCCAATGATCTTGCAGTTGCGCTTCTCGAACTCCGGCTGGAGGGACGCCACGGAACCCAGCTCAGTCGTACAGACGGGCGTAAAGTCCTTGGGGTGTGAGAACAACACGGCCCAGCCGTCCCCAATCCAGTCGTGGAAGTTGATCGTCCCCTGCGTGCTCTCCGCCGTGAAATCGGGGACCTCGTCACCAAGTTGTACGGACATCGGATGTCTCCTTTCAGGTGTCTCTTCTAAACAGCGCTCGCGGAAAAAATTCAACGGGTCTCAGAGGGAAAGTACGAGCCTACGACTGAGTGGAGCATCTTGTCCAG